>JBNJDG010000001.1:0-73083 GCA_051819665.1 Nanobdellota archaeon
TCTCCCGTCTGTCTGGGATAAGATGGATGATGGGGAGACATTCCTTTCACGTTTATGCACGAAGGGGAACATGGAAGAAGATTGCTGGAAGGATCCTGAAACTCATATATATCTCTATACAGCAGAGATGGTCTGAGTGGGGTATTAAGAAATTAGAAACGCCGCCGCCCGGATTCCCACATAAGGGCCTTGCCCTATATCAACCCAGGTACGATAATGCTACACAAGGTAGCATAATGGGACAGACGCCGCCGCCCGGATTTGAACCGGGATATCCCGAAGGAAACCTGCTCTCGAGGCAGGCGCACTACCAGATTATGCGACGACGGCATAACACTTCCGGAGAAAGAGAGCTTCTATTTATTATTTTTTACTTACAGAGTATTTTTTCACCATCTTCACAGGATGATAGCTTTCCTTGGCTTTCCTCATACCTGGAATGCCTATGTCCTGGCCTCTGTTAAGTAATTTAACATCTTCCGGCAGGTGTTTGCAGAATTCCCACAGGACATATTGATAAGCACCTTTATAGTTCCTGTCTGCTTTCTCGTAATGTTCGGCGAAAGTTCCTTCCTTTGTCCTCTCTCCTATCGCAAAGCCTACAAGCTCTTCATTGACTCTTACACATACACCCATAAGTTCGAGTTCTGAGAAATTGTCAAGGGCGATCTTCAGTGATTTGTCCTCATCTTTGATAAGCTGTTCATCAGGCATCATCTTATACCATCTTTCCTGAAGGCTCTTGAAATCCTCTTTCGTGAAATTGTCGAGGAAGCATGTTTGAGGGTTATTCTTCATGAACTTGTTGATATGCTGTCTCTTCTCCTCGAATTTTGTCCCTTTCAGCTCTTTCATCTCCTCTGCATCATAGACATAATCAAAGAGATCCCTCCTTTCCTCTATTTTAAGGCCTTCAAGTTCATCAGCCACTTCTTCAGAGACCTTCTCAAAATATCCTTCAGGATCATCATCTAATATCTCCTTTATCATCTCAGCCGGCTTTGGGCCGATGGGCTCATAATATCTGTCTTTATCCTTCACGATAAGATGGCCTTTATGCTCAGCATACACTATTCCTCTCTGTTCCTGCCAGCAGAATAGGGTGGTGAAATTCAGTTTCGATAATTCCTTTGGGTATTCCTTCAGGTAGCTGTTGAATAATTCCTTGTCTTCCATGCTGATCTCTTTGAATTCCATCACGCTGTAGAACTTGCATTTCATTAAAAAAGTTTGTGGAATCCTTTGCTCTCAATTATTCCTGAAGTAGTCTATGAACCTGTCCAGCAAAACTTCCATGCTTATATTATTCAGGTAACAGGATTTATCAACTCTCATTGATACGGGCTTTATCTCCGCTTTTGTATTATTTATGAATTCCTCTTTATCCTTTTCTCCTGTCTCACCATATAGGGGTCTTATCTCATTCATGTTGTACAGCTCTGCAAGACGGTCGGCAGTCTTTATCATATCGGCTGGAACCATGTCATAATCCTTTATATGGGACACGAGGTCTTTCCCGTTCATATTTTCCTGAGTATGATGCTCGATCTCGTCCATGTGCTTCTCCAGTATATATTCATCAAGTCCAGAAACTATGAGGGCCATAGCGAGCGGATCCTTCCCGAACTCATTATTGATATTATCTATAAGTGAATAGATCCTCTCTATATCGAATCTCTTAGTGTTCTCTATAGTGTCATGAAGGTTAGAAGCGGTTATTAGGTCATCTATATTATATGCCTTCCTGAATTCATCAGAGCTTTCGTTAAGCAGCCTTGCAGTAATGTATCCGACATTCGCTCCATGGACATACTCTGGAAAGTCATTGTTCCTGTATTGTCCTTTATGATTCTCCTGGGAAAAGATAAGAGATCTCCGGGCTGTACCTATGTCAATCTCATGATTGGTCCTGTTGTAGAACCTCGCAATCTCTCTGGCAATTTGCGGCTCATCCTTCTTCTTAGAAGCAATGCGTCTTATGTATTTCATCCCTTTTACTATTCTTAAGGTTGTTTTTTCCTCCATACTAAGGCCCGGTTCAGTGTCTTCCATTAACTCCTCTCTCATAGTTATAAATGGGAAGGAGTAATATATAAAATTATCTGCTCAATTCGTCAATAGCGTCCTGGACAAGTTTCACATACATCAGGCTTGGTCCTCCTCCCATCAATGCAGCTACCCAACTTGACTCGAGTATCTCTTCCTTTGTTGCGCCTTTATCCAGACAGTTCTTCACATGGATCGAGATGCACCAGTGGCACTGTGCTTTGACTGATAATGCTACTGCTATGAGCTCTTTAGTCTTTCCGTCAAGGGCCCCGTCTTTCTCCACTGCTGTCATGAACTCATGGAAACCTTTCATACTCTCTGGTGTAGCTTCCTTGAGCTTTTTCATGTTTTCTCCCTGATCATTCAGATAATCTTTTATCTCTCCCATTATATCACCTGTGTTTTTCTTCCGCCTGAAGGTTTAAAAAGATTATGAAAGACCCTTCATCAGAAAGATTATTATATGTGTTTTAGTCTTTGGATTAGGATGATAATCACAATAACCGGCCTTCCGGGCAGCGGGAAATCGACAGTGGCGAAGGAACTTGCCGATTCTCTCGGTTTCGGTTATCATTCGGTCGGCGGCCTGATGAGGGAGATCGCAGAAGAGAGAGGACTCACCCTCATGGAACTTGGTAAGCTCGCAGAGAATGATAAGTCGATAGATAAGCTTCTTGACCAGAGGCAGATTAACCTCGGGAAGGAGAAGGATGATATCATCATAGATTCAAGGCTCGGATGGTACTTCATACCCGGCTCTGTCAAGATCTTCCTTGACGCTGACCTTGAGGTCTCTGCGAGGAGGGTCTTCGATGAAAAGAGAGATGATGAGGGATACAATACCTCTTTTGAGAAGACGAAGGAGAACATGCTTGCCAGGATGGATTCGGAGAAGAAAAGGTATAAGCATTATTATGGTGTTGATTATTTCGATAAGGGCCATTATGACAAGGTCATCGACACTTCTGATAAGTCAATAGCAGAGATAGTTGAGAAGATAAAGGATTTTATAGCAAACTTTAAATAAAAGTTTTATAATAGAGATACTGGGTAATAATTATGTTAGAAACAAGAGGATGGATAAGTCTCATATTGGGTTTCATTACAACAGCATTCGGAGCGATTCCGCTATTGAACAACATTGGCTTGATAGGTTTTGATCTCCCTTTCAGCATAGTCGGTATAATTCTGGAGATATTGCTCATCATGGGCGGCCTGTTCCTCCTTTTCGACTCTGCTCACGAGGATAACCTGAAATGGGTCAGTGTGATTGTCGGCCTTATAATAATAATCTTGGGCGCTTTCCCCCTGGTTAACAATTTCGTCAACATAGGTTTTAGTCTTGGAGATGTTCTGGGGATAGCCATAGTAAAGAATATAATACTCATTGTCTCGGGAATACTCCTTATCTTTGGAGCTGGGGATTAGTCTTCTCCAGTATCTTCCCTTTATTTGTATAAACGCTGGAGAGCCTCTCGAAGAAAGATTTTTCCTTCTCCATCTCTACAATATCCACCCTGTCAAGTTCATTTTCAAGGTAGGACTCTGCATCCTCCATGGTTCCCAGTTCGTCAACAAGGCCTTCCTCTTTGGCTTCAGAACCGAGGAACCATTCTCCTGTCGCCAGCTCTTCCACTTCCTCTCTCTTCATCTCTCTGTTCTCGGCCACTTCGTCTATGAAGAAACCCTCTATTGTCTCAAGCTTATCCATCATCATGTCTTTCTCTTCTTCCGAGAGTTCCTTGAACGGAGAGCCCATGTCCTTATATTCTCCTGAAACGAGTCTCCTGTATGTCACATTATGATCCTCGAGAAGTCCTGAGAGCTCGAGATAGGAAGAAGTCACACCTATACTTCCTGTTATGGACATCCGGTTGGCTATGATATGGTCTGTGGCCGTAGCTACCCAGTAAGCACCTGAAGCTCCTGCATCCCTTATCGCAGAGACGGTCGTCATATTCAGGTCCTTAATCTTCTGCCCGATCTCATCGGAAGCTACAGGGGATCCTCCTCCTGAGTTTATCCTGAATATTATGGCTTCCATGCCCCTGTTCTCCGCCTTCTCTATAAGCTCTATGATCTCTTCTGAGCTTGTGACGGAAGAGAAACTGTCTCCGCCTGTAGTTGCTATCATCCCGTTAATGGATATCTCTGCCACATTACCCATCTCTTCTGTATTGAAGAAACCGGCGATGAAATTGCTGAGCAGGAAGAGCACGATAAGGAAACCCAGTACATATCCCCATCTCATACGACCTGCACCATCCTTAGGCCTGCTATCCTCTCTGAGAGTCTTCTCCCTGTCATTACCATGTATATCGGATCTATTAGCCATAACAGGATGAAGGGGAAGAAAGGAAATATAAAAACGTTACTGAGCAGATATTGCCAGAATCTGGGCCCTTCAGCCATTACCCTGAGACTCATCAGTCTCTGTCCCGGCGTCTGTGAGAACTTCCATTCAAGGATCGTGAAATAAAGTACGATGAGAAGTGAAGCGATAAACATCATTGTAGAGAGCTGATTCACCAGTCCGGGGCTTGACCGGAGGGTTTCTGTCAGTTCAGATATGCTGCCTTCACCTACTGTGTTCCTGATTATGGGCTGGAAAGCACTGAGGACGACAAAATCGACGATTATAAAATCTATGATGAAAGCTATGGCTCTCCTCAATAAGAAAAATGCTCCTAGAATCTTTTCGTTGGGATTATTGGATCTCAACCTTTTTCCCTACCGCCTGGCCGGGCATGCCTTTCTCGAAAACAACTCTCACTGCCCCGCTGTTGCCGTGGGAAGCTCTTACTTCTCCATTTAGCTCTTTCCCTGCTTCAGTCTTGTAGACTGTCTTCTTTCCCAGGAGTTTCTCTGCTTTCTCTTTGGTGTCAACATCTTTCACAGTAACTACCATGTGGCTGTCCTTCTGATGATGTCTTCCCATCCTGAAATTGGTGATTGTTCCTTCCATAGAGAGCTTGGGATTCTCATATCATTTAAAAATGTTTCTGTTGCTCTCCAGATTATGGAAATATTTATAAAATCTTTACCTCCTATATTATAATATGGCAGTCAGGGAAGTGACCGGTGATAATTATCAATATGAGTTTACCTGCAAGAGATGCGGTTCGCATTCTTTCAAGGTAGTCAGTGCCAGCCAGCATAAGTTCGGCGGTGCCGGTGTAGAACCTACCAAGGTAAGGGTATGCACCCAATGCGGATATGGTGAGGATGAGAGTGATTAGCCTGGTCTCAAAATAATCTTTCCTGTTTCTCTTTCATCTGAGGGGATTCTCTCTTTATCCATCTCATTATTATGTCTTTCAGATAGTTCATGTCTTTCTCATCAAGCTTCTTTCCTTTAGGGATCTTATGCCATTTTTCGATGCATTTCCTGCAGCATGTAGCGGTAGCATGCTGGGCTGTGAAGACAGGATGGCCTTTCCATGGTGTTTGCTTCCCGTCATTCGCGGGTCTTTCTCTTATGTTCTTATCAAGGAATTCATAAGCGTGCTTCTCTATGATCCCAAGGCCCTTCTTTTTTATATAGCTGGTGTCTTCCAGCCGGAATGAGCCCCTGAATCCTGACTTACCGAGTCTTTCCAGTATGTCCATGAATACGGGGGAGAGCCAGAGGAATATTAATCTATTGTCCGGGAAAGCGATAATCCAAAATATTTATAAATGCCTGTCCTTTCCCTAAGCCAGACCTATGATTGATGATGACATCAGAATGGTGTCTGAATGAGGTGCTAATTTTCTGCACGCTCATTGGAGGTAATTAGAATGGCTGAAGAAGTATCAAAAGAAACGATGGAAGCGGCCCTTGAGGCTGTAGAACTTGCAAAATCATCAGGAAAGCTGAAGAAAGGGACCAACGAAGTCACAAAATCGATTGAGAAGCAGAGGGCAAAGCTTGTCCTTGTGGCTAATGACGTTAACCCACCAGAAGTTGTAATGCATCTGCCACTCCTTGCTAAGGAGAAAGGTATACCCTGTGTAACAGCAGCATCCAAAGAGGAGCTCGGCGTTGCAGCAGGTCTTGGAGTAGGAGCAGGAAGCATAGCGATTGTTGAAGAAGGAGACGCAAAAGACAAGGTTAAACAGGTTGCGGAAAACCTTAAGTGATCAGAATGGCAAAGGACAATAACAATTCAAAATCAGTCTCTTTTTCGGATGCAGTCCCTGCAAGCGTTGAAGAGGTATTGGAGAAGGCCGGGACCCAGGGGTCAGTGACCCTTGTAAGGTGCAAGGTCCTTGAAGGCAGGGATAAGAATAAGATCCTCAGGAGGAACGTCAGAGGCCCTGTCCAGATAGGTGACACCCTTATGCTCAGAGAGACTGAGATCGAAGCCAAGCAGATGAAGCGTGGCGGAAGAGGTAAGGCTTAAAATGAAATGCAGCTTCTGTAGTAAGGAAATATCACCGGGTAAAGGCAAGATGTTCGTTAAGAAGGACGGTAAGGTCCTTTATTTTGACAGCAGGAAATGTGAGAAGAACATGCTTGAGCTGAAGAGAAAGGCAAGAACCACTAAATGGACCGAAGAGCACAAGAGGATAAAGGAGGAGGCAAAATGAAGATAGAGAGGACCCTTATAATAATAAAGCCCGATGCTCTTAACAGATCCCTTGTTGGGAAGGTCATAAGCAGGATCGAACAGAAAGGTCTGAAGATAATGGGGCTTAAGATGGCCCGTCTTGACGAGAAGACTCTGGATGAGCACTATTCGCATCTTTCTGATAAGCCTTTCTTCAAAAGGCTCAAGGAATTCATGATGCACTCCCCTTCTATACTGTTAGCAGTGGAGGGGCTTGATGCAGTAAGAGTGGTAAGGCAGCTTGCGGGAGAGACCCATGGTGCCAAGGCTATGCCGGGTACTGTAAGAGGGGACTTTTCTATGAGCACCCAGTCTAATGTAATCCATGCATCAGAATCAAAAGAAGTAGCAGAGGATGAGATTAAGAGATTTTTCAACGAAGATGAACTTTTTGTGTATGAGAGGGTCGATTTCGAGCTCTTATATGCGGATGACGAGAGAAGGTGATTATAAATGGCAAAGATGGTAGAAAGGGTAACTACAACGATGAAGAACCCTAAGAACATAAGGAATATAGCTATCTGTGCACATATCGATCACGGTAAGACCACTTTCTCGGATAATCTGCTTGCAGGCGCCGGCATGATGTCTTCAGACCTTGCAGGGGATGCCAGGCAGCTTGATTTTCACGATGATGAGCAGGAGAGAGGGATTACTATTGATTCAGCAGCTGTATCGATGGTGCATAAGTACAAGGATGAAGATTATCTGATCAACCTGATTGATACACCGGGGCATGTTGATTTCGGTGGTGACGTCACGAGAGCTATGAGGGCTGTTGACGGAACCATTGTGGTTGCCTGTGCGGTAGAGGGTGTTATGCCCCAGACAGAGACTGTTCTCAAGCAGGCTCTGAGGGAGAGGGTAAAACCCATCCTTTTCATCAACAAGGTTGACAGGCTCATTAAAGAACTTCAGCTCTCACCTGAACAGATGCAGGCAAAGTTCGTGAAGATCATCAACCAGGTGAACAAGATGATCGATGACCTTTCGCCTAAGGAGCTGAAAGGTAAATGGAACGTGAAGGTGGAGGATGGAACTGTATGTTTCGGTTCTGCTTTCCATAACTGGGGTATGTCCATGCCCTATATGAAAGAGAATGAAGTGAATTTCAAGGATATCTACGATGCTTATGAGCCGGGAGGAGACTATAATGAGCTCGCTAAGAAAGCGCCTGTTCATGAGGTCGTCCTTAACGCGGTAATCGCTCATCTGCCGAATCCGGTGGATGCACAGCAGTACAGGATCCCCAAGATCTGGCACGGTGATTCCGAGAGTGAATTCGGGAAATCCCTTGCCAAGGCAGATCCTAACGGGCCTGTAGCTTTCGTGATGACCAAGATCGTCGTTGATCCGCAGGCAGGTGAAGTAGCTGCAGGCAGATTGTTCTCCGGAACCATCAAGAAGGGCCAGAGGGTCCATCTGAATGTCGGTAAACAGGATTCGAGGATCCAGCAGGTATTCGTATATAACGGAGAGAAGAGAGAGATAGTGGATAACGTACCTGCCGGGAACATAATCGGGATTGTGGGTCCGAAAGCTTATCCCGGAGAGACGATAACAGAGGAGAAACAGGAACCTTTCGAGGCTATAACCCATATCTTCGACCCTGTCGTAACAAAGGCGATCGAGGCCAAGAATCCGGCAGATCTCCCGAAGCTCGTTGAAGTGCTTCAGCAGGTAAGCAAGGAAGATCCGTCTATAAAGGTAGAGATCAATGAAGAGACGGGCGAGCATCTCCTTAGCGGTATGGGAGAGCTTCATCTGGAAGTCCTTGAGAATAGGATCCTCCAGGAGAAGAATGTGCAGGTACAGAGTTCGCCTCCTATCGTGGTCTACAGGGAGGCCATAGAATCCAGCACGCCTTCGCCTTTCGAGGGGAAATCGCCGAATAAGCATAACAAGCTTTATTTCGTTGTCGAGCCTCTCCCAAAAGAGATAATGGATGCTATAAAATCCGGAGAACTTTATGAGGGAAGGGTCAAGAAGAAAGACCTTGAACTCAGGGACAAGCTTGTCTCTCTTGGGATGGATACAAAAGAGGCAGACAAGGTCAAGGATATTCATAATGGTAACATCTTCGTCGAGAAGACAAGAGGAGAGGTCCATATTGGAGAGATCATCGAGATGGTCCTCGATATGTTCGAGGATGTCATGAATTCAGCACCTCTTGCAGGTGAACCGGGACTTGGCATGAAAGTGAGCCTTGTCGACACGAAGCTTCACGAGGATGCTATCCACAGAGGTCCTGCTCAGCTATATCCGGCTGTGAGAGAAGGTATAAGGGGAGCTATAAAACAGGCGAAGCCAAAGCTCCTTGAGCCTGTGCAGACCTTGAGATTCGAGGCGCCTGAAGAGCATATGGGTGAGATATCCAAGCTCATCTCCAACAAGAGAGGACAGCTCCTTGATATGCAGCAGGAAGGCAAACTTACAGTAGTGAGAGGAAAACTCCCTGTGGCAGAGATGTTCGGCCTTACAAGTGAATTGAGGTCAGCCACCGGCGGAAGAGGTTCAAGTTCATTGGTGGACCAGATCTTTGAGAAGCTTCCGGAAGAGCTGCAGGAAAAAGTGATTTCCAGGATAAGGAACAGGAAAGGCATGAAACAGGAGGATGAGGAATCTGAGTGAGTCTTTCCGGGTTCCGCGGTTGTGATTTCAAATCATAACCTTTAAATATAAAAACAAAATCCCAGAGGTAACCTATTGGGATATAAGGAGGGGTCATAATGGCTAAGGAAAAAGAACACATGAATTTGGTTTTCATTGGACATGTCGATCATGGTAAATCCACAACAGTTGGAAGGATTATGTTCGACACTGGGTCAATAGACGAACAGACAATGAGGAGACTGAAGGATAAGGCAGCAGAACTTGGCAAGAGCGGATTCGAGTTCGCTTTCGCAATGGACGGCCTTAAGGAAGAGAGAGAAAGAGGAGTCACGATCGACCTTGCACACAAGAGGTTCGAGACTGACAAATACAATTTCACAATAATCGATGCACCTGGTCACAAGGATTTCGTGAAGAACATGATCACAGGTACATCCCAGGCTGATGCAGCAGTTCTTGTTGTTGCGGCTAATGACGGAGTTAACGCACAGACTCTGGAGCACCTGAGACTTTCCAAGGTCTTCGGTGTGAATCAGATGATCGTCGCGGTTAACAAGATGGACATCTCAGGGGTAGAATTCTCTGAAGACAGGTACAACAAAGTTGTAGAGGATGTCAAGAAACACGCTGCGCCTGCAGGATGGAATGTTGAGAAGCAGGTCAGGTTTGTGCCTGTAGCTGCTCTGACAGGAGATAATGTAGTTAAAAAGTCAGACAACATGTCCTGGTGGAGCGGAGGCACTCTGCTTGAGGAGCTTAACAAGTTCGAGCCTGTCCAGAGACCTACTGACCTTCCACTGAGGCTGCCGATCCAGGATGTTTATAACATCACAGGAATCGGTGTAGTACCTGTTGGTAAGGTTGAGACAGGTGTGATCAAGGTGAATGATAAGATCACAGTAGTTCCGGGCAGGGACGGAAAAGGCGCTTCCGGTCAGGTAAAGACCATCGAGATGCATCATTCCCAGCACAACCAGGCAGGTCCTGGAGACAATATCGGTTTCAACGTAAGAGGGATCGGTAAGAAGGACATTGCCAGAGGAGATGTACTCGGACATTCAGACAATGTGCCGACCGTGGCTACAGAGTTTACAGCTCAGCTGGTTGTACTCAACCATCCGAGTGTTGTGACTGTAGGTTATACACCTGTATTCCATGTCCATACAGCACAGGTGGCATGCCAGATCACGGAGATCCAGAAGAAGCTTAACCCGGCTAACGGCCAGGTTCTCGAAGAGAATCCTGACTTCGTCAAGAACGGCGATGCAGCTATAGTTAAGGTTAAGCCGACGACTCCACTGGTGATCGAGACACAGAAAGAGATCCCGCAGATGTCAAGGTTTGCAGTAAGGGACTCAGGTGCTACAGTCGGTGCAGGTATGTGTATCGACCTACAGAAGAAGGAGTAATTCCTTCTTTTTTTTAATTTGTAAGGGTAGAGAAAATGCAGAAAGCAAGAATAAAACTAGCAAGCACGGATATTGGTAAAGTAAACAAGGTCACTCAGGAGATTAGAGATATAGCTGATAAGACAGGAGTGGAGATGAGGGGACCTGTTCCTCTGCCCACAAAGAAGTTAAGGATTACCACAAGGAAATCCCCTGACGGGGAGGGTAAAGCTTCATGGGAAAGGTACGAGATGAGGGTTCACAAAAGGCTTATCGACCTGGGTGTTGATGAGAGGGCCCTTAGGCTGGTAATGAGAGTACCTATACCTGAAGGCCTTAACATCGAGATCGAGATGGTTGAGGCTTAAAAGGGCGTTCCCTTTTTCCTTTGTTCTTTAAGCGCTTCTACATACCAATCGAATTCATCAAGGAATTTTTCTATTCTCTTCTCATAAGCGGTTTCTATAGCATTACCTTTCTCATCAAAACTGTCCTGTACTTCAGACATGGGGAATATGCTTGAAATAGTAGGACAGCCGAGTTCCGCCAGGAGGGCTCTCAGATGTACAGCTGCTCTGACCCCTCCGAAAGACCCTGCCGAATAAGAGGCTATCGCACTCGGTTTGAACATATACTCCTTCTGGAAATGATCGAGCAGGTTCTTTAATGCAGGAGGAATGCTGTGGTTGTATTCTCCGCTCACTATCATGAAACCATCAGACTCATCCAGGATTTTCCCTATCTTTTCTATATCCTCTGGTGCTTTCTCAAATTCCTTGTACATCCTGTCAAGGAAAGGTATATCGTATTCTTTCGGATCGATCAGAGTGGCTTCATGACCTCTTTCTTTTACTTCATTCCTGATGAACCTTGCGGCCTTTATGCCTTGTCTTTCCTCTCTTACAGAACCATAGATAATAGATATTTTTGCCATTATACGAATCACTCCAAGGGGGTTGAAGTATTGGAGATATTTAAAGTTTATAGAAGATACTCTTTTATTAAGAAAAAGAAAGGGATAGCTCAGTCTCCGCATCCCTTCACTAATTTTCCGTTCTCGAACTTCACTTTACAGGCGCCTCCTCCGCCGCCTGAATCATCCTTTTCCACTTCCCCTTTATCATCTCTGGACTCTTCAACATCATAACCTTTTTTCATGGCGTGGAAAGGCGTAGTGAGGGTATTGTCTACCATGAATACATCGTCTCCTTTCATGATCCTCTCTTCACCACCCTCCTTGACCCTGAATAATTTGTCCTTATTCTCCTGGAACTCTGACATCTCTTTTGCGACGCTCAGGATCGGATACCTGCTGCCGTCCCTGTATATGGTGACTCCTTTGAGGCCGTTCTTCCAGGATCTGAGGTATACATCCGATATGGTCTCTGGTTCTATGCTTTCGGGAAGGTTTATGGTGGAGGATATGCTGTGGTCGATGTAACCCTGGCAGGTCCCCTGCATCCTTACCCTGTTCTCGGGTTTGATGAAATGGGATGTCCTGAAGAAATGTTCGGGAAGCATATCTTTCAGATCATCGGTGTTCTTGGCATCCTTCGCCTTCTCATTTAGGCCTTTCTCGTCCAGATAAGCCTGGACAGTGGAATGGAATACCTTGAATTTCTTATTGCCGAAGCTTTCTGATCTTCTCTCGTAGAAAAGGGAGAATATGGGTTCTATTCCTCCAGAGACTCCGATGTAATTCTTTTTCTCTCCCTTATACCCGAGGACGATATTGGATATCGAGCCAGTCGGTGCGATGGATGTAAGAGCTACATTCCTCAGCCCGTTCTCCTTTATCTTCTCCTTTACTTCTTCAGATAGCACTTCTTTGAAGAACTTTCCTCTGCTGTATTTATCGAAATCCCAGATGGGGACGGGACCCTTTTCACCTGCAAGCTCTGCGGAAGCTTCATAACAGGTGTTCGTGATGGTGTTCGTCACCTTCTCTACCATCTTCAGGCCTTCTTCTTCATCATAACCAATGCCCATCTGATTGAGCATATCTGCTATGCCCATAACACCTATTCCCAGCCTCCTTGTTTCTTTCGCAGCCTTCCTCTGTTTCTCGAGTGGATTCAGTGCAACGTTCCATGTTATGACATTATCGAGCATCCTTACGACATTCTTCGTAGTGTCTTTCAGGCTTTCCCAGTCGATCTCTGCTTCATCACTATAGCCTTTCTTCACAAACCTCGAGAGGTTCAAAGAGCC
Source organism: Nanobdellota archaeon (assembly GCA_051819665.1). Lineage (GTDB taxonomy): Archaea > Nanobdellota > Nanobdellia > Woesearchaeales > CAZZGN01 > JBNJDG01. The sequence goes on from JBNJDG010000001.1 coordinate 12,854, forward strand.
GAGGTTGCATGCGCCTCCGTCTTCAAGCGGCACTTCTCCGCATGGATTTGTGGAAGAGATCCTTTTCCCTATATAGTTTGAAGGCGAATACTTGCTCATCGTGTCCCAGAATATAAGACCTGGTTCTGCAGTAGAGTAATTCCCTGAGACAAAAGCTTCCCATATATCTTTCGCGTTGATTATCTTCCTTACATCATGAGTGTTCTTTGATCCATAATAGGTCATGAACTCTCCTGTGTAGTGGATCGCATAATCGTATTCTCCTCCTTCTACAAGATAATCTCCGTAGATGTCCCTCTTCTCTGTATCCTTGAGGTCCTCTTCACTTATGTTCTTGCCCAGATATTCGTTGAGTTCATCGATATTCCTGAACTCTTTTACTATCTCATAATTCTCTACATCCTTCGAGGGGAGCTTGTATGAATAATCAGTATCCTTGTCCTGGGGTTTGTTGTATATCCTTTCCTTGTCATGTTTCTTATAGAGGAGGATCGAGCCTTCTTCGTGCTCTTTGGTCTCTTCAACGGCCTTCATGAACTCATCGCTGACTTTCAGGCTGATGTTGGCGAACCTGACCTGTGTGTTCTCCCTGACCTGTTTTTCTATCTCCTGAAGGCTTTCCTTATCGAACTTTCCTGACCATTCGCATTGCTGGACTACCTGCTTGGTCGCCCAGTTGGAATTCTGTTTCACTTTGATGAATTCCATCACATCAGGATGTTTAACATCAATGGTGATCATGAGGGCTCCTCTTCTGCCTGATTGGCCAATAAGGCCCGTAGTCAGGGAATAGAGTTCCATGAAAGAGACAGCGCCTGTTGATTTATCTGCAGCATTGTGGACGACCGAATCTTTCGGCCTTAATTTTGATATATCGAGGCCTATGCCTCCACCGTATGAATATGTCCTTGCACAGTCATAGGCGGCATTGTATATGGATTCTATGTTATCATCACCGATCACAGTGACGAAACAGTTTGCCAGGGTCTTCAATCTGAATAGATCGCCGGCTCCTGCGATGACCCTGCCGCCTGGCATGAAATAGCCTTGATAAAGCATATTATAGAAATTCTCTGCGTTCTCTCTCTGTTTGTTCTTCTCCTCTACCGATGCGAGAGAGGCTGCAATCCTCGTGAACACATCCTCCGGCCTGTCTTCGATGACTTCTCCGTTGAGATCCTTGAGGTAGTATTTCTGTTGGTAGATGTTCTGGGCAAGCTCATTACCGTTGAGATAATCCTCATGAAGGGACAAACTTCCTTTCTCCTGTTTTTCCTTAAGCTTATAGAACAATTCCTTATATGAGGTCAGGAATTCCTGATTTACTTTGTTGTGGTGTTTTGTCTTAAATTCAAACATTTCTTTAAGTTTATTCTCCTTGTCCATAGCTACACCCACCTTATTGTCATCATTTCGAGACGAAAAAAACCATAAGAACACAATATGTTGTGTTTATAGTCATGTAACAATACAATATGTTGTATAGGTTATTGTCTTAATCATCCATTTATTTAAGTCTTTTTATCCTGAATCCTATATGTTATTTTCTGGCGGTCATCGAGGAAAAAACTTTATAAAGGATTCCTATAGCCCAGACCAGGTAATACATACATTCATGCCGTGGTCGCATAATCTGGTATTGCGCGAGACTGGAAATCTCGTTTCCTTCGGGATGTCCCGGTTCAAATCCGGGCCACGGCGTCTGTCCCATTATGCTACCTTGTGTAGCATTATCGTACCTGGGTTGATATAGGGCAAGGCCCTTATGTGGGAATCCGGGCCACGGCGTCTTAAATTTCTTAAAAAGGAGTGGGCTTGACTGAACGAAGTGAAGGAAACCCACCTTGCATTCCAAATTTGGGAAATAATTTGCGGGCCACGGCGTCTTAAATTTCTTAAAAAGAGAATTTGTTCATTCCTGTGTCTTCAGATCACAAACTGTATCAAAGCACATATCCCAGCAGTCGCCAGAGTGAAGATTATCATCTTGAGACTGCTCATGAACAGGTTCTCCTTCGAATGTTTTCCCGTATAAACACCCAGGTATGCTGCCATTATAGTCACAAGAGCAACAGAGCCGTAGATGGCTATGCTGGTATCCATGAAGAAGAAAGGCAGGATGGGCAGAACTCCGCCGACGAGACTGAAAGCTCCGTCAAGAGCCCCTCCCTTGATTATATCCTTGTTGATCGCTTTTTCTCTCTTTGTCCCTTTCAGGGATTTGAGCATCTTCTTCTCGATCTTGTCCAGTTTCTGATACTGGCTTGTCTTCTCTGCAGTGAATGCTGCTAATATGTTCGAGAATCCGTTCGCTACAGCACCTGAAAAGCCTGCAGAGAGTATTATCTGCAGATTGTTAGAAAGCGAGGCACCTATAACAACTCCTAATGAGGAAAGGGCCCCGTCAACAAGGCCCCTGATCATAAGTCTTATCATCTTAATCCTGTGGGATCTTTGCTTCTTCCACGAACTCGTCTCCACATGCTACTTTATCTATACTGTGGATCGTTGCACTGTTCTTCTCGATGACTTCCCTTAGTTTAGTGAGATTGATGTCATCTCCTTTGATAGTGATCTTGATGCTCTCTACATCCCTGTCGACTTCCATGACGGTAATGTTTGTTCCTTTCACTCCTTCCAGATCGCTTATCTCTTTTGCCATCTCTGTAACTGAAGGATTGTATGGTTTGAGGACGTCCAAAACCAAGTATCTTATTACGCTCATTTGATCACCTATTTTAATGGCAGACGGTCCTTTATTTAAAACTTTCTTCGATAAAGCTCTTCAGTTTAAGAAGGGCTTTTCCTCTATGCCCTATTTTATTCTTGAGCTCGATCTCCATCTCTGAGAAAGTATTCTCATAACCTTCTGGAACGAAAATAAGGTCGAAGCCGAATCCGTTATCCTTTCTGGGCCTGACTATCTTCCCGTTGACTTCTCCCCTGAAGATCCTTATATCATCTTTCGAGAGGGCTAAAGCGACAGTACATCCCGCTCTTGCCTCATATCCTTCGAAATGGTCTGCCAGCTTCTCCACGCCTGCTTTCTCGAGGAACTCTTTGATGTAAGGGCCGGGAAGATAATCCCAGTCTTTTATGCCGAAATCCACATCCTCCACCATGCAGGGCTTCTGCAGGATCTTATAGGATTCTTTCGCTTTATGTCTTGCGATATCTTCAGGTTCTCCCTGTATCTCGGGAACACCTTTGATATCTTCCCTTTCAATATCACCAAAGAATTCCCTGACCTCCTCAAGTTTTTTCTCATTGCCTGTTACGAATATCAGGTTTTTCATATTATTGGAAAACAATAGTTAATGGATTAAAAAGTTTTCGAAATGTTTTTATAAACCAATATAGGAATTTATGACATAAAATTTATATATTTCCTATTAAAAAACGAAAGTTTTAAATATTATTAACGCCTCCTTTTTATAAAATTATTGTATTTATCACTATATTACGAATAGGGGGTTGGCTTTATGGTATCAGGATATGTTAAGAAGTGCCCTGAATGCGGGGGTATAAATCTTTTCTGGAATAAGGATAAGGGAGAGGTCATCTGTAAGGACTGCGGTCTTGTTGTTGAAGAGAAGATGATCGATTACAGCCAGGAATGGCGTGAGTTTGATTCTGAATCAAGTGAGAAGAGGAGAAGATCCGGTGCGCCGATGACTTATACACAGTATGATCAGGGTCTCGGCACAGAAGTGGGCAGGAAGGCCGATATATATCAGCTGGGCAACAGGGAGAGGAACAAGTTCTTCAGGCTCAGGAAATGGCAGTACAGGATATCCACAGCTATAGAGAGGAACCTTAAGCTTGCTCTCGCTGAACTGAAAAGAGTGAGTTCTTACCTGAAACTTCCCAAGACCGTTGAAGAGGAGGCAGCCAGGATATACACGCTTGCCGTCCAGAGGGGCCTTGTAAGGGGAAGAAGCATGGAATCAGTTGTTGCCGGAGCACTATATGCTGCATGCAGAAGGCATGATGTCCCGAGGACTCTTGATGAGCTAAGCGAGAGCGGAGGCATTGAGAAGAAAGAGATAGGAAGGACCTATAGGTTCGTAACGAGGGAATTGGGTATAACGATCCTTCCCAGCAATCCTGCAGATTACATCCCGAGATTCTCATCCTCACTAAAGCTTAGTGCAGAGACACAGTCTAAGAGCATTGAGATCCTGCAGAAGGCTCAGAAATCCGAGCTCACTTCCGGCAGAGGTCCTACAGGTATAGCTGCGGCTGCCCTTTATGTGAGTGCTCTCATCAATGGTGAGAAGAGGACTCAGAGGGAGGTTGCTGATGTTGCCGGCGTCACCGAGGTTACGATCAGGAACAGGTACAAAGAGCTGCTTGAGGATCTTGAGCTCGAGAAAGAGATAAAGAAATCGAAGAAAAAGAAGAAGAAATGATTCATCTCTCTTTCTCTAAAATCCTTTTTTTCTCATCAGAATTATCATAACTACCCTTATATCCTCCTATGCTGCCGTCTTCTTTTATGATCCTGTGACAAGGCACAAGGGGAAAGGGATTCTTCTTCAGTGCCTGTCCGACTGAAATAGCCGAACTTCCTGTTCTTTCAGCTATCTCTTTGTAACTGCTAGTTGTTCCTTTCTTCACCCTGCTGCATTCTATGAAAACTTTGTTCCTGAATTCCGTCGTCTCCAGAGCTGTAAGGATATTATCGATGAGATCCTTATCCTTCATATACCTTCTGGCAAGGTCTCTCATGAATCCTGTCTCCAGGAAAATACCCTTTTTCTCAAGTAAAGGTTTTATATTCCTGCTCAGGAGGAACTGTATGAACTGGTTTATGTTCTTGGGTCTCTGACTATGGTTGCATCTCTCGAAATCTATCATCCTCGCTTCTTTGCTGATGATGATATGCTTCACTGGATGATGCATCTCCTCCTTGTTTATGCCGAGCCTGTCCATCCTATAGAGCTTCAGGAGAACCTCCCTGAGGATCTTTATGGTCCTCTTCCTGCCTGCTCCTTCAAGGAATTCACCTATGAGCTCTCCCTTTATGTATTCCTCAATGAGGTGATCCTCGCCTGCCTCATACAGCTGAGGGCCTATGCCGTGCTTGTTGAGCTTCCTGAGAAAATCTGCCTCGATCTTCAGCCTGGAGACCGCTTTGCTGTCCCTGTTCCTGACCTTCATGACAGCCTTCTTTCCCTTATATCCTGTCAGGTATACAACTCCTCTCTTTCCCTTGGCTAGGTATTCCATATCTTATACACATACAGCTCTTCGAAATCGAGTTTCATCGAGTCTAATTGTTCATGATCATAACCGTTCTCTTTAAGTATACTATCTATCTTCTCCCTGCCGGTGAGGGAACTGAAAAGGAAGAGTATGATCCCTTTATCCTCAAGATGCTCTCTGGCTTCCCTCAGGAACCTTTCTGAAAGCTCCCATCCTTCTTTTCCTCCGTCAAGGGCTTTATCCTTCATATAGGGGTCTTCCGGAAGATATGGCGGATTGAATATTATCGTGTCGAATTTCTCTTTTATCTCAGAGAAGAGATCCGACTCTACACTTTTCAATCCTTCTTTCCTGCATCTTTCCACAGCCTCAGGGTCAAGGTCTGCACAGAGGACTTCTTTCGCTCTTTCAGCGGATTTTGCCTGGATCCCTGTCCCTGAGCCCATGTCAAGCACTTTTCCGGATGCATAAGCATTTACGTTCCTCGCAAGCAGATCGCTGTCCTCCCTCGGTTCATATATCATGGATATGTGTTTTATAGAAATATTTATATACTTTTCCGGACACACTCAATTTACATTGGAGAAACAGAGTATACTCTCCCTTGAGGATTTCCAGCAGTACATCAGGAAGCTTCCTCCTGACAAGCCCTGTTATTTCAGGATAGAGAGGGGAGTTCCGTTATGCGGTTCTGATTACAGATGTCCTTATAAGGGCGAGGATAGTTATCCTTACAGGGGCAGCAAGAAGAGAGAGTGCAGGAGGCAGACAATGCTAGAGCATAAGAGATTAATGGGTGAGAAGTGATGATTTTTTCGATAGCTTATCTTATAACAAATTATATGAGCGGGGCAGTGCTGTCAACAGCTATACTCGTATTGTTCATAATAGCGGACCTGGCTTTCATGGAAGCTGCAGAAACTTATCTGGAAGGCCGTTAGATACCCTGCATATATTCTTTTATCCTCGAGATTATATCGGGGAGGAGGTATTTCATTATCTTCTCCTGGAAGATCTCTGATAAGCTCATGAACTCGCTTATCCTGTACTTGTTCTTTATCTTCTCCACGAAGAACATATCCCTGAGTCTCTTGAGCTGTCTCCTTATGTTCGAAGAGGCTATCCCTTTCATGGCGAGGTTTTTCTTCTCTCTCTCCTTAATGACCTTCTCCCTTATGTCCTCTGAACCGAGCATAAGCCTTTTTTCCGAAGCATCGATGAGAACCTTCAGCACATCAACTATTATATCCCTTGAATCTCCCGGCTGTAGAAGGCCGAGGCTGAGGCAGAATTTCCTTATCCTTGCTCTCCTGTCTTTAGAGTCATCCTTCTCGTATTTGCGGAAAGTCAGTTCATAGAGCGGAGTGTCTATTGATGTATTGGCCATGATAGAAAGTTATTGGTTTTGATAATTTATAAATCTCATCCGTTGATGTCTAGTGTCCAGTGGTCTTATTGGATAAATTTATATATGAAAAAAGGAGCATTCTTCTCTATGGGCCAGAAATTCAATGTTGACGGTGACTGCTGGGAATGCGGCGAGATCACCCAGAGGGTCTGTGACGGATGCGGGAGGTTCATCTGTGATGATCATACTTATTCGATGAAATGTAAGGGAGAAGGATTAACTGTCTATGAAGTCTGCAAAGAATGTAAGAAGAAAGGGAAAGTGAAAAATCCGAAGGAAAATAGGATCAGGCGCCGTCATGGACTTGTTGACACTTGATTTTCACTTTCTCTCCCTTGATATTGAATTCTTTCTCTCCTTCTCCGAAGTGGAGCTCGTCTGCACCGACCTTTTCTTTTAACAATTCTTCATTCTCCTGAAGGTAAGCTTTAAGTTTTTCACTGCTCTCGATAGAAAGCTGTATACGGTCTGTCTTGTTAAGGCCCATCTCTTTCCTCACAATCTGGACCCTTCTCATTACCTCTCTGGTATAACCTTCTGATTCAAGGTCCTTGTCCATCTCTTTGTTGATGTAGACCATACCCTTGTTTATCTCGCCTTCAGAATACTTATCCGGAGTGTTCTGATGTATGGTGAAGTGAGACCTGTCTAAGGAGATATCCTGTCCGTCTACCTTCAGCTTCACTGCATCCTCCTCGTTGAGTTTCTCTATTATCCTCGATTCGGTGGCAAGCCTGGCCATGATCTGGGGAACGAGGTTCTCGAAGTCTTCCCTTATCTTCTTGTAGTTGGGCTTGGCTTTCTTCTCAAAGCCTGCATCTTCAACTATCTTTACATCTCTTGCATTGACCTGTTTCTTGATCAGCTCTTTCCTCTTCTCCACTGCGTTCCTGTAGGTCTCGCTGGCACTCTCGATCATGACCTCTCTCACGGGCCATCTTACGCCCAGCTGGGCTTTCTCCCTCGCATAAAGGAGAGCCTGCGTAACTTCATCAGAGATCCTGAACTCTTCCTCGAGGTTTTCATCTATCTTCTCCTCATCGTAAGAAGGCCAGTCATAAAGGCTAATACTTTCTTTCTCAAGCCCGAATTCTTCCTTCATGTTGAGGTAGATCTGCTCTGTCATGAACGGAGCTACAGGGGAGAACATCTTCAGTGTTTCCATAAGGACCCTGTATATTGTCCCTATGACAGTCCTGTCGTTAGATCTCTCCCTGACTTTCTGGATATATCCTCTGCTAAGTTCCAGGAAGAGCTCTTCCACTCTCCATGGTGCTTCATTGATCCTGTAGTCCTCGAAGCATTCGGTGCATCTCTTTATGCTCGAATTCAGCTTAGAGATTATGTATCTCTCTTCCACACCCGGATTGTTTATCTCCACATCCTTCGGATTGATTTTGTTCGTCCTTGACAGGTCGATAAGGTAATTGTGGAGGTTCCAGAGTATACCGAGGTTCTTGTGCTTCACCTTCACTTCATTGAAATTGTAGTTTATGTCAAGTCCCGGATTGGTGCCTCCGATCATGAAGTACCTCAATGTATCTGCACTGAATTTCTCGATGACCTCGTAAGGTGAGATCACATTACCGAGGCTCTTTGACATCTTCCTCCCTTCTGCATCCTGCACAAAACCGTGCATGTAGACATTCTCGAACGGCTTCTCTTCCATGCCCAGCATAGATGCCACCATCAGGAGATTGAACCATCCTCTGATCTGGTCTTTTCCCTCCAGGATGAAGTCAGCCGGGAACATCTTCCTGAAAGTCTCCTGGTCTGCCGGGAAATTAAGGCAGTTCCAGCTCGCTGTTCCTGCATCGACCCAGACATCAAGCACATCGGGTATCCTTTTGTAGGTCTTACCGTCTTTCTCGATAGGGGTCTCGTCGACCCAGGGTATATGAAGGTCCTCAAGCTTTTTCCCTGTAAGATCCTCGTATTCCTTCCTTGATCCTATAACTATTATGTCTCCGTCATCAGCTCTCCATATGGGTAGAGGGGTACCCCAGTATCTCTGTTTGGATATGGAATTATCTCTAAGGTTCTCTAACCATGAATTGAAAGCATTATAAGCGGCTTCGGGAACCCACTTGATCTCGTTGTTCTCCTTGATCATCTTATCCTTAAGGTCTTCCACCTTGAAGAACCACTGCTTCGTAGCCCTGAAGACTACGGGTTCATGGCTCCTCTGCCCGAATGGATAATCATGTTCCACTTCAGTGCTTTCTATCAGGGTTCCCTGATCCTTCATCAGCTCGATGAACTTGTCATTGTCCTTCCTGGCATGAAGTCCGGATAGCTTACCCATATCTTCAGGGAATTTTCCGTTCTCCATGAGGTTATTCCAGGCGGGTATAGAATATTTATGTCCTATCTCGAAATCTTCAGGACCACAACCAGGGGCAGTGTGGACGAGACCTGTACCTGCATCCAGGGTCACGTATTCTTTGCTCAGAAGAACCGAATGTACATTCTGATGCTTCTCTTTGAGACTGTCATAATGCTTTCCAAGATCCTTGTGGAAAGGATGCTCATATTCGAGACCTTCGAGTTCCTCCCCTTTGAACTCTTCTGTTGTCTCGAAATCCTTGTCTGCCACCATCTTTATGACAGGTCCTGCCAGGCCTTTAGCGACGATCCACTTCTCGCCCCCAACATCAGCCTTGATATAATCAAGCTCCGGATTCACCATCACACCTAGGTTGTATGCTATCGTCCACGGTGTGGTCGTCCAGACTATTAGGTATTCGTTCTCTTTCCCTTTCACCTTGAACTTCAGGAATATGCTCTTGTCCTTAACTGTCTCGTATTCAAGCTCGTGCTTCGCTAATGCAGATTGGTGCACATAATCCCAGTGGATAGGTCTGTAATCCTCATAGAGCCTTCCTTTCTCATACGCTTTCTTTATCAGCCACCAGATACCTTCGATGTAATCCGGGCTTATGGATTGGTAAGCGTTATCGAAGTCCATCCAGACTCCCATTCTCCTGAAATCATCGTTCATGATCTCCAGGTTCTCAACGGCCAGGTTCTTGCATTCTTTCATGAAATCTTTTACGCCGTATTTCTGGATATCCTCTTTCTGTTCGAGCTTCAGTTTCTCCTGTACCTTGTGTTCGATGGGAAGACCGTGCATATCATATCCTGCCCTGTCCCATACATTGAAACCTCTTGATCTCTTGAATCTCAGGACACAGTCTTTGAGGACCTTATTCCATGCTGTCCCGATGTGCACTTTCCCTGATGTATAAGGGGGACCGTCAAGAAAATAGAAATCCTTGTTGTTCTTGTTCTTCTCTCTGGCCTTCTGGAATATCTTATTGTTCTTCCAGTATTCGAGTATGTTATTTTCGACTTCATCCGGTTTGAATTTTTTCGTCATTTTTACCACTAAGTTCTGTTGAGCATGGGCCCAGGATCTTGGGCTGATTCAGATAATAATAGAAATGCCGTTCCTGATAGAGCAGCTCCCAGTCATACCGATTAGTCCGGAAGCGTTATATAAATAGTTTTGGGTGACCCTTATCAAAATATTTATATATCAGTTAATATCTTTGAGTAGTAAAGTATTTTGAGGTGGGTGTTATGAAAAGATTATTGTTATTCGTGGTTATGTTCATGATGGCGCTGGCTTCCGTTAGCGCACAGGTTACGGTTGACAGGGCACAGATAATCCCTGAAAAGGATGCTTTGAGGGCTAATTTCGCTTACAGTTCTGATTCTGAGGACATGGGCAGGACCACTGTCAGTGTGATGATGTACGATTATCCTCTCAGGGCAACCCAGACTTTCAGTGAATTTGACGATGAGATCAGGGGCAGTGTAACAGCAAGGCTCCCTTATGATATCGAACCAGGTCTTTATCCGGTGAGGATAGTTGCAAGCAATGATGATTTCAGGAGGGTAACTTTCAGGCACATCTATGTGGACGAAAGCCGGGTGGTCTGGAACTGAACCTTTTTATATATCTTTTTTTCACTATTTCTTATGTACCAGCTTATAAGAGAAGGAAAGACTGAATCCTATGTGCCTGTAGAGAAGAAGGTATCGAAGAGACTGCCGGTCTTCTATAATCCTGTAATGAGATTCAACAGGGATATCTCAGTTTTCTTCGTTAAAAAACTACAACCTCAGCAGGTCTCTCTTCCTCTGGCCGGTACTGGTATTAGAGGCATAAGGTTCCTCAAGGAAACGGATCATGACATGGCCGTTTATATGAACGATATATCTGAGGAGGCTGTAAAGCTTATCGGGAAGAACGCAGAGCATAATTCTGTATCGCATAATATTGTCCTCTCCAATAAGGACGCTGATGAGTTCCTCCTTTCCATGCCGGGAGCGGATTATATTGATATCGATCCTTTCGGCTCACCTAATTTTTTCATTGATTCTGCAGTGAAGAGGCTTTCCAGGAATGGCTATCTTGCTGTTACGGCGACTGATACTTCGGCTTTATGCGGAACCCATAAGAGAGCATGCAGGAGGAAATATTGGGCAGACTCACAGAATGATCATCAGATGCATGAGACAGGCTTGAGGATCCTGATAAGGAAAGTCCAGCTAGTAGCAGCGCAGTTTGATAAGGCCCTCTATCCTTTGATATCCTATTCAAAGGATCATTATATGCGTGTCTTCTTCGTCTGCAGGAAGGGAAAGAAGAAGGTTGACGAGCTTCTGTGTGAACATGGTCCTCTCAATGGTCTCGGTCCTTTATGGCTCGGTACTCTCAACGATAAGAAACTTCTCCGTGATATCCTTGAAGACCTGCCTGAAGATTATCCGGACAGGAGATTCCTTGAACTTCTGGCTGAAGAATATGACACTCTTGGTATGAAAGACCTTCACATCCTGGCTAAGGAGAAGTCATTGTCCGAGCTTCCCAAGACAGATGAAGTGATCAGGAGGATAAAAGACAAAGGCTATAATGCCACAAGGACTCATCTTTCAAGGACTGCCATAAAGACTGACATGGAAGATCTGAGTGAAGTCCTTTATTGATTATCCTTTTTTTTCCTGCTGCTTCTCTTTTTCTTAGTTTTCTTGCTGACCTTTTTCCTGAGCTTTTCATTCTCTTTCTCAAGCTCTTCCTGTTTAAGGATCTCATTAACAGTATTTTCCTTGAAATCCTCAAGGTCCTTCACTCTTTCATTGAGCTCTTTCTTTGACTCTTCAAGCTCTTCGGTCCTTTTCTTCACTTTGTCCTCAAGCTCTTTACTGTATTTCTTTAGTTCTTTTTTCTGGGAGTCCAGTACCTCCCTCATCTGGTTGAAAGATGATGCAAGGTTCCCCAGCTCATCATTCGATTTTATGTTTATCTGTTTCGTGAGCTTCCCCTCCTTATACAGTGCCAGACCCTTATTCAGCCTTTTGATGGGTCTTAAGACCAATCTGTTCGAAAAGAATAGTATGAGGGCTGTCGAGAGGAGTGCGAATATGATCGTCCAGGCGGAGGTTTTCCATATGATTTTCCATATCCTTTCCTGAAGGTTCTCATAAGAGAAATAATAGACTAGGGTATAATCATGCCTTCCCCAATCCTCTACATATGGTGAGATGACCCTGAAATATTCCTGCCCGTTAATCATCACATTTGATGTCTGTTTTTTGAGTTTCTTCAGTTTATCCTTTTCGGGAGGATCTATCTCTTTGTACTCATAAACGCTATGGTTATAGCTGTCGAATAATAACTCGCCATTGATTCTGAACAATTGGATCCTTTCCAGATCCTCTTCCATTTCGATTATCTCCTGTGTTTTTTCTACGAACTTGAGGAATCCGGAATCCTTGTAGAGCTTATAATCTTCGATTATATGCGATTTTGAGAGACTGGCCAGCGAACGGCCATCGTCTCTAAGGTCTTCTCTTGCATCTTCGATATTCTGTGTTATGAGCATATATGCTTCTACAAAAGAGACCAAAAAGAGGATGACCAAGATGGCCGAGATTATCTTAGTATTAAGGCTTGTCATAACTGATTGTCTCCAGATCTAGTTTTGTATCTGCCCTTGGTCTCCAAGTCAGATCCTCGGATACTGCATAGGTGAGGCTCTGCCTGTGTAGCGGGATCCATGCTACATCGTCCATGGCTATCCTGAAACCTTCCTGCAGAAGGTCTTTCCTTTCAGAAGTATCAAGGATCCTGGAACTCTCTCCTGTTATCTCATCCACTCTCTCGTTTGAATAGTAACCGAGGTTATAGTTCCCCTCTCCTTCTGTCTTATTCACAGTAGTAAGGAGGTAATCAAAAACTTCTCCTCCATCTCCCGTTGTTGGCACCCAACCAAGAAGGTAGAAGTCAGACTCCCTTGCGAGTATCTTCTCAAAGAATTCTGACTTGGGCTTTGCGTTAGCTTTTACATCTATACCTATCTCGCCTAACTGTTCACTTACTCTTTTGCATATCTCTTCATCTTTTACATACCTGTTGTCCGGACAGTCAAGAGTTATGTTGAAACCGTCTTCGTATCCTGCCTCTTTAAGCAATTCTCTGGCTTTTTCCTTATCATGTTCTAGTCTTTCGATCTCCGGATTGTATCCGAGGATCTCAGGCGAGACGAACTGGGTGGCCGGTTCTGCAAGGCCTTTCATCACTTCTTCTATTATCTCCTGTTCGTCGATAGCATGATACATGGCTTTTCTTACCTTGAGCTCGGCAGTCGGGCCCTCCCTGAAATTTGTGCCGAGGAATATGACCCTGCTTGTAGGCTTGGAGACCATATTGATCTCTTCTTTCAGTTCCTCATATTGGTCAGGGGGTATGAATTCTGCCAGGTCGATTTTCCCTGCCCTGAAAGCGTTTATCCTGTCCTTTGCTTCAGGGATTATCCTCATTATAGCAGTCTCTATATCTGCATTCTTACCCCAATAATCTTCGAACCTCTCTAAGATTACATTTTTCTCTTCCTCGTATTTCTTCAGCTTGTAAGGACCTGTACCTACGGGCCATCTGTCCAGTCTTTCATGGTCTTTCGGGACGATGAATACATCTGCAAGCTTGTGAAGGAGTACTGGTGTAGGGTCTTTGGTCTTTATGTCTATAGTATAATTGTCTACTATCTCTACTTTCTTAATGGGTGAAACAAGGTTTTTCAGAGCATTGTCCTTATCTTCCATTATAAAATCGAAGGTGTATTTGACATCCTCTGCGGTCATCTTTTCACCATTATGGAATCTGACTCCTTTTCTTAGATTGAATCTCCATGTGAGCTTATCGGGATTGGACCAGTATTCCGCAAGACTAGGTTTGATCTTGAATTTATGGTCGAACTGTACTAGAGAATCGAATATGTTCTTGTTCACATTCAGTGTTGCAGTCTCATAAGCCTGCATGTTCGGATGGAAACCCACCATATCGGCCTTCATCCCTAGTGTTACTGTATTGATCTGAACATTATCATCAATCTTTTCTTTTGGATCCTCTTCTGTTGGCGTACATCCGAGAACGAGAGCCAATACTAGCACAGTGAAGATTATTCTTTTCATAGATTATTACCTCTTTTTTAATATCTTATTGAGATTTTGCGAAGAATTAATACTTAAAGTTTACTGTTATAAAATAAAATTAAAAGAATTATTGGACTGCTCTTCTTACATCCGTAACTTCTACAGAGCTTATCTCTTCAAGGCTCTTCAGGTCTTCCTCAAGAGGGTCTGTAGCTCCTTTCTCTTCGTCCATGACAAAGGTTATATTTATCGCTTTCAGACCGAAAGCTACAGGCTGGATATTCTTCCTGATCTCGGTCTCTCCTGCGAATTCCTTCACCTTACCCTCTATCTTCTCCTGTGCGGATTCCATGTCCACTTCAGGCGACTCAGGCATAACTTTCATAGAAACTATCGCTTTTGCCATTCTTATCCCTCAGTTCGGTCCCTCAAAACCACATTTCGGGCAATTGTATTTCATTGCCAACTCTCTGGCTCTCTTTGACCTTACTATCTCGTACTCTCCGCATTTCGGGCACATGAACCTTGCAGTCCCGCCCATGTTCGTTATGTTTGTGTGTGTTGATGAACATTCCATTCTTGATACCTCCATCTCCTATGGGCTTTCTGGCTCATTTAAAAATATTGCGTTTTAGTGATAAGGGAAACCGATGACCTGGCTTAAAAAGACCAGTTTTTTCCTGATGTGACTCTAAAGGAATTACTTAATTTTTTAAATAAATCATATTCTTTATATTCTCATATGGATGAGGATATTTCCAGTCTGCCCGAACCCCCTAAGCCGAGGAAAGGATTCCTTAAGAGGATTTTCGGGAAGGATCAGGCTTCTGAAGAGATTAAAGAGGTCAAAGCTCCTTCTGAGAAGACCGAAGGTTTTACCATTCCTGAGGATGAGGAGAAGAGAAACGCACACAAAAGGGAGTTCGAGAAGATAGCCACTGAAAGGAGGAAGCTTGATTATGAGGTGAGGGAAAGGAGTACCCAGGTCAGGCAGAGAGAGAAGGAAGTGGCTGAAATGGAGAAGGACCTTGAAGAGAAGGAAAAAAACCTAAATAGCGAACAGGAGAAGGTAAAGAAGGAAAAGGAAACTATTGAGGAGAAGAAGAGGGTTCTTGATGAGAGGGAGAGGAGCCTTAACGAGAGAGAAAAGATAGTCAGTTATCAGGAGAAGGATTATAATAAGGATATAGATTCTTTAGAGAAGAGGAAGAAGGAGCTCTCGAAGGAGGTTGATAATCTCCTTGATAAGAAGGAAGGCGCTAAACAGGAGCTTTCCCTCATGAATAAGAGGCTTGAGGAGACCAGAGAGGAATATGGGTCTATGATAGAGACCCTGAAGAATAATGAGAAGCTTCTTGCTAAGAGAGAGGAAGAGATCCTTGCCTCGGTCAATAGGCTTGAGAATGATAAGAAAGCCCTTGAAGAGAGGGAAGATGAGATACTTAAGACTCTCAATAAGCTTGAGAAGGACAAGAAGCTCCTCGATTCCAAGGAAGGGGAGATAGTCTCCAGGCTTAAATCCCTTCAGGGAGAGGAAGATAGGATAGAGAAGAAGAAGGAGAAGGCAGAGAAGGAGATAAAGGAGAAAAAAGATAAGGTGAAACAGGAAGAGAAGGACAAGAAGAAAGAAATGAAGGACTGGGAGAAAACCTTGTCGAAGAAAGAGAAGGAAGTGGAGAAGAGGGAGAAGAAGGTTAAGGAAGCGAAGGAGCTGAAGACCAGCAAGAAGAGGCTGAAGGATTCTTATGATAAGCTTTTCAGGGAATATAAGGAACTGAAGAAGAAATTCCTGAAAGGCAAGAGCCTGGAGGCTAAACAGAAAGAGCTTGAGAAAGTAAGGAAGGACCTCATGAAGAAGGAGAAGATCCTTTATTCTACTGATGAAACTTTGAAAGAGAAGAAACATGTCATTGACGAGCTCGAATATGATAATTTCAATATAAAACATCCTGATAAGCAAGTCTCCCTGACGAAGCCGAAGGATGATAACATAATCAAGGACAGGGATATCTTTGAGCTCATCAGGAGCACTAAGGACCTTCTGAATAAGGAAGAGATAAGCAAGGCGAAAGAGAACCTGAAGACCATTAAGCAGCTCTATGAGGATCTTCAGCTTGATAAGGATAAGAAGAGGAAAGTATATTACGATATCCTCGATATAGAGAACGGCATCGAGATAGCAGAATTATGATCATTTCTTTGAATATTATCTGATATTTTTTTATTTGAAGATTATATTCTTCGTCAGGTCTTTATCGAGGAACTTTTTACAGACTTCGATGCCTGCCTTCATATGGTCTGTCATCCTTCCTGTCTTAATCTCTCCCCCATAAAGTCCCAGCAGAGGGATCAGATTGTCAGTAAGGTGCTCATCAGCACAGATTCCGCTGTCTATGCTCTTTAGGAGCTTCCTGGCTGCCTCCTGTCCTGGAGAGTAAGGGTCTTTCTCATAAAGTTCATCACCGCCCAGCCTTATCGGCCTTCTTCTTTCGATCTCATCCTCTCTCATGGTCAGGGTTGCCCAGAGCACAATTCCACCACCTGTTGATTCAGATCTGGAGGTTCTCGTGTCTATCCTGACAGGGCAGTCGTATTTCCTCAACAGACTTTTTGCTGACTGGGCGGACTTCTCATTCACATCGAGATCGGAGGAGGAGTTGGCTATGCCTTTTATGTGGACGAGTTTTCCCTGGCTTGAGAGCTCTATGCCCTTATCCTCGTCATTCCCTTTTACCTTGATCTCAACTTCCCCTCCTCCTTTCGGGAAGTAACCCCTTTTCCTGAGCTTCACCTCTATATCAGCATAGATCCTGTAGAAAGGGAGTACGACATTATCAAGATAATCGAAGGGCATGCTCCATTTCACATCTGTACCTCCCCTTATACTGAGCCTGACCCTGTCCTTCTCCCTTATGAGCGCAGGGAGGAGTGCCTGGAGAAGAAGAGTCACAGAGCCCGCTGTGCCTATGTCGATATTGAGGCTCTTTCTTTTCAGTTTTCCCGGGATGAACCTTAGATTCTGTGAACCCAGATGGTCCCCTTCAGTCTTTGCCGAGAAAAGCTCTTTTGCGGCTTTTATGGCCTTGAGATGCTGTGCTTTCAGTCCGGGCTTAGGCCTTTTGGCCCTTATATTGGTCATATCAAAGGCCTTCCCTGTGCTCAGTGATAAGGCGATACTCATACGGAGCATCTGTCCTCCACCTTCACTTCCGTCAATCTCAAGGGGCCCTATCATTTCAGTCTGAAATACACTCTCCTGTTGTTTTTTCCCTTATTATCCGCTTTGATTATCTCTATCTCACCTATCTCTTCAGTATTCTTAACATGCGTTCCTCCATCTGCCTGTTTATCGATATCTCCTATCTCTACGATCCTAAGCTCTTTCACTGAAGGAGGAAGCGCGCCTGCAAGTTTTACCATGCCGGGGATCTTCATGGCCTCTTCCCTGTCGAGGAAGTATGTCTTAACATCAATATTCCTGTTTATTATCTCATTGGCTTTCTCTGCATATTCGTCTATCCTGTTCCTGTCAAAATCCTCGAGGCTGAAATCTACCCTGCTCTTCTCCAGATCAAGTTGATTGCCTGTTATCTTCGCACCTGCTTCGTTATGGAAAACTGCGCTGAGGATATGGGAGGCTGTATGAGCCCTCATCAGCTTGTACCTTCTCTCCCAATCGATGATGCCTTTTACATTCTTACCTTCACTGAGGCCTTCCTTATCTACTTCATGACTTATCTCCCCGTCGAATTTCCCGGTAAAGACGACTTTGTATTCATTCCCCTCTTCATCTATGATCTTCCCGGTGTCGAAAGGCTGTCCTCCGCTTTTTGGGTAGAAGGCTGTTTCCTCAAGGACAATATATTTACCATCCGCTTTCTTGACTTTTGTATTGAATTCCTTCAGATATGAATCTTCCATGTATAGTGCTTTCATGATTTTCACCTCTATGTTTTTATTCTCTTGTTTCATTCAGACGCCCAGAGACCCCCCCTGTATACGAAAGTCTTTACCTTCTTGTCCTGGCCGGGCTCTTTCAGTATCTGCGGGTTCTGGATCTGTTCGCTCTGATAACTCTCGGGATTGAGGGCTTCTATATTGGGTCTTATTGTGGTGATAGGGCTCTCTTTCGGTTCTTTCTCGATGGTCTCAATCTCCTTGTCCTTTGCATGGAACTTGACCTGTTTATCATAAACAAGATCATGTCCTATGATGTTGTTCTCCCTTAACCTCACTACCCTGTAAAGCCTGTCTCCTGTCTTTATGACGCTCCCTGTGTCATATTCGGGAAGCCTGATCAGGGCATTGACCCTGTAGATATCCTTGCTCCTCAGATGATCCCTTGAGAATACCTGCTCGTTGATCTTTATCTCTCCTCCGAATCTCTCGTGGAGCCTCCTCACTATGTCCTTTATATGTTTCTGGGAAGTGATGAGAGCATCAGCACCATCTTTAGTCCTCTTGAGGCTCGTCATGAAAACACTCCTCTTTGATTCAGATTTCATGATCTCCCTCAGGTATTCTATGCACTTCTCCGTCTTATCCTTCTCTTTACTCCTTATCTGTAGAGTGCCTTCAAAGTAGTCCGTATCCTGTTTGGAACATTTCTCGCAAGTGATGAACCTGATCGTTGAGGGGATCTCATACTCCTCATCAAGTTCGGAGCCTTCTTTAGTCTTACCCCTCAGGAAAAGGTAGACCGGAAAGCCTGCTTTATTACCTTGTTTAGGGGCATGTTGTGGAAGTTCGAATTCAAGTTCCAGAGAAGCATCTATGTCCTTGCTGAGCTTTATCCTTTTCCTGATGATTCTCTCGATCTCTTTCTTGGTATCTCCCTTATAGACCCTCCCTCTTTCATGGATATCTCCGCAGGACTGGCATATGGTGATCTCTTCAGGAGTATATTCGAACAGCTCAGTATTATCAGCAGAGCATTCTTTACACAGGCCGTCATAAAGTTCTTCTGTCTTTTTACCACACTTTGGGCAGAATCTCATGGCAGGGGTGTAATGAGCTATTGTTTATAAATGTTTTCTGCGCGTATCATACTGGAGAACCCTGCTAACACAATCCTAAAACCAAAGATTTATTAATAATCATTTTGATTGCGCTTCTTATGCCTAAGGAGAAAAGGGGCAGGAAGGCCCGGAGGATAGCCAGAGAGGTGTGGGATTTCATCTGGAATGATGATTCCCCTGCCAGCTGGATAGTGAATATAGTATTAGCTTACCTGCTGATAAAATTCATAGTCTATCCGGGCCTCGGGATGCTCCTCAGCACGGATTTTCCTGTAGTTGCCGTGGTTTCCGGAAGCATGTATCATGGTTTTGCAGATGCAGGCCATTATGGGGAGATGTGCGGAGAATTTTATCCGCCGGATATGGAAGAGACTTATGATACCTGGTGGGATAACTGTGGTTCGTTTTATGAGGCTAAGAACATAACAAAAGAGGAATTCAGGGACTTTCCGATGCATAATGGTTTCAGTAAAGGTGATATAATAGTCATTAAGGGATCTCCGCCTGATGAAGTGGAGGTTGGTGACATAATCGTCTTCAGGGGCAATAAATCATACCCTATAATCCACAGGGTAGTGGATACTGAGAATCGGAGCGGAAAGTTCTTATACCAGACAAAGGGTGATCATAACGAACGCTCTGATCCTGAATTCGAGAAAGGGATAACATATGATAAAATTATAGGAGAAGCTTATTTCAGAATACCTTATCTGGGATACTTAAAGATCTGGGCTGCTGAATTGTGGTTCAGTATAGTGGGGTGAAATCATGTTGTTTTGTAAGAAATGCGGTTCGGTGATGATGCCGAAGAAGAAGAAGGACAAGAAAGTCATGGTCTGTACGTCCTGTGGTCATGAAGAGAAATCTGCTGAAGAATCAAAGCTTAAGGAGGTTGTTGAGCACAAGGATGAGGTAGAAGTAGTTGGTAATGAAGCTGAAGAGACCATGTCCAAAGTGGAAGAGGAATGTCCTAAATGCGGTAATAATGAGGCATACTATTGGCTCCTTCAGACAAGGGCAGGTGATGAGGGAGAGACAAAGTTCTACAAGTGCACGAAATGCAAACATACCTGGAGAGAGTATGACTGAGTGATATCTCGTATTTTTTCATTGGAATAGGAAATATTGGTTATACCGGTTTGGGGTCATATATGTGGATCGCTTTCCCCGCAACTCGTTCTGCGGCTTCAGCAAGGCTTTCCGGCATTGTAGGGTGCGCATGTACTGTTTCTGAAAGTTCCTTCAATGTAACGCCGTGCTCTATGGCGAGGGTCGCTTCTGCTATCATATCTGATGCATTTGGTCCTACGCAGAGGACACCAAGGATTTCCTCGTTCCTGCTTATGATCTTGACGAAACCTTTTGTGCCATTAAGTGTCATCGCTCTTCCGGATACTGAAAGGGGCAACCTCGTTACCTTTATGTCCTCTTTATCCTCTGCCTCTTTTTCGCTAATCCCTACGGAAGCTATCTCAGGATCACTGAACACAGTGAAAGGGATAAGCTCTTTCCTTCCCTTATCATTACCTGAGATGTTCTCGGCGACCATCTTCCCTTCCATACTGGCCTTGTGAGCGAGCATGGGTCCTCCTGCTGCATCTCCTATCGCATATATGTCCTTACCTGCTCTGCATCTGTCGTCAACCTTCACGAATCCTTTGTCCAGACTGACATCAGTATTCTCAAGCCCCAGGTCTGTATTGGGTTTTCTCCCTACAGCCACAAGGATCTTCTCTGCTTCAATGGTCTTCTCTTCGCCTTCTTCTTCTATATTTACGTTCACTCTTTCGTCTTTCCCTGTGAAGCCTTTTGCCTTAGAGTTCAGATGTGTTATGATATTCCCTGTATTCAGTTTCTTGACAGCTTCCTGGTCCACACCGGGTAGTAGCTTATCTGTCATCTCAACTATATGGACCTTGCTCCCGAGCTTGTCAAAAACAGTCCCGAGTTCAGTTCCTATATAGCCTCCTCCTATGATAACAAGGCTCTCAGGTATGCTTTTCATGGAAAGTGCATCCGATGAGGACATGACCTTGTCTTCAGAAAAAGGGAAACCGGGGATCTCCACCGGGGAAGAGCCGGTAGCGATAATTGCCTTGTCAAAAGCTATCTTCTCATCGTTCACACTAATCTCTTTATTGTTAAGGAAGCTTGCCTTACCCTCGATGATCCTTATCCCGTTCTTCTTACAGAGAAAACGGACACCCATGTTAAGTCTCTTAACAATATTGTCCTTCCATGAGACCATCCTGGAAGGATCGAAAGAGTAGTCCTTTATATCTATACCCATCTTTGAGAATTCTTCAAAGCTCCCTAATACTCCGGCAGCATGTATGATCGCCTTAGTGGGGATACATCCCCTGTTGAGGCATACTCCTCCAACTTCTTCCTTTTCAATCAGAGTGACTTCATTCCCCAGCTGTGCAGCTCTTATAGCGACCGTATAACCGCCGGGACCGCCTCCGATGACCACAATCATTCTGAAATTGCACCCTGAGGACAAGCTTCTTTGCATGCCCCGCAATCAATGCATTTATCCTGGTCTATCACAGCTACATCATCTTTCATGGTAATGGCTTCGACAGGGCATTTTTCCACACATGCACCGCATCCTATACATTTATCGCTGTCAACTTTCATTTTTGATATCCTCCAGTCTCCTTTTGGCATCTTTCTCTGCCTTATCGAATAACTTTTTGGCCCTTTCAGGAGCCTTTATTGTGAGGGATTTGTACCTTCTCTCTTTCATCAGGAAATCCTTGAAAGACTTCTTCGGTTCAGGGCTTTCCCATACTAACGGGTCTTTCCCCTCTTTCTCGAGATCCGGATTATATCTGTAGAGAGGCCAATAACCCGACTCGACAGCTTCCTTCTCCTCGTCTATACTGTGTCCCATATCACAACCATGGGCTATGCATGGCGCATAAGCAATTATTATCGAGGGCCCGTCATAATTCTCAGCCTCTACCAGTGCTTTCAACAGCTGCTGTTTGTTTGCACCCATGGCGACTGATGCGATATAGACATTGCCATATGACATCATCATCAATCCCATGTTCTTTTTAGGGGTCTCTTTACCGGCTGAGGCGAACTTGGCACTTGCTCCCAGAGGCGTGGCCTTGGAAGCTTGTCCTCCTGTGTTTGAGTATACTTCTGTGTCAAGCACGAGAACATTTATGTTTTTGCCCTGGGCAAGTACATGATCGAGGCCTCCATAGCCGATATCGTAGGCCCATCCGTCTCCACCTACAGCCCATATGCTCTTGTTCATCAAGTAATCTTTCATCTCATCTATCTTCTTCAATACTGGCTCGCTTTCTCCGTATACGCATTCAAGTGCTTCCGGGAGGTTCTTCTTCACTTCAGCAGCAGCGTTCCTGGCCTCGTCATCTGTCTTGTCCCAGACCTTGAGCATGTTCTCTATTGCTTTTGAAAGATCATCTGTAGTGCCTGTCTCCAGCAGTTTCTCCAGATACATCTTCAATTGTCCCCTCATCTGGTTTACTGCAAGCCGGAAACCCAGTCCGTATTCTGCATTGTCCTCGAATAAAGAGTTGGCCCAGGCGGGTCCTTTGCCTTCCTTATCCTGGCAATAAGGGATCGTGGGGAACATTCCTCCCCATATGGATGAACATCCTGTAGCATTCGCTATTATCATCCTGTCTCCGAAGAGTTGTGTCACTGTCTTTATGTAAGGTGTCTCGCCGCATCCTGCACAGGCGCCCGGAAATTCGAACATCGGTTGTTTGAATTGTGTATTCTTAAGGGTATGTTCTTTGGTGCCCTCTGTAACATTTTCAGGAAGCTTATCAAAGAATTCCTGTCTTTTATCCTCGCCGTCTTCCCTTGCTTTCTCGACAGGCCTCATCTCAAGTGCATTCACCGGACAGGCATTGACACATAGACCACATTCCACACAATCTTCAGGATAACACTGGACCCTGAAATCAAGCTCTTTATTGCTCTTTGATTGGATGGTCATGAAACCCTCAGGAGCACCCCTGAGATCTTCTTTCTTTATCTGTTTCATCCTTATCGCGGTATGCGGGCAGACCATTGAACAGAAACCGCACTGGATACATTTATCCGGTTTCCACTCAGGTACATTCTTGGTTGCTCCTCTCTTCTCAAGTTTTGTGGTCGAGAGCGGGACACTTCCGTCAAGCGTCATCTTAGAGACCGGGATACTATCCCCTTCAAAGAGCATGGATGGTTTGACTATATCTTTTGCGAACTTGTCTGCATCCTCAGGTACCATCTCCTTTACGGGAGCGGATTCCTCTCCAGTATCTGTCCTGGCCTTCTCGACTGCTTCTAAAGCCAAATCGACGCATTTCCAGTTCTTCTCGACGATCTCCTTGCCCTTCAGCCTGAATTGTTTCTCTATGAACTCTTTTATGTAACCGACCGCCTTATCTATAGGGATTATGTTGGTCAGCTTGAAGAAAGCCACTTGCATCACAGTATTTATCCGGTTCCCCAGGCCTGCTTTCTCGGCTATGCTGAAAGCGTCTATAACATAGAACTTTATGTTCTTCGCTCTTATAGTCTCCTGCATCTCTTTAGTGAGATGCTTGAATGCCTCATCCTTCGAATGCTTGGTATTCATGAGGAAGATGCCGTTCTCTTTCAGCCCTCTGAGCAGGTCGTATTTGCCGATGTAAGATGGTTTATGGAGGGCGATGAAATCAAGTTTTGTAGGCTTGTATGTGGATCTTATATTATCATCACTTATCCTGAGATAGGACCTTGTAGTGCCTCCTGATTTCTTGGCATCATAAGAGAAGTATGCCTGGACTTCCTTATCGGTATTCTCACCGATTATCTTTATAGCATTCTTGTTGGCGCTCACAGTCCCGTCAGAGCCGTAACCCCAGAACTGGCACCTGTATACGCTCTCTGGTTCTGTATCTATCTCTTCCTTGATGGGGATTGAAAGGTTCGTCACATCATCATTGATGCCGACTGTGAAACCGTTGAAACCATTCTCAAGATGGTCGTATACTGCCTTTACCATCGATGGTGTGAATTCTTTAGAAGAGAGCCCGTACCTTCCTCCCAGGATCTCTATGTCCCTGCCTTTGAGAGCTGAAACAACGTCGAGGTATAATGGCTCTCCGGGACTTCCCGGTTCTTTTGTCCTGTCAAGTACAGCAACCTTCTTTACGGATCCGGGTATCTTATCGATGAAGTCTTCTGCGGAGAAAGGACGGTACAATTTCACCTTTATCGCACCAACTTTCTCTCCTCTTCCGTTCAGGTATCTAACAGTCTCATCTATAGTATCGGTGGATGAACCCATGGCCACGATGAGCTTCTCTGCATCCTCAGCTCCTGTGTATTCGAAAGGTTCATATTTCCTGCCTGTTTTCTCATAGAACAGGTCCATATATTTCCTGACTATCTTCGGTGCTTCGAGATAATACTTGTTAACGGTCTCCCTTCCCTGGAAGTAGATCTCAGGTCCTTCCGCTCCTACCTTTGCATAGGGCTTTTCAGGTCGCAGGGCATGCTCTTTGAAATTCCTTACGGAATCCATGTTGACCATCTCCTTCAGCGTGTCATATTCTATAAGGTCTATCTTCTGTATCTCATGGGAAGTCCTGAAACCGTCGAAGAAATGGAGGAAAGGTATCCCTGATTCGATTGAAGCCAGGTGGGCTATTGCAGCCATGTCCTGTGATTCCTGGACATTAGAGGAAGAGAGCATCCCGAATCCGGTGGACCTTGCAGCCATCACATCCGAATGATCCGCATAGATGGATAATGCCTGTGCTGCCAGGCTTCTTGCAGCTATATGGAAAACGCCCGGGAGCATCTCTCCCGCTATCTTGTACATGTTAGGGAGCATGAGCAGAAGGCCCTGTGAATTCGTGAAAGTGGAAGTAAGTGCTCCTGCGCTCAATGAACCATGCACAGATCCTGAAGCTCCTGCTTCGGACTGCATCTCCTGCACAGAAACTTTCTGTTCAAAGATGTTCTTCCTGTCTTTTGCTGACCATGTGTCCACAAGTTCACCCATGGGTGAAGCGGGGGTTATAGGGAATATCGCAGCGACCTCAGATAAAGCATATGCTACATGAGCTGCTGCTGTATTACCGTCAAAAGTAGCTTTTTTTACCATATTATACCTCTTTTTTGTTATGCGGCGTCAATTTGGTTTTTATATTTTTCGTTGTTGTGATTTTTTCCTCTCATCCGTTATTATATTTCTCGGACAAGCGCTGACACATTTTCCGCATTGTATGCATTTATCATAATCTATGACAGCCAGATTCTCCTTCACATGTATGGCATCTGCAGGACATGCCTTCTCACATGCTCTGCATGCTATGCATCCGACCCTGCAAGTTTTTGTGACATCTCCTGCCTTATCCTTTGAAGAACATAGTACATGTATCTTCTTATTCCCGGGCACAAGTTCGAATAAACCTTTTGGACATGCTTTGACACATTCACCGCATGCAACGCATTTTTCTTTATCAACAACCGGCAGGCCGTTCTTGTCCAGGCTTAAGGCTCCGAACCTGCAGGCATCCACACAGTCCCCATACCCGAGGCATCCATATGGGCAGGATTTCGGTCCTCCCTGAAGCATTGACGCAGCCTTACAACTCCTGATCCCTTCATATTCAAACCTTCTGTCCGTCTCTCTGTCTCCTCCTGCACATTTCAATACTGCTACACGATCTTCCTTTTCACTCTTCCCGCCTCCTTTTCCGGTAATCTTTGATATTTTCTTTTTCACTTCTTCCTGGCCTGGTACACAAAGGTCAGCGGGTACTTTCTCGTTTTTCACCACTGCTTCTGCATATCCTCTGCATCCGCTATACCCGCATGCCCCGCAGTCAAGATGGGGGAGAATATCCAGGACCTTTTTCACTTCCGGATCCTCCCTTACACTGAACCTCTTAGAGGCGAAAGCCAGGAAGATCCCGAATACAAGTCCGAGTCCGCCGAGGACGATTATCGATTCAAGTATCATCATATCATTCCTGAAAAGGCTAAAAATGACAACGACATAAGGGCTGCGACAATGAAGGAGATAGGCATCCCCTCGAAAGCCTTTGGCACATCATTGAGTTCAAGCCTTTCTCTTATCCCTGACATTAGCATGAGTGCGAGGAGAAATCCTAAGCCTGCAGAGAACCCATAGACTGAGGTATGGAGGAAAGAATATTCCTTCTGGACATTCAGGAGGGCAACTCCCATCACTGCACAATTGGTGGTTATTAGTGGTAGGTATATCCCGAGCGTCCTGTAAAGTGCGGGGTTCACTTTCCGCAGGAAGATCTCGACGAATTGCACTAAGCTCGCAATAACTAGTATGAATACGATTATCTTCAGGTATTCAAGTCCCAAAGGGAGCAGTACTATATTATACATCACCCAGGTAACTATCGATGCGAGTGTCATCACGAAAATCACTGCAAGACCCATTCCCAGAGCAGGTTTCGTCTTTTTCGATACGCCGAAGAAAGGGCAAAGCCCTAAAAACTTAGCTAATATGAAATTATTCACAAAGATGGCTCCCAGCATAATGGATATGATCTCCTGAGTCATTCTGTGGCCTCCTTCTTATTGCTTATATGCTTGAACAACCCCATCAACAGGCCCATGGTAAGAAGAGCTCCCGGAGGGAGTATGAAGATCATCGCTGGTTCCATGGGTATAGTGAAGAGTGTCATGTTGAATATCTCCAGGCTTCCTGTACCGAGGATCTCTCTGATTCCGCCTATAAGGAGGAGCGAGAATGTAAAGCCGATACCCATCCCTGCTGCATCAAGTATGGACTTGAAAGGCCTGTTCCTGGAGGCGAAAGCTTCGACCCTCCCCATGATTATGCAGTTCGATACGATAAGAGGAACGTATATGCCCAGTGCTTCATTCAGGGAAGGGAAATATGCCTGCATAACAAGACTGACGATTGTTACGAATGAAGCTATGATCACTATGAAGACGGGGATCCTTACCCTTTTCGGGATAATGTTCCTGATGAATGATATTATTGTGCTCGAAAGGATAAGCACGAATGTTGCTGCCACGCCCATACCTATCGAATTATTAAGGCTCGTGGACACAGCGAGGAAAGGACATAGTCCCAGAACAAGGCAGAACACGGGATTCTTCCTGAATATCCCCTTTACAAGTTCCTGGAAATCACTCTTCTGTTCCATTCAATGCCTCCCTTACTCCTTCGGTCACTGCGGATGATGAGATTGTGGCTCCTGTGACAGCATCTATGCTTCCTCCTTCCTCTCTGAGCTTTATGTTTTTTCCCATTTTATTCTCGAATTGTTTAAGGAAGGTCCTGTTCTCTATCTTGGTTCCTAAACCGGGTGTCTCCTCCTGGTTGAGGACGTCCACTCCTGTCACCTTATTATCTTTGTCTATACCTACAATGAGCTCTATCTCTGATGAATATCCCTGGCTTTTCACCCTGACCACTTTTCCTATGGGCTCATCATCGAGGTAAGCTTCATAATGATCTCCTTTCTTCTCGAAATCATCTGCGTTCATAACCCTCTCCAGTGATCTGTCGAGCTTATCCTTCTGCCTCTCTTCAATCTTTTCAGAGGTGATATCTTTTGTGAGGCCGAGGGCACCGGCAGCTATTATGGTGACGATCATGAGTACAAGTCCTGTCCTTATTACCTCGTTCATTGTTTTGCACCGAAGGGTCTTCTTTTGGTGAATCTGTCTATAAGGGGCACTACCATGTTCATGAAGAGAATGGAGAACATGACACCTTCAGGATACCCTGAGAATAGTCTCAGTATGATTGTCAGGGAACCGCATCCTGCTCCGAATATGAGCCTTCCTCTGGGAGTTATAGGGCTGGTGACATAATCAGTCGCCATGAAGAACGCGCCGATGAGAAGTCCTCCTGCAAGGATATGGAAGACAGGGTCCTGTCCCAGTATCAAGGAAAAGACGGCTGCTGTCCCGATGAAACCGAATGGGATCCGCCAGTCTATTATCCCCTTATAAAGGAGGAATGCACCGCCGATGAGTATTGCTATGGCTGATGTCTCCCCTATGCATCCGCCGATATTGCCTATCAGGAGATTTTCGTAAGCTGCTTTTCCCCCTCCCTGTTTCAACATCCCGAGAGGTGTAGCGCCTGTGATGCCGTCAGGTGATACCCATTCGGTCATAATGCCTGACCAGGAGATCACAAGGAAAGCCCTTCCCACAAGGGCAGGGTTGAATATGTTCTGTCCCAGTCCCCCGAATACATGTTTTCCAATGGATATAGAGACAATCGCTCCTATGAAGGGTATCCACCAGGGCACAGTCGGTGACAGTACGAGGGCCAGCAGAAGGCCCGTGAGTACAGCCGAACCATCTTGGATCGTGACTTTCTTACCTGCTAGTTTCTGTATCGTGAACTCGGTCAGTACAGCAGTCACTATCGAGACCGAGATTATTTTCACTGCGCTCATCCCGAAGAAGTATACAGATGCGAAAACAACAGGCAGAAGGGCCAGTACGACATACCACATTATGCTCCTTACGTTCTCTTTGCCCTTCATGTGAGGGTTATCGGAGATTACGGTCTTTCCTTCGTCCTTATTGTTTGTCATTTTCTGATATCTTCTCTTTAGTGAATCTCATCCATTGAACCAGGGGTATTTTGCTCGGGCAGACATATGAGCAGACCCCGCAGTTGTTGCAGTCCATCGCATGATAATCTTTCGCTTCCTCATATTTCCCTTTCCTTGCATTATGGATTATTGTTGTGGGCATGAGCCTCATGGGACAGGCCTCTATGCATCTTCCACATCTTATGCATTTCCTCTCTTCCTCTTGTGGAAGTCCATCCTGCGCCAGCAGACCGGAAGCACATTTTATTACGGGGAAATCATCGTCGGGCAGGGCATGTCCCATCATGGGTCCTCCGAAGATTATCTTGGCAGGATTGTCTGAATATCCTCCGCAGTATCTTATCACTTCCTTTGCAGGAGTGCCTATCCTGACCAGGAGATTCTTCGGTTCTTTTACGGCACCTGTTACAGTTACGATCCTCTCAATTAAGGGCTTGCCTTCATAAACTGCTTCGTATATAGCTTTAACTGTCTGGACATTCTGGACCACGCAACCGACATCGTGCGGCAGGCCTTTCCTGTTGGGTACTTCTCTTCCCGTAACCGAATATATTATGTTCTTCTCCGAACCTTGCGGATATCTTGTGCTTAAAGGCAGAATCTCTATGTTCTCCTTTCCTGACTTTTCCGTCAGGTTTGAGATGGCATCCTTCTTATCCTTCTCTATCGCGATGAAACTTCTCTCAGGCTCCAGGATCTTCTGCATGATCCTCAGGCCTTTTATGATCTTCTCTCCATGTTCAACCATCGTCCTGTGGTCTGAAGTTAGGTAAGGTTCGCATTCGGCACCATTGAGAATTATCGTGTCTATCTTCTTCCCTTCAGGCGGTGACATCTTAACATGAGTGGGGAATGATGCTCCACCCAGGCCGACTATTCCTGCATCCCTTATTATCTGTATTAGCTCTTTCTTCGTCAGCTTCTCCGGATCCTGCCTTCCGTTTATAGGTTTACCTTTCCTGTCTTTCCCGTCTGACCTTATCACTATGGTTTCTCCCTTGCCCGTAACAGGGTGATGCCTCTCTTCAACAGCCTCGACAGTTCCGGAGACGGGGGAATGGACAGGCGAGGTGACAGTCTTATCAGAATCAGCGATCTTCTCTCCGAGTTTTACCCTGTCACCTTTTTTTACCCTAGCTTTGCAGGGACATCCTATATGCTGGTTGAGGGGCAGGCTCACCATCTCAGGAGGGGGCATGACCTCTGTATTTCTATTTTTCGTGAGTTTATTCTGTTCTACACGGATCCCGCCAAAAAAGGATTTCATAGATTAGAATCCTTGAATACCCATATAAAAAACTTTTTATATTCTTATTTCTCTATAAGGAATATGAGATATATCTATCTGTTTGCGGTTGTCTTTCTCCTTTTACTGGGTTGTTCTGCGACAGAGAAGACGGAAGAGACCAGGGAGCTTATGGGTACCGAGGTCACTATCACTGTATACAGCGACAAGGGTGATTCAGATGCGGCTTCTTCTATAGATGATGCTTTCAACAGGATGGAAAGCCTGGAAGCTAAGCTCAGTGGGACGGATAATAGCTCTGAAGTCTCCAGGCTCAATGAAAAAAAGACTGTGAGAGCTGGTGAGGACCTCCTTTATGTCATTAACCGGTCCTTGCGTTACAGCGAGCTTTCCGAAGGAGCTTTCGACATAACAGTACAACCTATACTGGACCTTTACAGCCACACTTTCAGCGAACTTGACAGGCCGCCCAATGCTTCTGAGATAAATGAGACCCTGGAATATGTGGATTATCATGATATTTCTCTCGAAGGAGGGGATATAACTCTTGAGGAGAATATGAAGATAACTCTCGGTGGGATAGCTAAAGGTTATATAATCGATGAGGGTATTTCGGTGCTTAAGAGGGAAGGGATACGACATGCGCTGGTGAACGCAGGGGGTGACATAAGGGCAATAGGAGATAAGGGTTCTGATGACTGGCATATAGCTTTGAGGAATCCGGATGACAGTGATGATTATATTACCAGGCTGGATGTTGATAACAAGTCTGTAGCTACTTCCGGAAATTATGAGAGATATTTTGATAAGGATAAGGAATACCATCATATCATAAACCCTAATACAGGTTATTCTTCAGATGGGATGATCTCTGTTACCATAATAACTGATAAGGCGATTGATGCGGATGCTTTGTCAACCGTAGTCTTTGTCCTGGGCAGTGAGGAAGGTATGAGTATGGTAGAGGGCATTGGCGATGTTGAAGCCCTTATCATAAATGAGGACAGGGAAATTTTCAGGAGCACGGGTTTTGGGAGGTTCACTTCTGAGTAACATTAGTAACTTTTAAATCCAACCTAATATGTCTTATCGGGCATGACCATAGAAAAACTACAGGATGCAAAAAAACAGGTTATTGATTCTATAAAGGCAATACTTCAGGATCTCCAGGAGCAGAAAAAGGCGCTTGATGAGAAGGAGGAAAGCCTTAAAGAGTACGAAAAGAAGCTCCAGCAGAAAGAGAAGGATATAGAACAGGAGATGGAGAGTTTCTCTAATGAAGTGAAGAATCTTATCGGTTAGTTCTTTAACATCTCTCCTATTATGGTGCTTGCTATAGCATTGAAGATTATCATCACCAGGAGAGATATGGCAATGTAGAGTGCTGTCGATTTCACAAGGTTCTTCCCGAGCTCGTGCTCTTCATTGAGCTTATCCGAGCCGTGCTCGATACTGTTGGAGATGACGGTCAGCAGGTATGTTATCTGGATCACATATATCCCTACTATGATCTGTGAATAGTAAGTGGGGATACCGTCTCCGAATATATTAAGCAGGCCTTCCATGCCGCCCATTCCGCCTCCGCCCCCTGCGGCACCTTCTCCGCTTGTCAGTTGTGACATCTGGCTCTTGAGCCTTGAGAGGATGTAAGTCACCATCGAGGTTATGCCTATCACTATTCCGGAGATCGCCGGTGTCATGAAGGATATCTGGGATTTCATCGAGCCGATTATGTCTCCCATAAGGTCTTTCAGCCTTTCATTGACCCTGTGGATCTCTTTTACGTATCTTGCTATGTTAAGCAGTGCCTGTGCAGCAACCTGGGGCCCTTTCTTGATGCTTTCCACGAGGACTTTCATCGAACTCTTTATCAGGTTTGAGGGGTAGTTCTTTATAGCTCCCACTTTCGGATCGAATATGGCCTGCTTGATGGTCATACCAAGTCTTCTTACATTTGTGGTGGCGATGTTGAAGAAATTGCCTGTGACTGTGCCTTTCATGACCTGGGCGACTTTGGTGATGGCTATCTCTCCGGGCAGGCCATCTCCAAGGCGGTTCCCGAGCTGGAACAGGGATGAACCGAACTGGGATTCTATCTTTTTAGAGTCTTCCCTTATCTTCATAAGCTTTCTCGATTTTAGCCTGAAGTAAAGGCCGAGACTCACTCCTATCGTAAGAGGCAGGAACAGGCTGAATATCGCGGCCCCGAGACCATAAGGCCCTATGTATTCATCAGAGTTCCCCGAAGAAGGCTTTTTGTAACCAAGGAACTGGAAGGTCGCTTGATCGTATTTTTCATCATCATAGTGCATCACCTTTATGCCTTCCTCCTGGAGATTGACTATATCGATATCGGTGACTGCGTGCATGAATATGGGGAAGAGGCTTAACATCAGGCCTATGATGCCTATTATTGTCGCAAGAACTACTGGCGAAAGGCTTATGTTCTGCCCTCCCAGTTTGAAATTGACCTTTTTGTATTTATCATACTTTCCGCTCGACATGTCTGTATCTCCGTAACCGGTAGGCCTGCTGGCCAGGATGTTCTTCCCGTAATAATACACTATTAGCGGCAGGGCTATGTTGTAGAAGAAAGCAATGTAGATTGCCAGTTTGTTGGGTGGCAGATCCTCACTCGTCATGAAACTTGCAAGTAGAGGAAGCATCACAAGGCCCAGTATCGGGAGGATAACTCCCAGCATGTGAAGGGTTGTAACAGGGGAATGCAGATTATGTGCATAATGGAGCATCTTCTCATATGTCTGTTCGAGGATCACGTCGAGGGATTTATCAAGCAGGTTTATTCTCCTGTCTTCAGAAGATTCTGCAAGAGAGGATTCTATAAGGTGCATAGCTTCCACGAATTCGTTGTTCCATTTCTTCCAGAATTCAAGATAATCGTCCATCGATTCCTTGATCGTGTTGAACTTCTCCGTTTCCACATCCCAGATGACCTTTCTCATGTCCAGTGCCAGAGGCCCTGTGAGGTGATCCGAAGCGAAGATGAGTGCATTCTCAAGGTTGCTTGTGTGTCTCATATATGTGACCACATAAAATACTGAGAGCACCATCTCATTGCTTGCCTTGAGCCTCCAGTTGTTTGCCAGAAAACTTGGTAATTTGTTCATCAGCCCGTATACTGCAGCTCCTGCGATCATTGAGACGAATATCCCGAAGGTACCTATATCTATGCCGATTATGGGGGGGATTATGACGCTCAGAACGAGACCTGCAAGTACAAGCGCTAAAGGGGCGAGTATCGCTACGCTCTTAAGGCCGGCAGGAGTGGCATTCAGGTGGCATGTGTTTATAGATTCCCGGAGATCTTTCGCTTCTTTTTCATCCGGTTTTATGTTCAGTATTTTCTCGCTCAGGTTAGCGAAATATTCGTAACGGGAGAGATGGTTGGGGAGGATCTCCTTCCTGAATTGTTTATATTCTCTGTTCATCACTGTAGGGGTGGGCTGTGGATTATCTCCGAGTTCCTCTTTCAGCTTATCCATATACTTGTTCTTCAGGTCATCAGCTGACATCTATCCACCTCTTTTTTTGACCTCTTCAAAAAACCACTCTTCCCATCTCCTGTATATCTCATCCTGATCCATCCAGCCTTTGTCATTGGATACTTCTTCACTTATATTGTGGAACATATCATTGCATTTTATCACGAAAGGTGCTTCGAGCATGTCATCATCCTTGTTCTTGATGGCTGTCTCTGCAATCTTCCCTTTGATCTTCCCCCTTAATTCTATATTGTTCCAGACAGCATCCCAGTTACCGGCGAATTCTTTTATGTTCCCTGCTATTGATTTCAATATCTCGGATTCTCCGTTTATTATAGCATCTGTCGGCTCTACCTTATCTGTTTTGGAGTTGTATTTCATCAGGTCCACGAAACCGTTCTCCCTTGATGGGTCTTCACTCCAGTCTTTCCTCACTTCAGTGATCTGGGTTATCCTCCTGTGCTTGTGAAGCCCGTCTGCAGACTTTATGGGGGTGGCGATTATTATGATGTCCGTCGCCTTGAAAGAGGTGGTTGGTACACCGATATCATTCACGACCCTGTCGAAGATACCGTATGGGCTGTCGCCGTGGATCGTGCCTGCTACAACATTTGCAGAAGCGCCCACTCTCATGGCTTCATAAAGTGCCTTTGCTTCTTTACTCCTTACCTCTCCGACAATGAGTGAAGAATCACCTAGTCTCAGGGTGGCCCTTATTCCGTCGCTTGCATCCATTTCAGAAGAGCCTTTCTGCAATGCGGAAGCGACTTTCATCGGCTGTATATTGAAACCGAGCTTTCTCATCTCCTCTCCCGGAAGCTCCCTCGTGTCTTCTACAGTTATTATCCTGTATCTTCTCATTATCTCGACCAGGAGAGAGGTAAGGAAACTTGATTTTCCGCTTGACCTTGTACCTGCGACGAGCATGGTCTTGGTCCCGTCAATGAGAAAGCTCAATAATCCTGCGGCTATGGGTGAGATCATGTTGAATTTGATGAACAGGGGCAAAGTCCATGGTTTGCTCCTGTGTCTTCGGAAGGAGAAAGCCAGGCCTGTCGGGTCAAGCGGAGGACCAATGAGTGATATCCTTGTGGATGCACCGGGAAGGTCAAGTTCAGTATCGAGAAGGGGGTTAGCTTCATCCAGGGGTCTTCCCGAAATCATCCTCAGCTTGGATGCCCAGCTTTCCGCTTCCGTCCTGGTAGGTATGATGTTTGTCTTACAGTCATCATAATCTCCGTGTACAATGAAGATCGGGACCTGTCCTAGCGGGCTGTTGACGGAGATATCCTGCACTTTCTCGTCCTGGAGGAGAACTTCCACAAGGCCGAATCCGACGGTGTACCTGACCAGGATGCCTGTAAGGTGTTCCACCTCTTTTTTCAATAGCCTTATCCCTTTGTATTGTGAAAGCTCCTGGATCAGATCTTTGCCCACATCGAAGAAGATCTTCCTCATCCTCTGCGGGTTGACGAATTCCTCTTTACTTGGTTTATGCTCGGACATGATCTTCCTTGCATTATCCAGCAGCTCGTACTTCTCCTCATCAAGTTTGAACTCGGGGGGCATCATATGGTAGATGTACTGCACGGAGTCCGGTAACTTGAAGATGGTCACTTCGACCTCTCCGGAGACGGTGTAGCTGTCGAGTTCCTCTCCGTTTTCCGGATATGAGGCCATTAATTTGGTGAACATGAAATCCGGCTTGATGACAGGGTGGAAGATTCTCCTGTAGATCTCCCTTGAGCCAGCTTCATGGCCTGCCAGATAAGGTTTTGCTACACTGACCAGTCTTGTATTGTCAAGTTGTTCGATCACATAAGTAAGAAGGGAGACATATTTGTTGATGGAGTTGAGAGCACGCTGGTTGTTGGTGTTCTCTTTATTCATGTTCTCTCTTCTCAATATCCTCGTTAACTCGGAATAAGCACCCAGTGGATCGTTCTTGAGGGTATGGTAAAGAAGTTTCTTGATCTCTGTATAAAGCTCTTCTGAACTGTTCAGATGATAATAGCTTAAGGTATTCTTGTCCTTTACTATATTTGTGAAGACAGATCCTATCTCATGGAGGAGCATGGTCTGGCTGTAATCATATTCGTAATCTCTTTTATCATACAATAATATCTTTGTGGTGTCCCTGTTTTCTATCAGTTGATCTATCACAGTGGACATGCACAAAGCAGAATCTTCAATGGATGGTGGAACTCCTGCTAATTCGCAATTCACCCTGAGAATGACTTCTTCTCCCTCTCTGATTACTGTGAACTTATCTTCTTCTTCCATTTTCTACCTCTTTTTTCAATGAATCATTCACATATTCGCTGATCGTCATGTCTTTCATGACACAAATATACTTGAGTTTCTTATGTTTTTCCTCGTCGATCTCTATGTTTATTCTTCCCATTCTTTCTCTTTTTTTAATCTTTTCTCGATTATGCTGTTAATGTATTCTGTCATAGTCTTGCCATTAATCGCAGAATGAGCTTTGATCTTCCTGTGTATGGAATCATCGATCTCGATGTTTATTCTTGGCATTTTAAAAAATGGTCCCTGGTCAGTCTGTTGGGGGGTTTTAGAATGAATCCAGGGACCGTTGATTATTTAACTTATTTAGTTAAGTTAATTAAGTTAGTTAATTTATATAAGTTTTTCGCTTTTCACTCACAAAGAACAACATAACATTATTATAACAAACCTTATTTTTCTGATAATATGGTGGGAGATTCCGTAAGCGGGCAGCAGGAGCAGCAGAATCAACAGACTCAGGGGGGTAACGGTGCTCAGCAGAAGCAGTCGGGAAGCAAGACGATAACCTTCGGAGCCCCGAAAAAGCCCAAAGGGCCTTCTCCGGAAGTCAAGAAATTGACTTCTGAAGTGGGTGAAGTCGGCAGGAAGGTGAGGATACTTGAGGAGAGGTATTCGAACATAAGGAGGAAATCCCAGCTTACAGAGCATAACATGCTCACTATTCAGAAGAACCTCAATAAAGAAGTGAAACAGGTAAACAATGAGATAAAGGAGGTCCAGAAGACAGCCAAGGAGCTGAAGGAGAAGATGGACCAGATCCTGAGGGAGATAAATAATTTTGCCAGTTCGGATGAAGTCAAGGCCCTTGATGCCTATGTCAATTTTTGGAATCCTGTCGAGTTTATGACGAGGAAGGAAGCTGAAAAGCTTGTGAGGGACATCATTGAGGAGAATAGAAAGATTTAAAAATTACTTTAAGAAATAAAAAAGTAGGTGAATAAAAATAGCTCTCATATCTTTCGGAAAGAAAAAGGATGATAAGAATAAGGATTCTTCATCCGGCCAGGGTCAGGGTGAACAGCCTCAGGCTCCTTCACAGGGTCAGGGCCCGCCGACAGAGTATGTTCTTTCTATGCAGCAGAATGGCATGACCAATTATCAGATAGTTGAATATCTCCAGAGACAGGGCTATCAGCAGAATGAGATTTATGAGGCCATGAATCAGGCTTCAGTAAAGGGCAGTGTAGAGAATCCACAGGGTGAGCAGATGGCTTCACCTCAATATGCGGAGGATCAGGGTGCTTATGGAGCTCCTCCTGGCGGTCAGCCGGCACCTCCCGGCGGGCAAGCCCCTCCTGGCGGACAGGCTCCCGGTGGACAAGCTCCCGGACAGATGCCGCCGGATATGAACGGTGGAGTATCCAAGGAGGAGATCGAGAAGATAGCCGAATCTATCATCGAGGAGAAATGGAACCAGATAACCAAACAGTTCACCCAGCTTTCCGACTGGCGTGAAAAATCGGAAGAGAGGCTTACCAGGATAGAACAGCAGTTCCAGGATCTCAAGAAGAATTTTGATTCCCTTCATGACTCTCTTCTCGGGAAGGTGAATGAGTATGATCAGAATATCGTTCATCTCGGGAGTGAGATAAAGGCGATGGAGAAGGTATTCCAGAAGATCCTCCCCTCACTGACTGAGAACGTGAGTGAATTATCCAAGATTACCAAGAATATGAAAGGGGAAAAGGATAAGGATAAAAATCAGGGGAATACTGGCAGTCAGGATTACAGCTAAATTTATATATTAGGCACTTTCTCTAGGCTTTATGGTTAAGTTCGTTTTCGGGCCGGAATGGTTTTTCGGGATAGATTCGGTACTGGATATTTTCTCGGTCTTAGTGGCACTGGTGATAGCTTTCTATTCTTACCGTTTCTACAGGCTTGCGGGGAAGAGGAATTACAAATTCTTCGCGCTCGCTTTCACTTTGTTCTCCCTCGCTTTCCTGTCTAAGGTACTCACCAACTCGGTTATATATAATGGATTCCTTGAGACACTTGATCTCGGGATGATAAGCCTGTTCGGCTATGTGATAACGATGAAGGAGTTCTTTTATATCGGGGGTTATCTGGGTTACAGGCTCCTTCTCCTTCTGGGGCTTGCAGGCATATACATGGTCTCTTATAAGAAAACCAGTGAGATGGATATAGGTCTCCTTTTTTATCTGTTCTTCGTCGTCTGTATACTCAGTCATTACCAGTTCATATTCTTCCACATTACAGCTCTGATACTCCTCGGCTTTATCAATTATTTTTATTTCGGGAATTATTTCAGCAAGAGAAAACTTACGACCCTGCTTATTGCAGTATCCTTCATGCTCATGTTCGTAAGCCATGCTCTTTTCATCCTGACCCATTTTTCGCCACTCTATTACGTAGTGGGTGAGGTTGTCCATGTAATCTCCTTCATCCTTTTGATGGGAGTGATGATCGTGATAAGATGACCAAGAGAAGATCAAGGATGGATATTGTATATGATATGCTTAGCTCGATCCAGAAGAAGGATAACCGGATCAAGCCTACTCATCTCATGTATAAGTCTAACCTTTCTCATAAGCTTATGAACAGGTATCTTGACGACCTTGTAAGGAATGAGATGGTCGAGGAGATCGAGGACAAGGGAAATAGATATCTTATCCTCAAGGACAAGGGTTTTGAGTTCATCACCCAATTCAGGAAGATGAAAGAATTCGCCGATTCCTTTGGGTTATGATTGATCAGCTTTATTGTTCTGTCCTTGTGAGCTGTGTTATTGCCAGGACAGAGATTATCATGATGAGTATGAATCCCAGCATCCTGGGGTGATATATGCTCGACTTTACGTTCTTATCGAAATCTTCTGTGTCTGTCTCCGGTGTTGATTCCGGCGAGGAATCCCCTGTTCCGGCATTACCCGGCTCATTAGAGAACTTGTATTGTGTTGTGTTCTCTGTAGCTTCAAGCTCCTGCTGTCCGTATACGTCAGCTATTGAACTCACAAGTATGATGAGTCCTAAGATTGCGACGGTCCAACCGATTATCTTCTTATTCTGGAGCTTATCGATTATCATCGAATCGCTGGCTCCGAGTGATTTGTATGTTATCACCAGAAGGAGCATGAAAATCCCCAGCATGATAAGCCAGGGAATCATGTTCATTATCACCTGGCTCATGCCTTCAGACATCATGATGATTATTCCTATCACGAGAGCTATTATGGCATTTATGCTCTTGTTCTCACCTGTGATCTTGGTCTTGGTGAGAAGCCCGTAGACGATAGCAAAAACTATGAGCAGGATAAAAATAGGGGTTAACCCTTCCAAAAAGCCGAGGTCTAAAAAGCTTGCCATTTTACTCTTTCTTGAACATATTTGATAGTCCTTTCACGAAACCGTCTCCTTTGGACTGTCCTTCATCTTTGGTTACGAACCATAGCACTAGGCCGAATACCAATACCATCACCAGTACGGCCATGGTGTCTGTGCCGAATATACCTTCAAGCCATGACCATCCTTCCCACCAGTTTGCAGATGCACCGAAGATATAGAACACTGCCAGCACAGAAAGCAGGACAATCGTTCCGGTTACAGTATTTCCCTGTACCCAGTCTGATTCTGCTCCCCATAGTCCTACCAGTAGCAGGACCATTATGATAGCAACAACCACTATGGATACCGTGGGGAGAGCGTTATGGAGTATCTCTATCGGGTCATAGCCCATCGGATAATTCCCTGTTACATGGGGGATTACGGTGGCCATGGCCATTACGAAAGCGAGAATGATGTTGTAGCTTTTCTTCTCTCCGAGAATCTTCGTCTTCTGGAAAACTGCATAGACTATAGTGAAAATCAAGAGAAACGGAAGAAGCACGTCCGAAAAACCCCAGTTTTCCAGGGCCATGAAAAAGTCTCTCCAGTTGTAATATGTCATTTTTTATCCTCCTCATTTATTTGAATTGTTTTTGTTCCCTGAACTATCATTGGTGATGTAACCTATGATCCCGAGAGTGATGAGCACCATCACGATTGATCCTACAGCGTTGCCGGTCCAGTGGTCGACCAGCCAGTACCAGGCTGTTTCCAGCCAATTACTATCTCCACCTGCAGTCGGTATAGCGTAAAGCGTTATCAATACAATTGATATGAAGGCAATTACCATGAAAGTGACTCTCCATTTGCCTTCGAGTATCACATCTTCTCCTTCCCTGAAGAATGTTCCTATCAATACAAGGAACATCACTATCATTATAAGGACAAGCACTATATTTGCCAGTGCCTGATTGATCGTCTGTACAAGCTGTTTGGACGCTATGACGAGGAAGCCTGCCACGAAAGCTACCATCGCGTTGATGTTCTTCCTCGTTACCTGCTGGTCGCCTTCTCCTATCGTGCCGAAGACTTTCGTTTTCTCGAGGATAGCATACATTATTGAGAATACAAGCAGGAAAGGGAGTATAACATCATAAACACCCAGTTTCCCGAAAAATGTAATAATACCTCTGAGCATTGATTCTTCGGCCATCACTATAGATTTCTCTTTAAAATCTTTATAAATTTTTCTATTTTAGAAAGTCTTATAAATCACTTCTGAGTCCAAGGATATATGCCTAAGGATGAACTTTTTTCAAGATTAAGGGAACAGTATGATAAGGATGAGGAAGACAGGGAATATCTCATCAGGAAGAGCAGGGAAATCGTCAGGTTGTCTAAGACCATAATCTCTTCTTTACATTCGGGCGAGCTTCCGCATGAGAAGATAGAGAACATAAGGTCCCTTATAGGTGAGATCACCAATAAATACGATGGGACTAAGCATTATTACTCTGGATCTTTCAAGGTGGCTGTTCAGGAGTATTATGAGGCTCTTATCTATTATTATTTCGAGAAGGATAATGGTCTTTTAGGTCCTGATGATAACCTTGATTATGAGTTCTATCTCCTCGGTCTATGTGATGTATCAGGGGAGCTTGTAAGGAGAGCCCTCAAAGAGGGTATAGACGGGAATTTCGACAGGATAAAATCTATATATGATTTCGTTTCCTCGATCTATGAAGAGCTTTCCAAGTTCGGTTTCAGGTCGAATGAGTTGAGGAAAGGTACAGACAGGATAAGATGGGACCTGAAGAAACTTGAAGAGATGATGTTCCAGGTCAGGATGAACAGGTGAATTTTTATGAGAAAGGCAGCAGATTTTATACATGAGACAGGACAGCTCAAGAGAGTGAAGAGGACCGGCTGGTGGATGGCAGGGATAGACAATCCCGAATCAGTAGCCGACCATTCTTTCAGGGCAGGTGTAATCGCTTATGTGCTTGGGAAGAAGGAAGGAATCGAACCTGAGAAGGCTGGTTTCATGGCTTTGATCAATGATCTACAGGAGGCCAGGCTTAATGATCTCCATAAGGTCGGCCATAAGTATATTGATTTCAAGAAAGCAGAGGCTTCGGCTATAAGGGATCAGCTTCTTGGTATTGGGGATACCGGGAAAGATATGCTCGAGTCTTTTGAGCAGTTCCATAATGACGGTTCTAAAGAAGGGGTTGTCGCCAAGGATGCGGATCTTCTTGAATGTGCTTTCCAGGCGAGAGAGTATATGCATTTCGGCTATCCTGATCTGCAGGGATGGATAGATAATGTGGCCTCGCATCTCAAGACGGAGAGTGCCAGAGAGCTTCTTGACGGGATGAAGAATACTGATCCTTCGCAATGGTGGCAGGGCCTTAAGAAGACAGAAAGATGAGTTCATTTGGTATTCGGTTATTTCAATCTAAGGGATGTTGAATCTGTATTGGTTGTTACTGATAAACATAAGTATGATATAGCTGCCGGGATTGTCTCTGAGATTGAGGGAACTAATGAGGTCCTTCTCATACAGATACCTACAGGGAAAAAGCATGGTGAAGAACCTCCTGCTAAGGTAGCTGAGATGATGAAGAAGTTTGATGTTGTTGTTGCCCCAACTACTAAGTCACTTTCTCATACAAGAGCGAGGCGTGAGGCAACTGATGCTGGTGTGAGGATGGCTACCATGCCCGGCATAACAAAGGATATCTTTGAAAGGGCATTGAAAGAGGACCCTTCCATGAAGGAGCTTACCATTAAACTGAAGAAAGAACTGGACAAGGCTTCTGAAGTCAGGGTCAAGACCGAAGCCGGAACGGATATAAGGTTCTCTCTTAGGGGAAGGAAAGCTGTAAGCGATTATGGTGATCTTACAGAACCCGGAAGTTTTGATAATCTCCCTTCAGGTGAGGCTTTCATAGCACCTTTAGAGGACTCGCTTGAAGGCAGGATGGTCGTTGACGCATCTTTCGGGACAGGCATTCTCAGGAGTCCTGTTTCAGTAAAATTCAGTAAAGGTATAGCAGTGGATTTTGAAGGTGAAGGATCTTCCTCTATAAGACAGCAGTTCGAGGGACACGGGGACAAGGGATTTACGGTGGCTGAATTCGGCATAGGTACGAACACCCATGCAGCTATATCAGGAAATACTCTTGAGGATGAGAAGGTCAAGGGTACTTGTCATATTGCTCTCGGGAATAACATGGCTTTCGGCGGGATGAATGATGTTCCTGTGCATGTGGATGGTATAATGGAGGATCCTACAATAGAATTGGATGGAAAGGTTATAATGGAAAGAGGAAAGTTTTTAATATGAATTTAACTTCTTGACTTTGAGGTGGTTATATGATAGAAAATATAGAATGGCTGGGGCATGCATCTTTCAGGATCTTCTCTGATCAGTTGATATACGTTGATCCATGGAAAGTGAATCCCCAGGAGAAGGCAGACATCATTCTAATAACTCACCCTCATCATGATCATTGCAGTCCGGAGGATGTAAAGAAGATACTGAAGGAGAATACAGTTATTGTTACAGTTGCGGATGCCGCAGAAAAATTACAGGACATAAGTGCAGAGATATCTGTGATAGAGCCCGGTAAGAAGATCGATATAGACGGCGTAGATATAAGAGCAATACATGCTTATAACAGGAAGCTTGACTATCACCCTCGTAAGAATGGCTGGGTAGGTTTTCTTATAGATATGCTTGGGGACAGGATCTATTTTGCAGGCGATACTGATCATATAAAGGAGATGAAAGATCTCGAGGATGTCAGCATAGCTGTTCTTCCCATCGGCGGCACTTATACGATGGGTGTTGGGCAGGCAGTAGAAGCGGCTCTTGATATCCAGCCGAAACAGGTCATACCTATGCATTATGGGGACATCGTAGGAGGAGAGTCTTTTGCTGAGGATTTCAGGGCTGCATTGAGAGAAAGAGACCCATCGATAGAGGTTTACATTAAGGGGGCGGATTGAAGTGAGGACACACACATGCGGAGAGCTGAGGAAAGATGATAAAGGCAAGGAAGTTACAATATCAGGATGGGTGAATAAGGTAAGAGAACACGGGAACCTATCCTTTGTAGATATAAGGGACCGTTACGGAATAACCCAGGTGACAGCGGATAAGATCGATGTTACAAGGGAATCTGTAGTGAAAGTCACTGGCCAGGTCGTCGAGAAGCCTGAGCCTAATAAGGAACTCGCTACTGGTGATATTGAGATAAAGGCGACAGATATCAAAGTATTAAGTAAGGCTAAGCCTTTGCCTTTGGATCTTAATAATACTGAGACAACTGAGGAGACACGGTTGAAGTATAGATACCTTGACTTAAGGTCCCGTAAGATGCAGGATAACCTTAAGCTGAGGCATAAGACTACGATGTCCGTCAGGAATTACCTTGATAAGCTTGATTTTCTCGAGCTGGAGACACCTGTCCTTGGTAAGAGCACGCCGGAAGGTGCGAGGGATTATCTTGTGCCGAGCAGGGTGAACAGGGGTAAATTTTTCGCTCTCCCCCAGAGTCCCCAGGTGTATAAGCAGCTGTTCCAGGTTGCTGGTCTTGACAGGTATTTCCAGATAGTCAAATGTTTCAGGGATGAGGATCTTCGTGCAGACAGGCAGCCTGAATTCACGCAGATCGATATGGAGATGAGCTTCGTGGATGAGGGGGATGTATTCTCTGTGGTTGAAGGTATGGTGAAGCATATCTGGAAGGATGTTCT
The DNA here is from genome assembly GCA_051819665.1 of Nanobdellota archaeon. Taxonomy (GTDB): domain Archaea; phylum Nanobdellota; class Nanobdellia; order Woesearchaeales; family CAZZGN01; genus JBNJDG01. Next base: position 56,640 of record JBNJDG010000001.1, read on the forward strand.
CGGTAAGGATCTGAATACACCTTTCAGGAGGATAACTTATGATGAGGCCATGCTCAGGTATGGAAGTGATAAGCCGGACCTCCGTTTTGGTCTGGAGATACAGGATCTTACTGAGTGGGCAAAAGGAACTGATTTCAAGGTTTTCAATCAGGCTCCGTGTGTAAGGGCAATAAAGGTGAACAGTGATTTCTCCAGGAAAAATATAGACAAGCTTACTGATGTAGTGAAGGTTTATGGTGCCAAAGGGCTTGCATGGTTCAAGAAGGAGAACGGCGAGCTTTCAGGAGGTATATCGAAGTTCATAAAAGAAGAGCCTTTTGAGATGGAAGACGGGGATCATGTTTTCTTCGTCGCTGATAAGGAGAATGTCGTCGCTGAAAGTCTCGGTGCCCTTCGGCTTGAGCTTGGGAAGAGGCTGGATTTGGTGAGGGATGAATGGAATTTCTGCTGGGTCACCGATTTCCCTATGCTTGAATGGAGCGAAGAGGACGGGAAATATGAGGCTATGCATCATCCGTTCACCAGTCCCAGGTTGAAGGACAGGGAATATCTCAAGGAGGCTCCTGAGAAAGCTAAAGCGAGGGCATATGATCTCACTCTCAACGGAGTAGAGCTCGGAGGCGGGAGCATAAGGATCCATGACCGTGAGCTTCAACAGGAAGTGTTTGATGCTCTCGGGATCTCTAAGGAAGACCAGGAGAAGAAGTTTGGCTTCATGCTCGGCGCTTTCGATTACGGTGCTCCTCCGCATGGTGGCATTGCGTTTGGTTTTGACAGGATGGTCATGCTGCTCACTGGTATGGATAATATCAGGGAAGTCATCGCTTTCCCGAAGAACAAGGAAGCACAGGACCTGATGCTTGACGCTCCCTCGGACGTGTCGAAAGAGCAGTTGGATGAGCTTGGGATAAAGTCTGAGAATAACTAAATTTCCTTTTTCATTTCCCTTAATTCTCTTTCCAGTTGTTCTTTATTCCGGAAGAGGATAGTCCTGAAACCGAGCTTTCCTGCAACCTCGATGTTCTCTTCCTTATCATCGATGAAGACGAACTCTGAAGCCTTCGCGTCAAGATCATCAAGCAAATACCTGAAGATCTCCTCATGAGGCTTCCTGAGCTTGATCTCGCACGAGAAATACGTCCCTTTGAACCCGGACAGGAAATCGCCGAAATTCTCCTTTATATACTTTAGATGTATGCGGTTATTATTACTGAGGATGTAGAGCTCATCATCAAGCCTCTTTGCAAAATCCATCATGTCATGATCAGGGATTATGGAGTTCAGAAACAGTTCCCTGAGCTTCTCTTCTCCAAGCTGAAGCCCATATTTCTCCTTGATCTTCTTATAGAAATCCTGAAAACTGATAAGATCCGAGTTCATATCATAGAGCAGAGGTCCGATGAAGTCAAGGCTTGTCTTAACACCTGTCTCATCTTTTATATTGTCAATGAAATTCCTGCCTTCCCTGCCTTTGGTGAAGATTCCTCCCCAGTCAAATATGAGCTTCATAGGCCTTTCAAATAAATAATATTATAAATAAGTTCTTATGAACAATACCTACAATGACAATTATAAACCAATCAGTAGCGATACTGTGTGACGGAAACAATATTGAGAGGAGCATCCAGGAATCGAGGAGCTCCAACACTATGCTGAATTTCGACACCGTGATACCGAGGCTGTTGAATGGAAGAGGACTGAACAGGCTCATCTATTTCAGGGAAGGGAAGAACATATCGAAAAAGCTCGCTGAGAGGCTACATAACAATTATTACGGTTCTGTAGTTCCCTGCCATAAGTCTGCAGACATCCCTCTTTCCATAAAGGCTACCCAGCTTGCATCAAAGGTGGATACTATTATAATACTTTCTGGAGACTCAGATTATGTCGACCTTGTGAGCCATCTGAAATCTGAAGGTGTCAGGGTAGAGATAGCAGCAGTGAAGAAGACTACCTCGAGGCTCCTTACCGGAGAAGCGGACTATTTCCACCCGATTGTTGATGAGGATCTTTTTGTCTTCAATTCTAATGGCGGGCCTGGAGGGGATTCCCAGAAGAGCAACGGGCCTTCCAAGAAACCTCCCAAGAAAGATGATGCTAAAGGGGACAAGACCGACAGCTCTAAACCGAAGAAAAACACCGCCAAACCAACAGAGAAAAAGAAGCCTGCTTCAAAGAAAAGTACGAGCTCTTCCAGTGATAAGTCCTCCGAATCAGGTAGCGGCGAGGATAACGGCGGCTTTGTCGGCTCGATGAAGAAGATCTTCGGGAAGAAATAGTCTCTTCCTCAGACCTCATCAAGCACGATCATCGATTTGGTGCTCTCAATACCGGAGATGTTCCTCAGTTTTTTCAGGATGAGCTCGTTTAGTTCATCCACATCTTTTACTCCTATTCTTATTATTATATCATAGTCTCCTGTAACTATGCTTATGTCCTCGACACAGCTTATTCTCTTTATCTTCTTCGCAAGATCCTTCTGGGTTATCTTCTTCTCTTTCAGGTAATTGCTGTCCACTCTTATCAGGATAAAAGCGAAGATGTTCTTACCTATCTTCTTCTTGTTGATGATGACAGTGTAGCCTTCTATGACCTTACCTTTCTCCAGTCTTTTTATCCTGTTATGTACAGTCGTGATAGGGATTAAAGTCTTCTTAGCGATTTTCTGTGTAGATAGGCTGCTGTCCTTCACGAGCATCTCCAGGATCTTATGATCCTTATCGTCAAGTTCCATATTGAATATGTGTTCCATTTTAATTAATAAATTTGTCGATTTATGCAAAATTTTCCACATGAAAAAGAATATTTTTATTAATAAAATATGTTTACATCTTTTCCATGATACAGTCAAAGAAAGATAAACTGCTTCATTTCAACCGATTCAATCGCTAGTTCTGTTCATATCCTCAATATAAAGTCGCATTACAATATCATTTAATAGATTGATTAAGGGTGATTCAGATGAAAGAATCAAGATTAAGGATAATGGGTAAAGTATTCAGGTATACGGTGGATTTTTTCCACGAGAGAGGTTTTATACAGTTGATGCCAGTGATGCTCGGCAAGTCAGTGGATCCTTTGGGGCCGGATCCTTCTAGTTCGGTAGTTAAGATACCGGAGGTGGATTATCAGGGGGATAAGCTGAGTCTTATGACTTCCATGATACTTCACAAGCAGATCGCTTTAAGGAGATTGGAGAAGATCTTCATCATGAGCCCAAACATAAGGCTTGAAAGTCCTGGCAGGAAGGACAGCGGTAAGCATCTCTTCGAGTTTACACAGGCTGACTTTGAGATCAGGGATGCAGAGATGGAAGAGGTATTCGGCCTTTTAGAGGAATATTTTGCCGGCCTCTCAAAGTACCTGAGAGAGCATGCTTCTCAAGAGTTCGGGAAGCTCGGGATACCTGTGTTTGAGTTCAGGACGCCCTTCAGGAAAGTCCTTACGGAGGACCTGGAAAAGAAGTACGGCAAGGACTGGGAGCGGATAGCCTCGGAGGAAGCAACACAACCCTTCTGGGCAATCAGCCATAAGAGGGAGTTCTACGAGAAAGAGGATCCTGAAAGTGAAGGCAGGTTCCTCAACTATGACCTCATCTATCCGAAAGGATTCTGCGAAGCCATCTCAGGAGGACAAAGGGAGCATGACCATGATAGGCTGCAGGAGAAGATAGAGAAATCAGGCCTTGATAAGAAGAGGTATGAGAGGTACCTGTCTTACGCAAAGCAGGGGCTTTATCCGTCAGCCGGCGCAGGTATAGGTATGGAGAGGCTTGTACGTTTCCTGACGCAAGCAGAGCATGCGGGAGATGTATCATTGTTCAGGAGAGTTCCGGGAGAGAGTGTGGAAATATGAAGGCAAGTTTTAAATATGTCTACGATTCTTTCGCCGGGAGGTGCGGAAAATGGGATTTTTATCGATAAAAGAAGCAATGGAACAAGGAGAAGGCGAAGTCGCTCTCCGAGGGTGGATTTATCGTGAACGAGGCAGTAAGAAGCTGAAATTCATCGTATTGCGGGATAGTACACAGATCATCCAGTGCGTTGTCAATCGAAGTAGTATTGGTGAAGAGAAGTTCGGGGCTGCTGAAAAGCTGCAGATTGAAACCAGTATGAAAATTTGGGGTACGATAAAACAGGATGAACGGGCCCCTACAGGGTTTGAAGTGCAGGTGTCTGATTTTGAAGTGGTCGGTGAATCGGATCAGTTCCCTATCAACAAGGACCAGAGTGTCGAACACTTGATGGATAATCGTCATCTCGCCCTTCGTACGAGACGCCTGACCGCTATTCTCAAGATAAGATCGACGATGCTGTTCGCATTCCACGAATATCTCCACGACCTTGGTTATACGGAAGCGCAGGCGCCTACGTTCAACGCTTCGACAAGTGAAGGCGGGTCGAGCACGTTCAAAGTCGATTATTTCGGCGGTAAGGCTTTCCTGACACAGAGCTGGCAGTTTTATGCTGAGAACTTCATCCACGCGTTAGAGGATGTATATGCTCTCGCACCATCATTCCGTGCTGAAAAATCATCGACGAACAGGCATCTGACTGAATTCTGGCATCTTGAAGTCGAATCCGCGTGGAAGGGTATGACTGATATCCTGAGTGTTGCTGAAGGGTGCACCATGCATGCTATCAAGAGAATCCTTGAGAAGCATGAGACTGAGCTAGAGACTCTTGGTGTGGATACGGGCCCTTGGAAAAAGATCGAAGCGCCGTTCCCGCGTATGACTTATGATAAGGCTATCAAGACCCTTCAGGATAAAGGTTTTGAGATTAAGTATGGAGAAGATTTCGGTGCTCCTGAGGAGAAGGAGCTTGCAAGACCTTACGGTGTTCCTATCGCTGTGACGAACTATCCACTTGAGATCCTCAAGTTCTACCATGGAGAGGATCCTGATAAGCCAGGGACAGGTATGAACTTCAACGTGCTCGCACCAGGTCTTGGTGAGATAATCGACGGATCGCAGCGAGAATCTGACTTGAAGAAGATCGAGGAACGTCTCGAGCAGGATGGTGTAGACCTTGGTGATTCTGACTGGTATCTTGACTCCAGAAGGTATGGATCCGTGCCGCACGCCGGCTTTGGTCTCGGTACTGAGCGTGTCCTGCAATGGCTTCTCGGTCTCGATCACATCAGGGATGCATTGCCGTTTCCCCGGTTCATGAACCGTATCAGGCCTTAGAAAAAGCGCTTGATATTGATTTTTATTTGGTTTTTTTATTGAAAGGCTGATTTTCAGAAAAGTATATAAATGAGCGAATCTGTAATGTTAATCTCGGAATGTCAGAAAAAACCAAGAACAGTCCGAGTATAATTCTGTTATTTGGTTCTATTGGGGGTAATAAGAATGGGTGCTGAATTGATTGGGCCTAAGGAGTATGATGTGAATAAAAACATGAGCAGGTTTCTTGAGGATTATACTATAAATAATTTTTCTATGGATCCTGATATCGGCTTTGGACTCAAGGGTGGCTATAAGGATTCTGAGGATAAGAACATGATCAAGGTCTATGACCTCTCTGATATGAAGAGCATAACCAAGAACAAGAACAGTAAAGCCGCTGAGCTCAGGGGTATCTCTTTCAGGCAGAATACAGGGAAAAATGAGAATAAGAAATATTCATGTTTTGATGTTGATATAGGTGACCTTCTCCTGAGGATATTCATGGAGAATAATGGTGTTTCTGATGAGATCTTCAGGGAACCGAACCCGCAGACAATAGATCTTGGATATAGTCTTGATTCGATATTCAAGGAGGATAAAGGAATCAGAGTGAATGTCTACGAGAGCCTTCCTTATAATGCCGAGACGAGGTGGTTCAAGTATAAGCTGGAGAATGATTATGGCATAAAGTTAGGTACGAGGGTTTTGGAATGAACTTAAAAACCTCTTCTTTCTCCGGAATATGAAGGCAAATATCCTGATCTTGAGACTATAAGGAGCATAAATGAACTGAACGAGCTACTCTTCTAGGATCTTATCCATTGTGTCGATGATCCTCTTCTCGAAATCATGTTTGTTCTCTCCTTCTTCTTTACCGATATCGAGGTTCTGTATGAGTTTTTTCGTCGTCTCAGTCTCATTGTCAAGGTCGACTGAAATCTGCCCAATATGCTCATTGATGACCTCATCCTCAATCTCTTCCATAGATCCCTGCTTCACCTTGACCTCGTTGAGCTTCTCTGTAGAGACAGCAGTGGTATTCTTCATTATGAAATAAGCTCCTCTGCTGTAAGCATCATCGAAGATCTCCCTGAAATTTATCTCGGATAGCTTACCGATAAGCTGTCCTTTCATCCTTAAAGTGATTATCTTATCCTCTGTGTGAGAGAGTTTCTGCCTTAGTTCCCTGCTTACCTCATCGGGTTTCCTGTTCGCGCAATCTATCTTTATGCTCTCATGCCCTTTAGGTATGATCTCTTTCCTTCTTATATCTCCCTCATCATATATGTAATAGCTTCCCATGCCGAGCTCTTCAAGCTCTGTGAAATTGTTAGGGTAAGTTGGTCCGGGATAAACAACGTTCCTGTAATCATCCATGTTCTCATGCCTTGTTATGTGGACATGTCCTCCTGCATAATAATCGAATCCTTTCGGTAATAATGATATGGGCGAGCCTTCGATCTTCTCGAGCCTCTTCGGCTTAAGTTCTGAGACAGTGGTGTGGAACAGGAAGATCTTGAAGCCTTCCTCTGTTTCCAGATTCTCCCTCTCAAGGGATTCGTAATACTGCCTGTCGAGCATCCCTCTCTTCCCCAGCATGCCCGTTATCTTCGCTCCTGTAGGATTATCCTCTGTAAATTTGAGCTTGAGCTTATTATCCTCCACTTCTCCCTTCACTACATTAGTGGCTAGCCCTGCTTCCTCTATTATATCGAGCATGGTCTTCCCACTCGGAGAGTAATCATGACTTCCCGCTATAATATAAACCCTGATGCCTTTCCCGTTGAGATCCTTTAATCTCTTGATGGCAAGCCTCAGTGAATCGACATCCGGGAAAGATGTGTTGAAAAGATCTCCTGAAATGAGAAGGAAATCGACTTCCTGTTCTATGATCTCATCTATTACTGTATTGAAAGCCTGGTGGTTTATCTCCTTCATCCGTGGCTCTCTCCATCCTCCGAGATGACAGTCAGCAATATGTGCGAATCTCATAGACCTACTCCTTCAAAGCTTTTCTTGTACTTCTCTTTATTGTGCCTGTTCTGGTAATCTTCTGCAAATTTCCTGAAATAGGGTATCTTGACCGGAGCCGCGAATTTCATGAAGTTAGAGCTTATAAGCGCCTCTCCTACATCAAGGGAAGCTATGGCCTTGCTGTCCTCACTAAGATCCTGTGATGCGGACTCTATGATCGCCTGCCTTTCCGATTGCATCTCTATACCAAGGATTATCTTCGTGTTCATGTTCGCGAGTATCTCCCTCGGTATGAGTGAAGGAAGTTGGGTAACAGCTGTAAGCCCGATGTTGAATTTCCTGCCTTCTCTTGCTATGCTCGAGAATATGTTCGGGCCTTTCTCAAGAACCTCCTTGCCTAATACTCTCGGTGCCTCTTCCAGGACTACAGAGATGACGGGCTTCTCTTCAAGGAGTCCTTTCATCTTGTAGTGTTTGTACTTCGAGAAGACTTCTCCTGTTATCATTGAACCTATAAGTATCTCTACAGCTCCTGAGAAATTGGAAGTGTCGATTATCACCGTTTTCCCTTTCTCAAGGTCATTGCATATGTCCTCGATGGTGTTCTCTCCCGAAGAGAGCTGGAAAGCACCATTGCATATGAGCCGGTTGTTCTCGAAGCTGAGGTTCAGGAGGCTCAGCATCCTCCTCTTAAGGACACCAAGAGTTCCTTCGTGAAAATTCTCTACCGGCTTTTCAAGTATTATGGACTCGATCCATTTTTCCCTGTATTTCTTATAATAGGCATGAAGGGCCTCTGATTGTGCTCTGCTCCATTCCACAGAGCCGTTGAAATGATGCGGTTTTATCTTCTCCAGGTTTATGGCGAGTGTCCTCTGTCCTGCGGGAACGTCTTTCGTTGTATAATAGACGGGCTTTTGAGGATGATCCTTCATGCCCAGGTCGTTTCTCCCGTAATACTCGTCATGGGGATCAAGTACCAACATGCCGCAATAGTCCTTGTCCATGCTGTCCCATATCATACAGCTGAGGAGATTACTCTTCCCTCTTCCCGTAGTTGCCGGAATCAGGATGTGGTGAGAGAGCGCTTTCTCTCCATTGAGGTGCACGGGCAGATCCATCTCTTTCGATCCTGACCTCAGCTGTCCCACTGACAGAGGCTTTGCGGGTTTGGTTATGAAATTCAGGTCCTCTTTCTTCACCTCTCTCACTTCAGAGAAAAAACCGGGCAGGTTCTTCGGGAGCCTTGCACCGAACTTGTCTATGGTCAGTATGCTTTTCAGTTTTGCAAGGGTGTATATCCTCAGGTGCTTGTCGAAAAGCTCTTCATTGTTCCCCTCTTCAAGGCTCATGCCCGAGATGAGCTCAATGTTCTGCTGGTTTATCTGGCTCCCGTAAACAAGGTCTTTCGCTTGTAGGAGAATCTTTTCCTGACCTCTCTCTGCAATAAGGAGCTCACCTATCTCGATATCCTCATCGGATTTCTTCCTGACCAGTATCTCATTGAAGTCCCCGCTTATTATCTGCCCTTTCATATCTTTATCGTAATATGAACTAATATTTAAAGTTTTGAGATTTTGGTTCATCTGATTTTGGCAATATTTTTATATTTGCTCTCCCCTTTTCCGTTGATATGGATGAGAAAAAGAAAGAAGCCCTGAAGAGGGCCAAAGAGGAAGAGAAGAAACATATAGAGAGCTTTGATGAGCTCAAGAGGGAAGAGGAGGAGTTTGAGGAAGAGAAAGAGGAACTGGATAAGACCCTCAGCGAATGAAATAATCAAGGGTCTTCTGATCCTTCTTTATCGATTCTTTAATATCTTTCTTCATCTCCTGCTGTTTTAGCAGCGCTTCGATGAACCTCTTTCTCGATTTCTTCCCGAGCACTCTGCTTTCCAGAACTTCTGCGAGTTTCTCGGGCCTGTTGAGGGTTGAGTTCCTTATTATGTTGATGAGGGCGGGTTCGAAGCTGTCCTTGGCAAGCACCCTTTTCGTCTCCTCCTGCTCTGTCAGTTCTTTCAGGAAACTCTCCCTCGTGTTGATGTTCAGTATTCCTCCTTCATCCATGAGTCCGGCGAGATTATTCGGCTCGGAAAGCATTATGTATTTTATGATCTGAAGAGTCCTCAGTGTATTGTTCATGTAATTGTGTGTGTCAATCTTCCTGAATGCCTCATCAAGGACGTCCTCGAGCCTTATCACTTCTATACCCGGGATGCTGAATGAGGCTGTTCTGCCTATGATCAGCACCTTCTTGTAATTACTGCTGTACTGCCTGACCTTCTTTTCCGCTCTGCTGAACCTCTTTTTGATCTCTTTCTTATCAGCATTTATTATCGAGCTCACGATCTCGACATGCCATACTTCTTTCCCTTTGGCAATGAAATCTATCGTATTCTTCCCGTCAGGGATATCCTTTATCGTGTAGAAACCTTTCCTGTTGAGCCAGAATTCCACTATGTCTTTCTCAGGACCCATAAGACCACCTGATAAGGACATGTGGCTTTAAGTATATATTTCTTTCTGTTATAAGGCCTAATAAACCCTCATATCCTCTATCTTCTTAATCTCATCAATCTCTTCCTTGTTCACAGAACATCCGTTGAGTTTCACTCCCCATAATACGCCTTCAAGGAGCTTGTCCCTGAGATTCTCTATGACCATATGCTCAGAATTCTCTATATACCTCTCTAAAAGACCCAGTTCATAAGCTACTGTGACAAGTTCGATGGATCTTATCACCTTCAGGTGCTTCACTTCCTCAAAGAATTTGTCTAAGTTATCCTGATCCACGTGGATCTTGGTGTGGAGCCTCTTCCTCAGGGTCTCTCTGACATCCTTCGGGTCCTCGATGAGCTTTCTCGTTATCCTCTCATCTATTACAATAGTGTCCACTTGATGATAAAGGGCTGTGGCTATGGCTTCCACCTCGCCATACTGGATGATTTTTATCCAATTCCCCTTCGCTTTGAAACATCGGTTGGCCAGATCAAGGAGGTAATGTGATTTTTTCTTTATGAAATCGTTCTCTATGACCTCAAAAGTACCTTGGGTTATGAGGGGCATTATCTGCAGAGCCTCGAGCTTGAATTTCTTCGTTCCGAGGGGCCTGTCTATAAGCTCTTTCTTGACCGCCCTTGGAATATAGAAAGTGCCTCTGAATTCTCTGTGGAGTGGCTCGAAGAGCCATATGAGGTTATTGAGGGCAAGGTTTATTATGGGTCCTGTGTCAAATATGATTGCTTTTTTCATTTTATCCCGAAGATCTTCCTCGCGTGGTTTATCCTTGATTTTATCCTCTCGTCCGTACCGAAACTGTCAGCTATATTGGTCTTCCCTATGTAAGCCATTAGCTCCCACTGTGAGAGGTTCATCAGCTCTGCAACCCTCGGGAGTGAGAGGCCGTTATAGAACAGTTTGCTTCCTTTCTTTATCTCCGCCTGATTGTATACATGGAGGATATACCTTCTAAGCTTTGTGTCTGCATTGCTTATCCTGTCGATTATGTCCTTTATGCATTCCCTGTATTTCTCGTACTGGTCGCTTTCAAGGTAAGTCTTCGCTTTTCTGAAAAGCGGGGAGAATGATCTGTCTGTCTCTTCCTCATCATTTGCTAGAAGCTTCGAAAGGGAATATACGACGACTGCCAGTGTTATAGAGTCCTCATCCTGGAAGATCGAGGAATTGTGATTTATTTGGTTGCTTATCCTCGAGAGCTCATGGACATCCTTATCGTTTATCGCTTCCCTCACCTTGGTAAGTATCTTAAGGATGTCCTTCTTTATGATATTGTTCATGATGAAAACTATTCACTGAAGTTTATATAAATCTTTCCTGACCACTTACTGGTGAATCAGAAACTTTAAAATATAGGTTTATAGAGTTCCAATTATAATGAAAATCACGATAGATACTAAAGAGGATTCTGAAGGTGACATAAGGAAGGTGATCTTTCTGCTCAAGACACTTGTTGACGATAAGGAGCAGGGAACTGACGAAAACAAAGGTACAGAAACAGAGAAAGAGGAAGTGAAGAACAATTTCGCTTCCATGGGTTTCATGGGTTCCCAGTCACAACCGGCTCCTGATAATAGACAGAAAGAGGAGAAGGAAGAGGAGAAGAGCTCGAACGAGCCCAGGATAGTGACCTATTAAAATGTCGAAACCGAAATTCGAGGATATAGAAGGCCTTCTGGAAGAGGAGAGGAAAGAGGTAGGAAAGATTGGCCACAAAGTAGATGTGCTGAAGGAGCGTTTTGTTGATAAGACTCCTAATAAATTTTCTATGAGGGATGTGGCAAGATCTTTCTTCGGTGCTATGGTGGTGGCTTTCGGTTATGTCCTTAAAGGAGCTACTGTCAGTACAGCAGTACGTATGAGCCAGACTCATGTGCTGACTCTCATCTTTGCGAGCCTCTTCATACTAACACTGGAGATCCATTATTTCGGATGCAGGAAGATAAAGAACAAGAAGCAGAGGAAACCTTTGCAGTTCATCCTGAAGAGACTACCGACATTCTACTTGGTCTCTCTTATAGTCTCCGCAGGGCTTGTATTCATATACGGGATAAATTACGATGCTTTGATAACCGGACCGTATGATGTCTATAAGGTGATAATCGCAGTATCTTTCCCTGCAAGCCTTGGAGCAGGTCTCAGTGATCTTTTGAAGAAGTATTAAATATATGCTATTCCTGACAATAAAGATAAGTTTTGAGGTGAGAAAATGATCAAGGAAATTAAAGCAAGACAGGTTTTTGATTCAAGAGGAAATCCGACAGTGGAATGTGATGTGGTGACAGATAATGGCATGTTCAGGGCATCAGTTCCGAGCGGTGCATCAACAGGCGTTCATGAGGCTCTGGAGTTGAGGGATAAGTCAGATGATTATCACGGCAAAGGCGTTCTTACAGCAGTCTCCAATATCAAGGATAAGATAGCTCCCGGGCTTCTGGAGATGGATGAGAAGGATCAGGAAGCTATAGACAATAAGATGCTTGAGCTCGACGGCACGAAGAACAAATCATCTTTAGGCGCTAATGCTATCCTGGCTGTATCGATGGCTGTCTGCAAGGCAGGAGCCAAGGCGAAGGTTAAGCCTTTATACAAGCATATCTCAGAGCTTGCAGGAACAGGGATGAGGATGCCTGTACCGAGTTTCAATGTGATAAACGGAGGAAGCCATGCCGGTAATGCTCTGGCTATGCAGGAGTTCATGTTACTTCCTCTGGGAGCAGGGGATTTTACCGAAGCCATGAAGATGGGCTCGGAGACTTATCATCACCTGAAGAATCTTGTGAAGGAGAGATATGGTAAGGACGCTACCAATGTTGGTGATGAGGGTGGCTTCGCTCCTAATATCCAGGACAACAAGGAAGCTCTTGACCTTCTGAAAGATGCGATAAGCAGGGCAGGTTATACAGGAAAGATAAAGATCGGCATGGACATCGCTGCCTCTGAGTTCTATAAGGGAGGCAAGTATGACCTGAACTTCAAGGGTAATGAAGAGATGTTAAAAAGTAACGAAGAGTTATCGGAGATTTTCAGGGGATTCATAGAGGATTATGAGGTTATCTCTATAGAGGATCCTTTCGATCAGGATGATTGGGAAGGATATAAGAGATTCACGGAGAAATATGGAGAGAAAGTTCAGATAGTCGGTGATGATCTTCTTGTGACCAATCCCGAGAGGATAAAGAGAGCTATAGATGAGAACACCTGCAACTCCCTGCTTCTCAAAGTGAATCAGATAGGTTCTGTCACAGAGAGCATCAAGGCATGCCAGATGAGCAGGGACGCCGGATGGGGTGTCATGGTCAGTCACAGGAGCGGCGAGACTGAGGATGCCTTCATAGCTGACTTGGTAGTCGGCCTCGGTACAGGAGAGATAAAGACAGGAGCTCCCTGCAGATCTGAAAGGCTCGCTAAGTACAATCAGCTTTTAAGGATAGATGAAGAGACAGAGCTTGATTATGCCGGGGAGAACTTCAGGGAGTTTTAGTTAAATTCTTTCTTTATTCTTTTATTACATAGAACATCGGGCTGTTGTACATGAATCCTGCTTCTCTTTTATTCTCGCTTTTCATCACCTGGCCATCAACTTCGGAAGCGAGCTTTGAAGTGAAATATAGCTGGGAGGCTGTAACCAGTCTTTTCCTTGCATTATCAACTGGTGTCCTTTCTTTATTTTCTTCTCCTTGTCCTTTACATAATTCCAGATAACTGTCATTTATCTTGTTTATTATTTCATCATCCAGGTAATGGTCTATCTGCTCATTGGGATTTATGAGAGGCATCATAATAAGGCCGGCATTATTCTTGTTTGTTGCCTGTGTGAGCATCCTTGTAAGATCATTTATCCTTTCTGCATGATAAACAATATTATTGGAATTTGAATTTAGTGTTTCAGGGGTTGAATATGCCCTATTGAATCTGGCATTATATAATCCGTTATTTTTGAAGAGCTCGTTGTAAGAGTTTTCTGGATTTTCCTTGCTATAATTGGTGTTCTTCTCTAGCTTAAAGACCATTTCCCTGTTGATATCATTTGTTAGGGGGGGATGGAAATCATCCGCCGTATCCAAGCTTTTCATTGGGTTTTGTATCTCGACATGAGAATTCGGATTATTCTTTGCTACATGCAACCCAAACATCGCCCCCATATTCATGTCAGCAACTGAGATGAGATGCAGATCATCAAGTGCAGATAATCTTTCTATCTGTTCTTCTCTTGAAGTTTTGGGCAGTTTATCATAAAAGGCTCTGAACTTGCCTTTATGAAGGTCAACTACAGGCCCTCCATCATTATAGTCTTTTATATCATCGGTTTTACCATTAAAATATGCATTCAGATATTTATCCAGATACTCTCCTGTTCTTCTGATTAACTGATCATTATCCATGCTTTCAAGTCATCATCTTTCATTTATAAATCTTCTGTTTTTTGTCTCTCTCAAGTAACAATTAAAACAATCACAAGTTTTTAATATAAAGTGCTCCTTCATCTGAGTGATGGAAAAAGTAATTCTCGTTATAAGGGACGGCTGGGGATACCGGAAAAGTTGCGAAGACAATGCTATCTGCCAGGCAAAGACGCCTGTAGCAGAAAGCCTGATGGAGAAATATCCTAATACGCTCATAGAAGCTGCCGGTGAATCAGTCGGTCTTCCGGAAGGTTATCAGGGGAACAGTGAAGTGGGCCATCTTACGATAGGCTCAGGAAGGACGATCTTCCAGTCTTTAGCGAGGATAAACAAATCCATAGAGGATGGTTCTTTCTTTGATATCGAAGAATTCAATAAGGCCATAGACAATTGCAGGAAACACGGTACATCTCTGCACCTGATAGGTCTTCTCCAGGATGAAGGGGTACATTCGCATATAGACCATCTCTTTGCTATCCTCGACTTATGTAAGAAGAAGGATTTCAGTGACATCAGGGTCCATGTGATTACAGATGGGAGGGATGCTCCTGTTACGGCAAGCCTTGATAAGATAAAGAAGCTCAGGGCTAAGCTTGAAGAGACAGGAGGTGAGATAGCGACCCTTTCAGGAAGATACTATGCAATGGATCGTGACAAGAGATGGGACAGAACTAAGCTCGCTTATGACTGCATCGTCAAAGGGGAAGCAGATACTTTCGAAGATATAACAGAGAAGGTTAAGGGATGTCATGGAAATGATGAGACCGATGAGTTCATAAGGCCTAGGAAGCATGAATCTTATGAAGGAATAAAAGAGAAGGACAGCATAATATTCTACAATTTCAGGACGGACAGGCCGAGGCAGCTTACGAAAGCTATTGTGGAGAAGGATTTTGAAGGCTGGGACAGGAAACCTCTGGATGTTTTCTATCTGGCTATGACTCAATACTACAGGCCTATGGATGCTCACGTTGCATTCAAGGACGTTGACATAAAGAATCATATCGGCCAGATAGTCTCTGAGAAGGGACTTTCTCAGCTGAGGATCAGCGAGACCGAGAAATACGCTCATGTGACTTTCTTCTTCAACGGGCAGAAGGAAGAACCTTACGAGAATGAAGAGAGGATTCTTGTGCACAGCCCGAAGGTTGCAACTTATGATCAGGAACCCGAGATGAAAGCTTCCGAGATAGCGGATAAGCTTGTACCGGAGATAAAGAAGGACAAGCATGATCTTATAGTCACCAATCTCGTGAATGGCGATATGGTCGGGCATACAGGAGACCCGGAAGCTATCAGGAAAGGTATTGAGGCAGTAGACTCAGCCTTGGGAAGGATAGTCGAAGCAGGTAAGGAAAAGGGTTATACTATGTTGATCTTCGCTGACCATGGAAATGCTGAGGATCAGACTCCGGAGTGGCGTACAAGTCATACGAAGAATAAAGTTCCGTTGATAGTAGTATCTGATAAGGATTTTCGATTATCTTCCGGCGGATTGAGGGACATAGCTCCTTCCGTGCTGAAACTTATGGGTATAGAGAAGCCTGAAGAGATGACAGGGGAGGTTATTTTAGAATGATATCCTCGCTTCTTTCTCTGGTGGTTATTCTTAACCCGTTTGCAATTTTCCTTTATCTGAATCCTGTAATGGAGGAGCTTGATAAGAAGAGCTTTTCCAGTGTGCTTCTCCGTGCTACAGGTATATCGTGGGTTATCCTGGTCCTTTTCCTTTTGGTGGGGAACAGCATATTCCAGAAAATCCTGCAGATAGATTTCGAATCCTTCAGGATATTCGGAGGGATAGTTATTTTCTCTTTCGCTTATCTCTTCATCGTGAAAGGGAACAAGGCCATGATACAGATGAAAGAGACTCTGAATGATCTCGCTTCCGAGATAGCTCTGCCTTTTATGGCCGGTATAGGGGCAATTTCCCTCTCTATAGTCTTTAGCGATAAGTTCGGTTTCTGGATAGGTCTCCTGATCATCACTTTCGCTCTCGCCATAAGCCATCTCATAATAATGATGCTGAGGGTCCTTAAGTACAGTATAAAGAAGAAAAAATTCAAAACAGCTTTCGATAAGAACATGGAGATCCTTCTCAGGCTGACCGGTTTCTTTGTCGGAGCTATAGGCGTGGATATGATAATTACAGGTCTGTTCAACCTAATATGAGTTCAGTCTCTTTAGCTATCTGGAACTCCTCATCCGTAGGGATGACATAAACTTTGACCCTTGAGCCGTTGGAAGTGATATCTTCTTTATTGTGCCTGTTCTTCCTTCCATCTATCCCCAGGCCGAGATACTTGAGGTAAGAACAGACCTCTTCCCTTACATAATGTGCTTTTTCACCTATCCCTCCTGTGAAGACCAATGCG
>JBNJDG010000002.1:0-67477 GCA_051819665.1 Nanobdellota archaeon
GAGAGAAGGTTTCCGGGTCAGTTAAGGTTGAGGATAAGGTACAGGAAGTTCATAGGCGAGTGGATGGATTTCCTTATGCTTTCGAAGGAAGAGCTGAGGGAGATCGTTGATAAGAGCAAGTGGAGGATTATTGAATTCTTTGACGATGGGAGCAGGTATGTTGTTGTGTTGGGGAAGGGGTAGAGATGATATTTCAAAAATACTATATTAGATTTAAGACGAAACTTTCACGGCTGGTCAGACACAGGATGTCGAGCTATTTCAAAAATACTATATTAGATTTAAGACAGATATAGTGGAGCATTCAAAGAATAATCCCTATATATTTCAAAAATACTATATTAGATTTAAGACAGGATTGTTGTTATGATGGTATTGTCCTTCAAACACTATTTCAAAAATACTATATTAGATTTAAGACGAAACTTTCACGGCTGGTCAGACACAGGATGTCGAGCTATTTCAAAAATACTATATTAGATTTAAGACGAAAGTAACATCATCAAAGCTATCAACCCTCAGTCACAATTAATCTTTTTATCTTAAACAATGTTTTTTGTTGACTGTTAGCAATTTCTGAAGCAAGAGCAATTACCCAAGGATCTGCATCATATTTTCTTTCAACATCAATTAATGAGGGAAATTTATCAAGAATATTCTTAACTATCTCTATTTGTTTCGGAGTGGGATCCTTAAACATTTTTCGTTGCTTTTTTGTCCATTTACTTAATTGGTCATCGTTTTGTGAAATTTCAAGCAAAACTTCTTTAGGTGCAATCAGCCGATTATCCTTGATCAGTTGCTCTAACTTTTTCCAGATAGTAGGAAATACATCCAAGGGATTATTTCTATTCAACTTCACTAATGAAGATGTATCAATAATGTAACAATTTGAAGTCATTTTTTAGCCTGTGATAATAATTTATTGAACTTCTTTGATTTTATTGATAAATAATTCAGTGCATCTGTATAAGTGATTTTTTCTTTATCAAAGTTATTTGCAACAAGAGAAACAAATTTATTTCCCACTTCTGATAACCTTTTTTTATCAGATGGAATACCTCCACCGCTTGCAGTCTTTTTATTTTTCTTTTCCTTTGATTTTATACTTAAAATATCTTTTAGGTCTTTATCAGAAATATAATTTGAGTTTCTCATATTGACGAGTAGCATAGCTTTACTCACTTTGTATTTGTTTGAAATTGTTTTTAATGTAGTTCTGGAAGTAAGCTTTTCTTTATTAGATTCGAATAAAGTTGTTGCTATATCTTTAGGAAGTAAAAATGATGCTGAAAATTCATTGCACCATTTTTCAATTCTATCTCTTGATGAGAGGAATGGATCTGGCATATCTATTACAGATTCTCCTAACAAAATATGAGCAAATTCATGCATCAATGAAAATAATCTTGCTTCTATTGTATCCTTTGTATTCACCACAATCACATAAGGCTCTTCATCTGCAATTACAAAACCTCTGGCATCTTCAACTGGCATGGAAAACTGAAAGACATATATATTCAGTTCTTCTAGTATATCCCTCAAATGATGAAAGAATTTGTAAGCATCACGAAATTTCCTTTGTTTCTCTTCATCTATTCCAAATAAGTTTCTGTAATAACTTGCGATTGATTCAGATTTATCAGATAATTTTGCTTTTTTTAATTTTGCTTTTATTTCATGATTTATGTTAAGAGATAATTCTTTAGCTAAACTTTGCAAATGTCTTACTTTTCTAAGCACAAAAAGTGTTTTTTTATCGAACTGGTCTTTCTTTTCAGGAAGCAATCTATAATCTTTAGGTTTAGGCTTTTCAGGCTTTGGTTTTGAAAGCATAAAAGAAGCTATAGGTCTCTTGAAAATTGTGGATAATTCTCTTAATTGCCTTAAAGTTGGTTCTTTTTCTCCTATCTCAAATTTTTTTATAGTGTTCTCAGTAGTTTTTAATCTTTCAGCTAATTCATCATATTTCCAACCAGAGCTATTCCTAAGCCATTTGAAAACTTCAGGTTCAATTTTTACAGTTAATGATTTTTTTGGCATTTTTTCTAACTACTTTAACATGAAATCTTCAAGAGGCAAAATAATATGATTTTTATCACAATACTCTTTGTATTTCTTATAAATCTCTTCATCAAAACTTAAAGCAAAGGCTCTTCTGGCCATATGCCAAATCAGAATGTATATGTTTATAAGTTTTACGCCCCATTGTCCAGTGAACTCATCTCCCCACAATCTCATACCAAAATCCTCAAAGAGAACTTTCATCATCTCATCGAAAAAGACCGGAAAAATAAAAAACCAAATAGCTCCGCGTAAGCCGAAAGCTCCGAAAGCAGGATGAGCTCACTTGAGCTTCTCGATTATGTCAAGCCTTGACTTGATCTCTTCCATCTCTTCCTCTGTAACTATGTATCTTTCAGTTTTCATATGAAAAGCGGTAAGCTGAGATCTTTAATAAGCCTTTCCCGCCAAAAAGCGGAAGAATTCCGTCAAAAGCCGGAAATTATCCGGAACCAAATAAGACGCTTTAATAACCCCACTAAAAATCATCAAAAGAATAAATCACCGATGAGCTCTCTAAAGCTCATCAGATTCAACACGGTGTTCTTCAAAAGAACCATCCTCACGAATATGAACAACCCTCATGATTCTTTCCTGAGATCCTGTCTTTAATAAGATTTTCGGATGAAAAGCCGGAAGGTTTCCGGGAAAAACTCATGTAAACATGTACTTCTCCCGGAGTGTGTTCTGCCTTTCTAAAATTCCACTTAAAATGCAAAGTTTTATATATTTTTGCACTTTTACTGGAATCATGCGCTTCTCAAAAGCAGAACTTGGGATACTGGATCAGGTAGCCAGGGGAAACAAGAAAGTAAAAAGCATAGCTACCGCTCTCAACAATGGCCAAAGACGTATATACGGTGCAGTAAAAGAGTTACAGGATAAAGAATTTGTCATCCTGAAAAAAGGGAGCATAGAACCAAAAGAAGGCCTGCATATAACCCTGCTCCTGCAGGCTTTAGCAAAGACTCCGGATATGCCAAAGACACTTGCAGACTCAAGGATGCCATTGCTCACAGCGATCCTGAATCCTTCAACAATAAAAGATATAGAAAAAAAGCCGGGCCTGAGAAAATCGATCATCTACAGATACATAAAAGAACTCAGAAGAAGAAACCTTATCCGGAAAGAAAAGGAACGATATGTAATCAACCAAAAGATCTGGCCAAAACTTACAGAAGCATTGACGGAACTGAAAAGATTCGAGGAAAACACCGATCGGAGGATACCAAAAAGCTCGATAATCTACAGGAAAAAGAACAAAGAAATCATCTTCTCATGTAAAGAGGACTTAGATGCAACTTTAACTGCATTCTCCGCCTACGAAAAATATGGGATAAGACTTTTCCTGACACAGAACTATTACTCTCTGCCTAAAAAGACACTTAATAAAAAAGACATACTGCTGCATTCATTGTATATAGTCGAGAAGGAAAAGGATATGCGCCTGATAATCTTCCTGGCATTGTTCTATGCGAAATATAAAAAGGAATTTCCGGAAATCTTCCATGAAACCCTTGATAAAATTAATAAAATCCTGAAAAAACAGAAAATAAGAGGGTTCCCAACATACGAGGAGATTAAAGACAGAGCAGAAGTATATAACATAAAGATATAAAATGATTACAAATTATGCGTGGATAGGAGAACTTCTGGAAGAACTGGATAATGGACTGGATGAGAAAGCAACCATATACATGATAGGCGGAGCAGTACTATTATACCAAGGCCTCAAACCAGGAACAAAAGATATAGACCTGATAGTAGGTTCAAAAAAAGAATTCCACGCGTTCCAGAAAGCTCTCATGAAAAAAGGCTTCAAACCACAGATCCCCGGGAAAGAATATTCAAGGATGAACCTGAACCAAATCTACCAGAAGGAAGACCAGAGAATTGACCTGTTCGAAAAAGAAGTCTGCGGAAGATTCTCACTCTCAGAAGGGATCAAAGAAAGAGCGAAAGAACTACATGAGCTTGAGAACCTAATTGTGAAACACTGTGCTAACGAGGATATATTCCTCTTCAAGACCATGACAGAAAGAGAAGGAGACCTTGATGACTGTCTGAGTCTGGCAAGGACAGAACTGCATTGGGAGGAAATGCTTAGAGAACTGAAAAGCCAGATACAAAAAAGCAAACAAGATGTGTGGGTAACATGGATAGGAGAACGGATGGACATGCTCAGGGAGAAAGGAGTAATCATACCAATCATGCCTGAAATAGACAAGCTCAGGAACAAATTCTTTGATAAACTGGAAAAGAAACAGAGCAGATAATCCCGTAAATCTTACATTTTTTTCTAAGAAAAACATAAATTTAAACCTCTTCACCAACATAGCCAACGGCATTGTGCTAGAGGGGCTATTGGAAGTATGAGGTATAAGAGAACAGATACAAATAACGCTGAAAGCATAATTCAGGCTGCCGATAAGGAAATGAGGTTCTTGATTTCTCCACCATTTCAGTGAACTCCACAAACACAAAAATAATAAGCTAAAGCTCACCTGTAACCAAGTTTCTTGTCATATCTCTTATGATCCATTATATCAAGAATGAAACTTATTATCTCCACTTCACTTTCATCGTTAGATATCCTCCAGAGATCAAAATAATCCCTTAATCCGTTTCCAGTAAAAATTGCAATCAATGAGTTTTGAATGAAACCGGACGGTTTTCAAAAAATTTAAATAGTTTCTTAAGAAACCATTAGATATGAGCAATAAAGTAATAGAATGGTTCTTTGCATTCCCAGAACAGGAGTTTACTTTAACAGAACTGGTCAGGAATCTGAATATTTCCAAGACCACCGCTAACAAGGAAGTAAAAAGACTGGAAAATGAGGGTTTCCTCAAGATAGAAGTTCTGGGCAATCTCTGGCGGATCTCATGCAATCAGAAACACCAGTATAATACAGAGAAAAAAATTCCCTATAATCTGGAACTGGTCTATGCCAACAGGATTACAAAAAAGATTATGGAGAAATATCCGAATGCACGCTCTGTAATCCTATTCGGAAGCTACAGGAAAGGAGATGATATCTCTACCAGTGATCTGGATATTGCCGTTGAGTTCGTGGATTGCAAAACGAGCATCATAGAATTTGGGAAAGTGGATCTCGGATACAGGAAGGATGTTCCCGTAAATCTTACATTTTTTTCTAAGAAAAATATAAATTTAAACCTCTTCACCAACATAGCCAACGGCATTGTGCTAGAGGGGCTATTGGAAGTATGAGGTATAAGAGAACAGAT
The DNA here is from genome assembly GCA_051819665.1 of Nanobdellota archaeon. Classification (GTDB taxonomy): domain Archaea; phylum Nanobdellota; class Nanobdellia; order Woesearchaeales; family CAZZGN01; genus JBNJDG01. Next base: position 5,316 of record JBNJDG010000002.1, read on the forward strand.
ACAAAGAACGCTGAAAGCATAATTCAGGCTGCCGATAAGGAAATGAGGTTCACGCTTTCTTTGCCTGTAAACGAAGATTCCGCAAGCACAATAGCAAGAAATATCTATGAATGTTTCAGGATGCTGGGAGAAGGTCTGCTTATCCTTCGGGGAGAATCTCCTCAGGATCATCTAGAACCAATAAACGCCATAGTGAAACTGCAGATAGACACCCCAAGGAGTTTATCCCTATTACATACATACAGGAAAATCAGACATAATATTAACTACTACGGCTATTTACCGGAGACAGAAGAAGTCAAAGACATGGTTGATTTCTCCACAAAATGTTTCAGTAAAGTCTACGATCACATCACCAAAATGATAAGCTAAAGCTCACCTGTAACCAAGTTTCTTGTCATATCTCTTATGATCCATTATATCAAGAATGAAACTTATTATCTCCACTTCACTTTCATCGTTAGTCAGAGTATAAAGCATCCTCCAGCGATTAGATAATTCTATTCTGAAAAGATTAGATATCCCGTATTTATCAACATATTCTTTGGGTATCTTCTTTTTGGATATTGGATCACCATGATGAGGGTTTGATTTTATCAAATCAACCTTTTTCTTCAATGAATTAAGGATTGATCTTTCAGTCTTAGAACTATTCGACTCTCTAATGAGGTAACTGTAAACCTCTTCTGCTTCTTCAGACAATACCACCCTGACTTTCTTCATAACTCCTTACCTTTTCTTATTACCTCCCTGAGATTCCTGTTCTTATTATGTACCCAGCTAATGCCCTTCATGGTCACTGCAATCTTCCCGCTCTCTTCCAGATACTCAAGTATCCTCTTAAGGACATTATGATTGACCTGTTTAGGAAGAATCTTCTTCAGCTCTGCTACTGTAATCATACTGTTGTCCATCTCCTTCAGAGTATTCTCAACCATGATCACAGTATTCAATCTAGGAGAATGTTTCCATTCCGGCTTATTTTTCACTAATGACATAAAAATCACCAATCATTATTAATCAATAAGAAATAAATATTAATTGATATATAAATATTTATATAATATAGAAGCTCCATCAATGCACCAAGAGGGATCATGTACTGTCGGGCAGGTACTTCTCTGAAATCATGACCTCCTTCTCCGTTCCGTCCGGGAATACCTTCAGGACATTGATCTTTCGCATATAGTAATAGAGTGAAGAACTTTGAAAAGTTTTTCTGCTCTTTCGCCGGAGGAATTCCGGCCAGAATGCTTATTTCACAAGAACCTCAAATCAATCCTTGATCGTCCGGTTCGGATATTCCAGATCCGCTGAGGGCTTGTTATATTTCACTTCAGGATTGAATCTCTTAAACATTCCGGAAAAACGACAATCCGGCTGTTCGAGCGCATAACTGACCCATTGCCTCACTTCTTTGTTATAAGACTCCGGATCAGAACAATGCACACCATTATTTGTCATGTCCAGACCATACATTTTCCTTATAGTACCTTCCTGCGCTTCGGCAGGATTCGTTTTCCCTATGATATTCTGCTTGAAATCCTTCACTTTCATATCCAGATTCTGGTATGTCGCCAGAACGAAGGGCTGGCCGGAAAGCTCCCCTACAACATCCTCATAGAATCCCTTGCCTTCATGTTCCTTGTAATGCTCCCTTATCATATCCTCTGGTACATTGACAAGATAACTCGTATGTGTCCTTTCACCATGCTGATCCAGCTCATCCAGAATCTCTTCGCTGTTTTCTACTGACTTTGGCTTTATGAGAACAAGCACCTTATCCGAGATTTCGCTGTTGTAAACCATTTTAGACCATGGCGAAGTTATTTATTATAAATAAATTTATAGTTATTTATATATAGATCATCGTATCTATTTTAAAGTGTCAATAGGATCCGTTTACCTGACGAAATATTTAAATAATAACAAGAAAATATCCTCTCTTAAATATGGCTAAAAAAGAACAGGATAACGGATCCGTGATAAGATATACGATCAGCCTCATAATCATAGCTGCAGGAGTTATCATGAATATCCTCGGTTTTTCAGGCGGATTCGTGGAATTCTCCAGCACAGGGAACTGGCTGATATTCATCGGCACTGTGATGCTCATAATCTCAGTGATCTTCACCATAAGGAGGAAGAAAAGAAAGGCTGATGAAAGGATGATACACATATCCTACAAAGCCTCGAGGATAACATACCTCTTGATAATCTTCGGCGCATTCCTGGTGATGGTCTGGGACAGCATAATCACTATAGAGCTATCTTATTCTTTATTCATGTCCTACATGATAGCGTTCATCGTCTTCATCTACCTTATAATCTATAAGATCCTCGAGTTCAGAGACTGATGGAATCAGAATCCATGCAAAAGAAGGTCTTGACCAGGATAATTCTGGATGACATGAAAATGAAAAAGTTTATATAATACTTCCAATGGATAATATAACATGAACGTGAAAGAAGGAAAATACACTGTCGAGACATTTGCAGAAGAAAATGGCCTTTCGAGACAGGCCGCCCTTAATAAGCTCTCGAGATTGAGGAAAGAAGGGCATGTAAAAACATCGGGAGGAGGAAGCCAGAAAAGGATCTATACGATAAGCAAAAGGAAACTAAAACGAACGAACGGTTTTTATGACATAATCAACAGATACTCTCCGATAAAACTCGTCCCAAAATTTGAGCACGAGGTCAAAGGAAGATACACGATAGAGCATGCTATCATAGACGGCATATCGATAGGAGACTCAAGAACCCTTGAAGCCACTAAACACCTGTTCAGACACGTAAAGAACTGGAAAAGGCTCTTTGATCTTGCTAAAAAACACAACAAGGTAAAAAAAGTGAAAGAACTCTACTGGAAAGCGAGAAAGACGACTAAGTGCAGGAGAATTCCTGCAAGGTATGAAAAATGATAGAGACTAAAGATCAGGAAGAATTATTCAGGCTGATAGCAGATTATCTTGAAAAAGATATAACCTGCACGGCCATAGGCGGAACAGCGATGATGTTTCTTGGATATAAGACTGCAACAAAGGATATAGACCTGGTCTTTAAGAACAGGAAAGACAGGAACGAATTCATAAAAGCAATAGAATCCCTCGGATATAGAGAAAGCTCGCTGAAAGACATATATGATAAGAGAAGAGAGAAGGAGAAGGGCAAGCCGGTCATGCTGACCAGAGGAGAGGAAAGGTTCGACCTCTTCTACAGGGATGTTTTCGGCCTGAAGATAGATACCTCGGTTGAAAACCTGACGAAAAGGGAGGATTTCCTCGGGAAAAAAGAGCTTATAATATACATGCCATCCCCGGAAGACCTCATACTGCTGAAATCTGTTACCGGGAGAGACAAGGATCATGAGGATATAGAGACGCTTATTGAAACAAAGGAGGATATTGACTGGGACAGCATAGTGGATAAAGCGATAAGCCAGAGGAAGAACAACCAATGGGTCCTTATCGATCTTGAAGAGACACTGAGGGAAATAAAAAAGAAGTTTTTCATAAAGAACAGGATCTTTGATAGGATATACAGGGAAGAGGAAAATCACAGGTCATGAGCCTTAAGAAAAATTTATAAAGCTCATTCTTAAAAAACAAGGTATGAACCTCTTCAGAAGAAAAGAGCCCGATTATGAGAGATTCAGGGTCCTTAATGAATTCCTGGATTCAGGGACAGGTATAAGATGGCATTCTAAGAAAAGGCTGAGGAAGTTAAGGCATTTCATAAGGGACCTGAAGCATCTTGAAGAGGATTTCGAGAACAACAAAGAGGTTCTTGATAAGATCAGGCATTTAGAGCATGTTTATGATGATCTACTGAGATTCTATAAGGAACATAAGAACGAATACTTCAACAATCTTAAGCAGGAACTGCCTGAAGTGGATATCAAGACAATAAACCAGGACAAAAAGGAATTATCGCAGATGATAAATAATCTGGAAGACATGTATACATTGATAGGAGGGAAGAAGATATCAAAGAAATATTACCGTGAGATCAGGGAATGGCTAGAGAGTCTAGGATTCTATTTCAAGTATAATGAAGAGATGGGTAATTTCCTGATATTACACTATAGAGAGATTTATGACTTCTGGCAGGAAAACAGAGAATTCACCTATCTTTTCATCCAATCAATGAATCATCTCATAATAGAAGAATATAATGAAAAAGCCCGGCATCATCTGATAGACGGTTTTAAGAAATTATATAAGAGCTTTATTAATAAAGGCATGAAAACGGAAGATATCCGGCAGAATATTCTGCCGGTCATGAAAATTATAAGAAAAAAAGAAAAAACCATTCCTGCCGAAAAATTCGAAAAGATATGCGAACTAACATCCGAATTAGTATCCATGGGCCATGACAGGATATCTCAATCCTTTGAAGAGATACTTGACCACATAACCAAGATAAAATCAAATGAAGAGATAGAAGATCTGAAATCTATTGCAAGACCGGTAGGTGGAGAAAAAAATCTCAGGGATCTGCTTCCTCTCTTCGATAAAATCGGGTACGGAAAACCCTCTGAATTTATAGGAGATACATGCAAAAAGATAATGGAAGAGGGTGCCCAGCATAATCTTGACGAGTTCATAAAAAATATATCTTATCAGCTCAAAGACATTATAAACGAAAAGAATTACAGGAAAATTATAAACAAGGTCAGGGATCTGATCCTAATCTACCATAAATACGATAGTTATGCAGTTCCCGAAGAAAACAAGTATGCGTATCTCTTTGCGAGGACAGAAGGGCTTTTGACAGAAAAATCATTCGATCTTCTGGCCGATAAGATTATCGAGGTTAAAGACCCTAATTTCTTTGATATCATAGATAAGAGCATAGAACAATACAAATCCTATATAAAAAATGATTTCGCTTCATTCCTCGGTAGAGTTATACTGGCATACACCATAGTTACCAAATGTACAAAAAAAGACTTGCCGGACAGTGAATTGGGAAAGAAAATAATAGAGAATACAGACAGAGATCTATCATATCAGGAAATAAACAGGATAAGCGAGGATATAGGCGAACTCTCAAGATCATTGTATCCCCTTGATTTCATGAGTCATCTTGAACTTATACCCAAGTTCTTGATAACAGACCCAGACCGCTTGGAATACCTATTAAAAATATTGGATAGGATAAAGGAGAATACAGAGAATAAGGATCACAGATATTGGCTCGACACGGTCCTGCCGAATCTTTCAGGTATAATAAACAAGAACAATTACAGGGAAGTTCTTAGGAAATCATACGATGTATTCATTCTGTTGTATAAAAACAGGAAAAATTCCCGTCATTTCGGAACAAACCGTACCATGGGTGCATTCCCTTATTTCAACCATTCACCAAGCAAAGAGGGTTTTGATTCATTGTATGATAAATTGACCAGCCTGAAAGGCAGACAATCAATAAATTCATACATGGAAGGATTAAATGATTATCTGATTGATTTCCACCATTTCATAAATCAGGAGAATTTTAAAGAATATATTGAACTCTACAACATACTTTTTGATGAGGATTTTGATGAGAAGAACAAATCCGAATATATAAGGGGAGCCAGTGTCTTTAAGGGACTAATATACAGGGACGGAGTATCCATAAAGTCAATCATAAGTATGCTCAAAAGACTGGAAAAAAGGCATAAGGATCCAGTATCGATTATATTAAATTCTCTTTATTATATAAACGACAGACTGACAAGTAATAATATAGAGACATATCTGGATATCTTATATAAGGTAGAAACAAATACTAAGAATTCTAAGACTGCACTCAGGGTGCTTTTCGAGGACTTCTCAAAATACATCAACGAGAATAATATAGAGGATTATGCCGATAAGATTATCGAGATCGAGAAATTGTGCAGGAACCTTGATGATGAGATAATGAATAAATTGTTCTATTGCCGGGAACTTTTTGATAAATTCGGGATAATCATAATAGATAGTCTGGTTATACCTGTCATAAAATCCCAGAAGAACACGGCAAAGGAAATTTTCGCTCCAATAGAGCATATTACAAAACACATAGACAATAGAAAAGATTTAGAATATCTTTCAGATTTCTCAGTCAACATAAACCTCAAGTCTGGCCATTCAGGAAAATTAAGCATCATCGAAAAATCTTCCTTATTTGAGATACCTTTCACACTACTGAAAGAAAGACCCGGTCAGGAGAATACAAAATATCTTGCAAAAAGGTTGAATGATGTCAAGAAATACAGCAAGCATCTGGATGATGTAATCAAGGCAATTAAAAAATTAAGACCACTATTCGAAAGATTCGGTTTAGGTATTTTTGAATCATTGATACTTCCTTTATTAAAAGGACAGGAAGTTGGAGCTTCCAAATGCTTTGAATCGATATCCTCCATACAGGATTCAATAGAAAGCGAAGAGGGAATCAAACTTCTTTTGACAATCCAGAGATACAGGAAACTCAAGACAAACCAATTCTATAAGGAGATCCTTATCCAGGGTATGCAAGAAAATATAATTCAAACTCCTTTATCAAAAGAGAAGGATATAATCCTGAAATTCCTAAAGGAATCAAGCGTGGATCTCCTCAATATATATGAAAAATTCAGAGAGATTCTTATTTCTGATCACCCGGATAAGGACAAAAGGATCAGCTCTATGATGAAGAATATAGACAAATTATGGGATGATATATTTGAAGGCAGGAACGAAAGATACGATGAAGATATATTTTTATCGCTTCTCTATACCGTCTTCAACCCACATATCACCACGACAAAGGAAAAATACAAAAAAAGCTTCTCTGAAAGAGAGGACAGACAAAATGATATACCATCTGCACTTCAAAACAGGTCTAAGATCAATGTAAGAATATCAAAAGGGGGATACAAGCTAAAAGAAGGTAAAGAGATTGACTATAAAAACTGGAAATTCATACCCGAGATTGTTGAAGAAGTAAATAACGACGATACAGGCAGATATCTCCAAGCTGAAGAATTGGGGATCAGATTATTGGGTTCATTCGTAAATAAAAACATCAAGAACCATAAGGAATGGTTTTTTAGAGAGATATACAGATACCAAAAAAACATGAACGGTGAAAGCCTCCCCTCCTTTAACACAGAACATTCAACTTTAGAGAAATATAAGGAATTCATAGGAGACAGGATCAAGAATGATCTTATCATACACCTTATAGACGAAGCCTCAAATAAAAGGGATGATGAATATAAAGAATTGGTCAGTAAGATCGGAAAACCAAAAAATTTCAAAGGACTCGCAAAGACTCTGTTCAATCTCCTTAATTCCGGCATGGAGAAAGACCAAAAAAATCAGAAAGCTAAATCGATCCTTGAAAACAATGGAATTATCATCGAAAATATAGATATAGAACCTAATGGATGGAGAGATGTTGAGGAATGGTTGAATGAAAGAGCAGGCGATTCAATTGGAAAAACAACAATAAACAATATGTTCATTGAATTGATAGGAGATGAGGAATCAAAGATAAAGAAGGAACTCGACAAGTTCCTTTTTTCAGAGAGCCTTGAGGGCAAGCTAGGAGAGAAGTTCACCTTCATGTTGAGCAAGAGGAAACCACATTCTGTAGCAATGTATAACTTCGGTGTCTGTATAGCTCCGGACAACAAATTATGGAATGATCCAAGTTTCTGGCAGATGATAATTTTTGATGAAAAAAAATATGCCTGCGGAGGTATAATATACAGAACAATAGAGGAGAACGGGAAAAAATACCTTGTCGCATCGATCCAGCCGAACTCACGGATTCTGGACAAAGTCTCAGCCAATAATTTGTATGAAAAGATAATAAGATATTCAAAGATAATGGTGAAAAAGCTGGGTTATAGTCAGCTTCTTATACCCAAAGCTAAAGAGATACATTCCAACAGAGGGAAGATCCAGGATATTATCAATGAAAAAGGTTATCCCAGGAAATCTTTGCAGAAGACACATACTTTCTCATATTCACCAAATAATTATACCTACAAAGAATTTTTCATAGTATGATGGGATGGTAAAGATAACAGATCTTCGCGCTCATCTCTTCAGCTTCTCGACGAAGGGATGATCAGCTTCCGTTATGTCATATTTCTCCAGATCCTCAGGCCTTACCCAGGCATGATCATCAATCTCTTTCTTCTGTATCTCACCCGAGATGAACCTGCAATGGAAGCCCAGAAGGACAACATGCTTGTTGCCATAAGTATGTGAAGAATACTCGAAAGGCTCAAGAGCCTTGATCCTTATACCCATCTCCTCGTCTATCTCCCTCTCAATACACTCACGGAGATCCTCACTAAACTCTACTTTTCCACCAGGAAATTCCCATCTGCCTCCATTCAATTTACTCTCAGGCCTCTTAGTGATAAGGAATTTCCCTTGATCCTCTATAACCGCTGCTGTTACAAGGAGCTGTTTCTTTTCCATGAAAGGTCCGGGAAATGACCGGCTTAAATATTTTTCGAACAATATCTATGAAAATCACCATGAAAGAATGGTCAAAAAAACATAAGTTTATAAGAGAAAAGAACATCCCCCCAAAATTCGGATGAAATCGGGAAAAATAAAACTCGGGATTGCAACCCTCGCCATGATAATCGCTCTTGGATACTCCACGCGTATGAATGCCCAGGAAAATAAAGATGTGAACATAAAAGCAGGGATAGAACTCGGCGACCTCGGACCTTACAGGAACGAGAATTCTGACATCAGCTCCCTGAAAGGGACACTCGGAGCAGAATTAGATTCTGAAGGATGGAACATAAGGGCAAAGGGAAATCATACCGTATATTCAGGTGAGCTCGAAGATAAAATAACAGAAGGGAAAAGCAATTCTGTAAGGTTAGATGTAGGGAGAAAGATAAACGAGGGTGTTTTCCTCTCACCTTATGCACTATTAAAAGACGATATGGACCCTTTAAGAGAGTTTACAAACAACAATGTCTATTCTGTTGCCGGAGGCTTGGCCGGAGAGGTACTTGTAAAGGAACCTTTTACCATTATCGGAGATGCAAGGGTCACATCCCTCAGTAATCAGGAGATTGACCATTCTGCAAATCTTGGACTGATGTATTATTTCGGAAAAGACCGGGCTTCTATAAAAGGAGCCACATGGAAGGAATCTATAAGGGATGTGAGAACCAATATGATATATGGTTCTTTCCATCACGAATTCACAGATGATCTTTCCACAGATGTATACGGAGGCATAGGCAAAGAGAAAGGGTCTGAGGACAGGAACATCATGACATCAGGCATAAAACTCAATTACAATATCAAGGAGAATCTGGAGATCGGTGTGTCCTACAGGCATTATGGATCAAAGGGTGAAGGGCAGTACAACGCACAGGACATAGTAGGCGTCAATGCCAGATGGGGTCTTTAGGATGGATGAGATGAATTATCAGATGATGGCTTATGGTCTTCCTGCAGCCGTAGCCCTGATAGCAGACGGGATAGATACCGCTGTAAGGGCTAACCTATACAGGAAAAACAATAAGATTATCAGCGAGTTCAGGAATGAGCTTAAAAAAATGCCGGCCGGGAAGAATGATTACGGCTTTGTTATACCCATGTTTAAGAACCCGGGAGACGTTGATAAGTGCCTTGAAACACTCATCGATAAGGTAGGAGTGGACAATTCTGATATTATAGCTGTGGATGATTTTTCTGATGATAATGGAGAAGTAAAGAGGATAGCAGAAAAATATAATGTAGAGACCAGAGAGATAACCAGAGAAGAGAAGGATCTGCGTAAAGTCAGGGCACAGAGGAAAGGAACACAGAGATGGCTGGAAAGAGACAAGGATTATGTCGTATGCCTGGATTCCGACTGTTTCATTGATTCAGGGAAGGATCAGCTTGAATCCGCAATGGACGAGATGGACCTGATGGGCCTGGATGCAATGACCGCCCAGGTACTGCCTATAATGGACAAAGGTTCCAACCTCCTTGAAAGGATACAGGATATAGAATATAAACAGGCTATGAGGGCAGGAAGAGGCTCCATGTATACCTTAAAGAAAAACCATGATGAAAAACCGGAAAGTTTAGGAGAGCTCAGGGACAAATATTCGGTGAAAAGGTCATCGCAGATATGCATCTCCGGAGCTTTCGGGATATTCAAACCTTCACAACTCAATGAAGTGCTTAATGAGATGAAAACTAAGGGCGGTGGCGAAGATGTTGAGATAACACAGAGGCTTCTCGCAAAGGATAAGAAGATTGGATACAACAACAATCTCATCGTCAGCACAGATGTTCCAAATAACCTGAAAGAATGGGGAAGGCAAAGGGATTACTGGGCACAGTTCACATCATCGAGCCATTTCTTCGATGCCGGATATAAAAGGGACATACTTTTCAAAAATAAGAAGCTTAATCTTGATACCGGAGGGACCGCCCTGGGGGTACAGGCTCTGAGAGATGTTTATGCCCATCCGGTCAAGTTGGTAAGTTTCCCTTTCCTTGCTATGAATCCGCCTTTAGCGGCCGCTTTCCTCGCGGTCTATTATGGGATCGACCTTTATAACAGTGCAAAGGTCAAGGAAAAAGGAGAAAAGAAGGATCCGGTTGCAGGAGCTATGCTCCCGTTCTATAGGCTGGGACAATTATTGGGCCCTACAACAGTCGGATACGGCAAACAGTTCGGAAGGATGTTCGGCAGGAACAAAAGCTCCGGGCAGAGAGGATATGATCCTACGACCAAACAGGGGAATTAGAGATGTCTGAAAAAATATTGGTGACAGGAGGGGCAGGATTTGTAGGGTCATATATAGTGGATGAACTCGTAAACCAGGGAAAGGAAGTGAAAGTGATGGATGACCTGAGGACCGGAAGGGTTGAGAATATAAAACATGTTATGGATAAGATAAGTTTCTTACAGGAATCCGTCCTCAACCAGAATGCTCTTGATTTATTCATGAAGGATGTGGACACGGTTTATCATCTTGCAGCCGAGGTAGGTGTTAATAGGGTCATTGGAAGAGACAAAGATATATGGGAGAATGATTATATAGGTACTGAAAAAGCGCTCAATGCTGCAGTGAAGAACAAGGTCAGGAAATTCCTTTTTACCTCCACATCTGAAGTCTACGGGAAATTCGACCAGGAAAAACTGCCTATGAGAGAAAATAGTTCTTTTGTTGCTGATACTGTTTATGGTAAGGCGAAGCTCGATGCAGAAAATCTGGTATCAGAATATGCTGAGAAGTACAACATAGCAGGTATTTCCACTAGATACTTTAATGCCTATGGACCGAGGCAGACACTCAACGGTTATTGCGTCCCCCATTTTATAGATGCAGCGATGAAAGGAGAGAATATAGAGATACACGGGGACGGCAGCCAGACAAGGGATCTCACTTATGTGGATGATGCTGTAGCTCTTACAATGTCCCTTCTGGATGAGAGCATCGCGGATAAAGCCAAAGGGGATTCGTTCAACATAGGTACAGGACTGAGTGTCTCAATGCTGGATCTCTCTAAAAAGATAATAGAGATGACAGGTTCGGATTCAGAGATTGTCTACAAGCCAAAAAGGAGACCCGCTGATGGTTACCATAAGCTGGGAGACGCCACCAAGATACTTGAGACCACAGGACTGGGAGCAGACATAAGCCTTGAAGAAGGATTGCAGAGGACAATATTTGAACATCAGGAGAAAAAGGCTTATAGTTATCGTAAAGCTTAAGTTATTTTCCCATCATTTATTCTCTAATGAAGCCCGAACCAGCCATAACCCTCAGAGTACAGCAAAAAGATCTATGCAGGCAATTATACAATGAAGACAAGGCACCATAGCTCTGATTGACACATCTTTCTTCCACAAAATTTAAATAATATCTTTCACTTCTTTTAATATATGTTAAAAACTCAAAAAATTTTAAAAATGTTAAAACAAAAAGAAGACCAGGAATACATCGACCTGATAAAGGAGCTTGCAAGATCCCAGGGTTCAGATGCCCTTAGTGGTGAGATCTACGCGATTCTCTACTTAAGCAGGGACAAGGTCAGCATGGACGAGATAGCAGAAGAGACAGGCTACAGCCTCGCTACGATAAGCAATAAACTGAAATTCCTAGAGATGGCGAACATAATCGAAAGGACAAAGAAACCGGGAAGCAGGAAGCATTATGTATATATGAAAAAGGATCTTATCGAGATACACAAGCAGAACCTGATCAACGCCCAGAAGAACAGCATAAAAAAAATAAAAGAAAAACTCCCTGATATAATAAAAAACTACAGAAAGAAAAAGAAACATGATAAAGAGAAACTGAGTATAATGAAGAATCATTTAAATCAGGCAGGTAAGATAGATAAAGTGATGGATAAGATAATAAAGGAGCTTGAGGATGAAAAAGATAATTGAGTTAAGGGATGTATGGAAGACCTACCAGATGGGTGATGTCAAGGTCGAGGCTTTGAGGAGCCTTAATATCGATGTAGGTAAAGGAGAATTCCTGGCCATAATGGGCCCTAGCGGCTCAGGGAAATCCACTTCGGTGAACATGGTAGGATGCCTTGATATACCCACTAAAGGAGCTATCTACCTCGAAGGCCAGAACATCGCGAAACTTACGGAATCAGATCTTGCGCAGATAAGGGGGAAAAAGATAGGCTTCATCTTCCAGCAGTTCAATCTGATAAACACATTAACAGCACTTGAGAATGTTATGCTTCCCATGTCGTTCCAGGAATATGATAAAGCTTATCAGAGGAAGAGAGCTAAAGAGCTCCTGGATCAGGTAGGCCTGGGAGAAAGGCTCAATCATACACCGAACGAACTCTCTGGAGGACAGCAGCAGAGAGTCGCGATAGCAAGGAGCCTTGCCAACGATCCCGATGTCATCCTCGCAGATGAGCCGACAGGAAATCTGGACAGTAAGACAGGAACGAGCGTGATGGAATATCTGGGTGATCTGCACAGGAAAAAGGGAAAGACAATCATCATGGTGACCCATGATGAAGAACTGGTCCAGTTTGCCGACAGGACAGAATACCTGAAAGACGGGACCATCGTGAAAAGCCTTAAGAAAGGAGGTAAAAGAAAATGAAAAAGATGATTTTGTTTATAATGCTCATAATGCTCGCCACAGGAGTGGGTGCTGCAACCGATAGCCCTTTAGTAATGGTTGATAATGAGACAGAGAGAGACTCAAAGCTTTATATGGTCAGCCAGCAACCGGATCCTGCTGAACCCGGTTCTTATGTGGAAGTAAGATGGAAGGTGGAAAATGTCGGTGAAGAGAAAACAGGAGATGTTGTCTTCGAGATCGAGCCAAAGTACCCATTCACACTTTCAAAGAGCATGGAGAAGAGACAGGTCCTTGGAGAGATGGACTCTTACCAGACAGGAGAAGAGGCATACATCCTCTATTACAAACTTAAAGTTGATGAAGAAGCTGTGGAAGGACCTAACGAGATTGACCTGAGGTATTCCACCAATGGAGGCGAAGACTGGTCTACAGCCCCCTATCACATAAGAGTGGAAGAACAGAATTACCTAATATCTATAGATGATGTGGAGACCCAGCCCGAAAAAGCAACGCCGGGGAAGCCTCTCGATCTGACCATGACATTCAAGAACATGGCATCTTCAGAGATAAAGGATGTTACGGCAAGCCTTGACCTGAGCGAAGTCCCTTTCTCACCAAAATCCTCTGTTGACGAGAAAGTCTTCGGTCTCATAAGACCCAGAGATTCTGTTGAGGCAGAATTCAAGCTTTCAACTGACGCATCTGCAGAATCCAAGGTACACAAGGTGCCTGTTACCATAACATATCATGACAGGAAAGGCAAAAAATACACGAAAGAATTCAATCTCGGGGTTGAGGTGTTCAACGAGCCGGAATACACACTGAACATTGAAGACTCAGAGATATACAGAAGCGGCCAGAAAGGGAACATAGTATTCAGTCTCTCTAATACCGGCTCAGGAGAAATCAAATATCTCACCCTTGACCTGAAGGACACAGAAGATTATGAGATAATATCTTCAGAGAAGGTCTATATAGGGAATATAGAGAGTGACGGTTTTGATACTGCCAACTTCGATATATACGCGGATACGGAGAAAGAGCAGCTCCCCGTGAAGATAGGTGTTACATACAAGGACAATTACAATCAGGAATACAGTGATGAGAAAGTGCTGAACATAGATCTCCATAACAGAGAGCAGGCAGTCAACTTAGGTTATGAGAAACCGCAGAACAATACGAATATGATCTTTGGCATAATAACTGCAATAATACTGACGATATTCTGGTTGTTCATGCTCATAGATGCTATCAAATCCGGACACGAGAATTACAGGAAAGTGCTCTGGATAGCACTGATAATCCTGACCTTTGCAGTCGGAGCACTCATCTACTACATGATAGGCAGGAAAAAGAGCCTTGGTTGAAAATGCTCAGTGACCATTTTGTCATGGCTTTCAAGAACCTGAAGAACAGGCGTCTGAGGGCCTGGCTCACCATCATCGGTATCTTTATAGGCATCATGGCTCTTGTTTCACTCATCAGTCTGGGTGAAGGTCTGAGGATCGCGATTAGTGCACAGTTCGGATTCTTAGGCGATGATATACTAACAGTCTCCGCAACAGGAGGTGGCCAGGGACCACCGGGAACTGGTGTGACTGATCCTCTGCAACAGGAAGATACAAAGAAGATAAGCGACCTGAAAGAGATAGATAAGGCAGGAGGAAGGCTCATAGACTACACTAAGATAAGATTTGATGATAATGATTACTACAGCTTCGCCGGAAGCTTACCTGAAGGCGAAGGCAGGGATCTTGTCCTGGACAATCTTGGCGTTGATATAGACGAAGGAAGGATGCTCAAGGAGGATGAGACGGGCAAGATCATGCTTGGCAATACCCTTGCAGAGACACTTGAAGATGTAAGGGTCGGATCAAGGCTTTTCCTTGAAGACAAGAGGTTCGAGGTTGTTGGTATATTTGAGAAGAAAGGCAGTTTCCCTATAGACAGGGCAGCATACACCAATGAGGAGGAGCATGAGGACCTCTTCGGGAGGGAAGAGGAATACGACAATATCATAGCGCGTTACAACAAGGAAACATTCTCCCTCGAAGAGTCACTTAAATCAACAAGGAGACTTATGAGAGATATCAGAGATGTTGACAAAGGAGAGGAGAACTTCGAAGTTGAAAGTTCTGAGAACGCCGCGGAGAGCCTCAATTCAACATTATTCGCTGTCCAGCTTTTCGTCTACATAATCGCAGGTATCTCTATCATTGTCGGCGGCATAGGTATAATGACCACAATGTACACTTCTGTTGTCGAGAGGACAAGAGAGATAGGTATTATGAAATCCCTCGGCGCAAGGAACAAGAGAATCTTCATGATATTCTTCATCGAATCCGGATTCCTCGGTTTCGTGGGAGGTGCTGTAGGTGTTATCCTTGGGGTTCTCACCGCAAAGGGAGCAGCCTATCTCGGCAGCCTATATCTCGGGTCTGATCTTATCCAGGCGGTCATAAGCCCGTGGCTGATAGCCGGAGCATTGGCATTCTCTTTCATACTTGGCAGTGTCTTCGGAACATTCCCTGCATTAAGGGCTTCAAAGATGCACCCTGTTGATGCCCTGAGGTATTCAAAATGAAGAGAGAGACGATTGTCTATGCTGTGAAAAACCTGCTCAGCAGGAGACTGAGGAGCTGGCTTACCGTTCTCTCTATACTTATAGGTATAATGGCCATCTTCGCCCTTGTAAGCTTCGGCGTCGGTGTCCAGAATTATGTGGATACTCTCTCCGAGGACATGGGCACGGACAAGCTGATAATCCAGCCCAAGGCATTCACCGCACCTGGAGAATCCTCAATCTCATTCGATGATTCAGATCTTGATGCTATAGAGAGAACAAGAGGCATAAATATTGCTGCCCCTGTTATCACGAGGAACACTGAAGTCAAAGAGGACAGGGACGAGCTCGGTAACTGGGCCTATATAAATGGTGCCCCCACGACGGGCGAGGAACAGGGTCTGCTTAAGGACACATTCATGCTGGACATAGAAGAAGGCCGCGATCTGAGAAGGAACGATAAGTACAAAGCGGTCCTTGGTTATAATTACAAGAAAGAGAAGGAGATCTTCGACAGGCCTCTCAAGCTTCACCAGAAAGTATACATAGAAGGCAAGGGTTTCAGGATAGTCGGTTTCTATGATAAACTGGGAAACCCGCAGGATGACAGTAATGTATATATCCCTATGGATACCGCAAAGGAGATATTCGACACTGAGGATTACGACAACATAATGGCCGAAGCATCCATGAAGCCTGAAGAAGTGGTTGACAAGGTGAACAGGGAACTGAGGAATGAAAGAGGGCTTGATGAGGGAGATGAGGATTTCTATGTCCAGACATTCGAGGATGCGGTCGCCACATTCACTAATACTATCAACATACTCAACGGAGTATTGATCCTTATAGCACTTATCTCTGTTGTAGTGAGTGCTGTGAACATAGCAAATGCCATGTATACTTCCGTACTTGAAAGGACTAGGGAGATAGGTGTTATGAAGGCAATAGGAGCTACAAGGACCAATATCCAGAACATGTTCCTCGTGGAATCAGGCCTTCTGGGGCTTGCCGGCGGAACAATAGGGATAATTGCAGGATATTTCGTAGCAAGGGCAGGAGGATATTATGCTGCACAGGCCGGTTACTCGCTTCTCCAGCCCACTTTTCCTCTCTGGCTCATAATAAGCTGCCTGGCATTCTCATTCATTGTTGGGATGATCTCCGGATATTTCCCCGCAAAGCAGGCAAGCAGGATGAGGCCGGTAGATGCATTAAGGTATGAATGAGTTGAACATCACTGCTACAACGATTATCTGAGGAACTGTCACAGCCGGGAGCCAGAGAGCTGTCTTCTTACCGATGTTCGTCCAGATGAGTCCTATCTCAGTGTAGTCAGTAGCAACGCCTGCCATGAGGAAGACGAAAGGATTGCCCAGTTTTGCAGTGTTCCTGAATATCTCGAAGGCTATGGGTGCAGAACCTTCACTGCAGACCTCGATTATCGTAGCAAAGGCAAGGGTTATCAAAATCCCACCTATGCCGGGACCGAGGTAATTGATGAAGAATTCCTGAGGTACATAAGCGCCTACGAGAGCAGAGGCCATTATACCGATAAGGATCCACCACAGCACCATGTTTGCAAGAGAGACACTTCCCCTCATTACTGCCCTGAAACTCGGTTTCGGCTTATCAGCCTTCGTATCATCACCTTTCTCAGGGGAACTCTCGATCAACCCTTTCTTCTCAAGTAATACAAAGATATAACCGGTAATCACAGCTATGACCATGGCTGCGAGAACGAAGAGGATTGCGTGCCAGCCGAAGAACCCGAAGAGCATTATCGTTACAGGAAGGTTAGCCCACGGACTCGCGAGAAGGAATGTTATGACAGAAGGTATGCTCGCACCCTTCTTATGGAGCTGTATCGCTAACGCAAGGATACCGTGAGAGCATGCTGATAATAAGAAACCTGCAATCACTGCCTTGAATATCGAATTACTGCCTGAAAGATGCTTGTAGATGAAAGACCTCGGGACGAAGGTATCTATAAGTCCTCCTATCAATAAACCGAGAAGTATCGCCCACCATATCTTACCAAGGTAGACCATCAATGACTCATACAATGTGGGAAGAAATAAAGATGCCGCGAAGAAAGCCAGAAAAATTATAGAGGTTATCTTAAGATTCCTTCCTATCGTTATCCTCTTAGGTGTATTACAGCATTCCATTAACTATTGTGAATCAAACAGGTTTTTTATAACATTTATGAAAGATTCATACAGGAAGAAATGCCTTATGTTTATCTCTCATAGAACTCATTCACGAACCTCTTCTCAGAGGCCTTCGTCTTGAAGAAGAAACCATAGAGGACCACAACGAAATTGAGGATCGAATGGGATAAAGAGAGGAGTATTGTATTCGGATGAAGGATGTACATATAACTGAAACATACTCCACCGATGAAAGCAATGAACAGGCCGAGGAAACGCTCCGAATAAATTGTGTGAAGGATCATGAACAGGAGTGCATTGGCGAGTATGACCCAATAAGCATGAGGCAGGATAACACCGAGCTTTGGTATCAGGAAGCCCCTGTAGAGTATCTCCTGCCAGAAGCTTAAAGGTATGAACAGGAATAAGAGATGCGTCCTCTTCTCCGGCTTGGGGTCAGCCTTCCTCCCTGAAAGCCTCGCCACATAAACCGTGATCATCGTAGCTATTAGCGTGAAAAGGAAATAAGGATAGACATTCTCAGAGAGATTATCCGTCCTCAGACCCAGATCTGCAAGGCCCGTACCATCATATATTATAACGGCCAGAGATAGGAGGGACACGACCAGAAGAAGCTTGAACCTATGCCTGTAATGGATCACCTTATAATAAAGAAGCAGGACAGGGATCACAAAAAGCACCAGTATCTCAAGCGCAGTCAGTAGCATTTTATCCTACTTAATCAAGCTTATTTATAAAACTTGTCTACATATTTGTGCATCTTATGTGCAGTTTCCTCATCATACTGAGAGAAGTCTATCTCCGGCGGATTTCTGAGTACTGACCTGAATTTCCTGCCCATATTCTCCATCGCCTCGTATATGCGGTCTGCTTTGCCTGTAGACATTACCCTCCATACGGGGAACTTCGTGATATTATTGGGTCCGGCCTTAAGAATCCTCTCGAGATAATCGAGCCTGGAGGTCCAGACGCCTGCGACAATATGGATCTTAGGGAAAGCTATCCTTGTCTTGGCGATCCACCAGAGGAAATCTTCTATTGCGGGGCCTTCTGTAAA
This sequence comes from Nanobdellota archaeon, assembly GCA_051819665.1. Lineage (GTDB taxonomy): Archaea > Nanobdellota > Nanobdellia > Woesearchaeales > CAZZGN01 > JBNJDG01. The sequence goes on from JBNJDG010000002.1 coordinate 24,173, forward strand.
GATTGTTCCTTTTATCGGGTTAAGGGCATAGATGACTACCTTATCTACCTTGTATCTTTCGATGAAGTTCCTGTATTCTTCAAAATCCTCCCTGGTCTCACCTAAGCCTATGATGATAGTCATGGCTTTCTTAAGACCAAGCTCATCAAGGTTTTCGAACATCTCCTCTATCGGTTCGAGAGGTTTAGAGGGGCAGAGCTCATCATGGAGCTCCTTATTGACTGTCTCAACACTTCCGGTTACACCTTCAATATAAGGCCTGAATTCTCTCAGTTTCTCTTTAGGTATAAGGCCTATGTTAAGCCATTGTTTCCTTCCAGTTATGCTGTAGATGTTCTTTATGAGCCCAAGGATCTGGTCATGATCGTAAGCACCATAACCTCCTGAAAGAAAACCGATAGGCCAGTCATATGCTCTGCATATAGCAGCTTCCGCATAGATGGAAGAAGCTTTCCTTCTGGATAATCTGCTCGTATTCTGCGTGGACATGTAACAGAACTTACAATCTCCCCTGTCACAGTGCCAGCTGATGAAGATAGCCCTCTCGAAATAAGTTTCGTTAGAGAAATTCTCCCTGTATACTCTATCCGCTTCCTCAAGGAGCCTGTCCATAAGCAAAGGGTTCCTGTGTGTTTATTTAAATCTTGGGAAAAACAGATAATTTTATATAAAATACCTATCTCCAAGAGCTCTATGAAATGCAAAATCTGCGGTGGTAGGATCGAGGAGAACTTTCTCAAGAAGCCCATGGGCACCCATATCAAGGATGAAAAGGGAAAGATGCATCTCATCTGCAGGGAATGCCAGCAGAAGCTCGAGAACAAGAAAGAGAAGATCCTTGAGAATCTTTAGGCCCCCTTGGCTTAGCGGCTAAAGCGGTTGCCTCGTAAGCAACAGATCCCGGGTTCAAGTCCCGGAGGGGGCTCCATATATCTTATTCTGTATTAATAAAACAAAATGCTTATATACTTGCTTAACATTCTAAACATTCTCTACAAGAGGACACACATGCCCCTGACTACATAAACAGAATTCTATGTGTGTGAAAAAAAGGAGGCATAAAACATGAAAAATCTACCCAGATTAGGAGTTATTGGTATTGCTATTGCCCTGAGCTTGGTTCTTGCTCTGGGCGTTTCTGCACAAGGCAACGGTAAGGACAAGGATTGTGCAACTATCCAGAGCGGAGAGATCGAATATAGTGACGGCCACTACCTGAATACTGTTGATGCAGGATACGACGATTTTGGATACAACTACCAGGCACATATGTTTAAAGGAAGTTATGCTAATGCATACCTCGGCAGTGATGGATTCCCGCCATACGAGGGAGATGACGAAGCATATCTGGAGGAGTATCCGGAAGCAGAAGATAAATGGTATTGGGATTCAAGAGACACCAAACTGATAATGAAATGGAACGATGCATGGCTTTCCAATAAAGACTGTGACGGAGACGGAAAATTAGACAGACACTATGGCCATGACAGCTACATCGATTCAGGAGCTTGGTTAACCAACCATATGATGGGGGGTCAGGGTAAAGATAAATGGACCTACTTCAGCAAGATCGTCGCTGTCCCGGAAGATGCATATCAAGAAAACGGTGCCTGGTACACCGCTGATGGAAAAGAGATCGGTCCTTCGATATGGAGCTCATTCGCTAAAGTACAGACTGTAGAAAGCGGCGAAGGAGCTACTTATGTTAGCCCTTCCGATCCCGGACTAGGAAAATAAACAATTTTCTTTCTTTTTTTATTAAGAGGACTTCATATTATTGTTTATATTTGGTGGTTTTATAGATAGGAGTGTTGATCTCTCTTTTCAATATCTTATCTTTTTCCTCTGCCCTAACTTTTATTGAATCCCCCGCATTATCCACTTTTTCCTTATACTCGGGAGGTAAGCCTGAGTAACCCAGTACAGGTATCATGCCATCAACTATCCTGTTCAGATTATACTTCTCCTGTCTCTCCACTACATCATGATGGTTTATATAGTCATGTGCTACTGCACCTGCGATGTTCCGTTTCTGCCCGGATGTAAGATTCCCTAATCCCTTCTCCTCCACCTTATCAAGGAGCTTATCGAGATCAGAATTATACCCTATCCTTTTACCGTTCTCATCAAAACCATGGGCATCCATACCCGGAAAGACATTCACTTCATGCCCTTCATCCACCAAAGGTTTCTCTTTAGAAACATAAGGAATATCCTCTGTTTCACCAGTGGCTTTGTTACCCTTGACTTCTCCCTTATTGGCAAAGATCCTTACATAGGGATCAGATCTTCCATAGATATGCACCGTATGTTTTCCTTCCATGATATCACCGATGACAATCTCTCCCGGTATAGCTACTATAAAAATGTTTCTTTTTAATGTTACTGGCCAGTAATTAACACTGAAGAAGGCATTTAGACGAACTTTATTATTCCAACAAGATTGCTGTAAAGAAAGAGAATGAAAGGATCATTTATAGCCATAATATCCGAACAGTTTATCACTATGCCAGTCGAGGCAGTCTTCTCGCTTAAATCCCAGCTTCTCTGCTGTAGAGAATATCTTCTCCTTATCATCACCCTCTATCTCAAGGAAAGTAGGTATTCCCGGATAGGTGTCAATGTCTATCCTGGCCTTATCAAGGATGAGACTCGTCCTGTACTTCTTCTTCTCCCTTGTCAACTCTAAGCCAAGGCCCTTGAAGATCTCATCCATGTCTCCTTCAACAATGACTTCAGTCTCCTCTCTCTCCTTTACTCCCTCTGTAGGCAGTTTCTTCTTGAAGGTCAATACAGAACGATCAGTGAACTTCCTCAGCCTCAATGTCTTGCCCTCTTTCTTCAGGAGACGAGAGGGATAATCAAAATACTTTGTGAATAAATCCCCGTCATATACCTTCTCAGCCCCTAAACGCTTAAGTTCAGAAACAACCTTGTCCTTATCTATCTCCAATATCTTGACTTCCCTTTCAATCATCCTACCACGACCTTATAAAATCTGTAACAAAATCCTCCGGATCATAATCGCTGAACAACAAAGAATAGATCATATCGAGGATAGGCGTATCTATATCATTCGCCAGCCTATACACTACCCCTGCTGTCTGGTAACCCTCGACGGATTTCTTCTCCTGCTTTAACTTATCATATGCTTCCTCAACAGACAGGCCGCTACCTATTAGCTCGCCGAATCTCCTGTTCCTCGAAGCGCCGAAACAACTAGTCATAAGATCACCGAACCAGGACTGGCTTCCGGGATCATAAGTGAACGGCTTCGCTCCGAGGTGGACTGCCAGTCTCTTCACCTCCCTCGCAGCCGCAGAGACGAAAGCTGATTTTGAGCTTTCACCGTTCTCTCTTCCATCAAAGACACCTGCGCCTATGGCTATTACGTTCTTGAAAGCTCCGGCAAGCTCCACGCCTTTAAGATCGGAGGTGGTTTCGAGCCTGAATCTATCATTATGGAGCATCCTGGCCACTTCCTTCGCAACCTCACGGTTCTCAGATGCAAGGTCCGCACATAATGGATTACCCCTTGTGACTTCCCTGGCTATCATCCCGCCGGAAAGGCTGCATATATGATGTTCTTTCCCTATCACTTGTCTTATTATAGCTGAAGCTCTCATATCAGTCTCAGGCTCAAGACCCTTGACCAGGCTCAGGAATACTGCATCCTTGCTTACGTGGCCTTTAAGGCCTTCAAGAGCTCTCCTAAGGTGCCTGGAGGGAACAGCTATCACTATCAGGCCGGCATCCTCTGCCTCCGAAATGTCATTTGAAGCTCTGACATTCTCTCCCAGAGAGACATTGCCATGGAAATAAGGATGTGTTCTCTTCTCTGAAATATGCTTTATTGAGCTGCTGTCCACATCATACAAAGTGAAGCTCTTTTGCGGATTATTATCCGAGATCAGCTTTGCGAAGGCAAAACCGAAAGCACCGGCTCCGATGATCGTTATCTTCTCCATAGAATCAGGGCAAAGTCAAAGATATTTATATTTTGGGTATGCGGCGGCCGGGATTCGAACCCGGATCCCAGCGTTGGCAACGCTGTATACTAACCATTATATTACCACCGCTTCTTCCCTTATGAATATGGCAGCTATTATTTAAGTTTAATGGGCCCACCCGGATTTGAACCGGGGATCAATGCCTTGTAAGGGCACTGTCATAGCCACTAGACCATGGGCCCGTGCTTATCGTGAGAATCAACAATTCTTATTTAAAGGTTATGGTTTCTGTTTGTTCACCACTATTGAGATACAAAAATTTATATATTAGGAAGCACGCCTCCAGGATTATGGACGGGAAAGAATTCAGGAGACACCTGCACGGGTTGAGAGGAACTATCGGCCAGATGTATGAATATCTGAGAGAAAAGCCTGGAATAAATCAGGAAGACATAGAAAGGATCAGGGATATAGCCAGCTTCGTAAGAGAATATCATGACCGCTTTAAACAAGGAGAGAATCTTGAAGGATCCGAACATAAGGATTTTGAAAAAAAGGTAAGAGAGGTTCCTGTAATACTTGAAAAGAACGGCATTAAACAGATTGCGGAAATGATGTATAAGGATATAGGAGATATTTTCTCTCATGACAACTCAGAAGATTACACCCCTGTAAGCGATATATCAGATAAGGCAGAATATCTGGGAGATAAAGCCTTTGCTAGAACAGAGATCAGAGGATCAGATAAATATACAAACATGAACAACTCCGATATAAGCACTGTCATGAACAATCTCGAAAGCAACCTGAGAAAGTACGGAAAAGACATAAGCATAAAGGCCCATGAGGTTCAGGATCCTTACGATGACCAGGACATATACAGGATCAAGGTAAGGAACAAGAAAAAGGAAAATCCCGCCGCAGACAGTACAAAATCAGGCAACATCGATACGAAAGAGATCATGGAGAAGTATGGCGGCGAGGTCAAATTTAAAGAAGGGAAGGATTATTACGTGACGATTCTAAAATTCCCTGTAGGAAATTATAGTAAGTTTTAAATATGACTCTTTGCTCCAGAGGGCATTAATGAGCCAGTAGCTCAGTCTGGTTGGAGCGCTGTTCTTATATGGAAGCGTTTCGTTCACTAAGTAAAGCAGTGGTCGGGGGTTCAAATCCCCCCTGGCTCACCTTTTGATAAAAAAGGAAGCCCTCTGAAGAGGGCATTCACTGGACTGAGCGTCTACCACTTTCTCTTTTACTTTTTGAACTTCAAAAAATAGTTAAATTTAAAAATAGCTGTAAAATACCTTAGGAAATCAGCTGTTATTTCAGTTGACACGCAAAGTGTGGTTTCGCTACCGCTAAACCAAAAAAGCCCCGGTGGTGTAGTCCGGCCAATCATCTCAGATTTTCGATCTGAGGACTCGGGTTCAAATCCCGGCCGGGGCATTAGTCCCATTATGCTGCCTTGCGCAGCATATAGTACACTGGTTGATATAGGCTGAAGTGCCTTATGTGGGAATCCCGGCCGGGCATTCTTTCTCTTGAAAATCACTGTTAAGTAGTGAAAAATAGAAAATCTTATAAAAAGCCCCAAACACCCGACAGTTATGGGCAACTACGGACTACTCATAATAGACATGCAGCCGAAATTCCTTGACGATATCATCCACAAGGATAGTGTCATTGAAAGCACAAAAAACACCATTGAAGCCTCGAGAGACAACGACATGCCCATATACCTCGTAAAGATGGGCTATGACTCGGATGTAGAGGAAAGGATAAAAGATGCTGCAATAGATTATTCTCAGATAACCAAGGAAAGGAACAATGCATTCAGCGACACAGATCTTTACCAGAATCTCGAACAGGACAATATAGATAACCTGGTGATTGCCGGAATAAACGCCCATGCATGTGTCAAAAAAACCACAGAGGAAGCCGTCCAGAAATATAACATAATCACCTCTAAAGACATAATCGGTGATATAATCTCTCCAAAAGAATACATGGACTGGTATCAGGATAATACGATGCTTTTTGATGATCACAATGAGTTAATCGAGCATATTGAAGAGAACAACAACAGCTTCTTCTATTTCTGAGCTTCGCATCTTTCCCTGCAGAAAGCCTCGACATTCTTGAGGAATCTCCTCGGGTTATCGTCTTTCCTCAATATCTCTTTTATCATCCCTTCTGAGATGAGATCATGACCTATCCTTTTCCTTATCATCGAGACAGCATCCTTCTCGCCAATACTGCCGGTTCTTATAACTTCGTCCACAGAAGATATCATGCCCGTCGCTGCAAATACGACAGCCCTGAAATCCCCCTTGCTGAAATGAAACTCGAGGTTCTCCATATCCCTCTTCTTGAGGAGATCTGCCTCGTCCACAAGAAGGATAAGACCTTTCTTCCTTATTCCAAACAGCCTCTGGATAAGATTTCCTGACCCTTTTATGAGAGCTTTAAAATCTATATGACAATCATCCTTATTACAATTGTAATAGATCACCTTTCTCCTTCCGCCGAATTCCTTTATGACCTTCTTGAGAAGGCTGGTCTTGCCTGTCCCATATTCTCCAAGAAGAAGTATCCTCTTACCCCCCTGGATCTTCCTCCTTAAACGGGTGTAGAGCTCCTCAATCCCGTACAAAACAAGAGAAGGCTTAGTGCTGAGAGGATTCTTCCTATAGCCGTATTCTTCAAACCACGTTCTCATCTTCTATCTCCTCGCCGCATTCAGGACAGGTCATGTCCCCGTTCTCTATAAGATGGCCACAATTCCTGCAGAAGACATCACAGTATTCGCATCTCCAGGAGCTGTTGATCTCCCTCAGCTCTGCACCGCAGTCCTCACAAAAGACTGTCTCATCCTTATCATGTATATCAGGACAGACAATATCAGAATCAGAAATCCTCGTCTTTCCTTTCTTTACAGCATTCTCTGCAGATTTATCCGCCCAGAGAAGAAGATCCTTCATATTACCTGTCTTCCAGTATATGAACTCTGCCATCTCAGGAGGAAGTATCCTGCTCCTTCTGGTTTCAAGTATCTCCAGCATGGTGTCGTAATAATAATTGCTGAGCCTCACTATATTATTGCCCACCCTTTCCATTATAGACTTTGAAACAGGGGCATTAAGAAGGTCATCTGTAGTGAAGACAACAGAGCTTATCCTGTCCTCATCGTAAGCTAATTTTATCCTCTCATTATTCTTTGCAGAGAGTCTCTTCATATCATCTATAAGGACGATCATCCTCTTCCTCGGCAGGACCTTGTTTATATCGAATCTCTTGTTTATCCTAGAACCGTCAATATAAACCACTCTTCCTTTGAAATGATCCTTTACATACCTTAACAGAGCTGTCTTTCCCGTCCCTCTGCCCCCCTCAAGGATACACATACTGCCGGAAGACACAGCATAAAGAAGCTCTTCGGCCTCATCAGACCTGTCTACAAGACTGAACGGATTGCTGAAAGGGTCGATCCAGAAGGGATTCCTCTTATAACCCAAATTACGGTGCCACTCCATATCTACTTTCGAGTAATATACATATATTAAAGTTTCTATATTTTTAAATATCACCCTTACTATTCACAGAGATTATGGCAAAAAAAATACTAATCCTGGCAACATTGGCGCTTCTTCTCTTTGCCGGATGCTCTTCCGGAGAGTTCGGTGAAGAAGAAGCTGCAGAGACCGCTGAAAAGCTCTGCGAAGCGAATGTCAGCAACCCCACATACAATGAGAATTCAAAGACATGGTGGTTCGACACAGACCTTGAGAAGGAAGGATGTGATCCTGCATGTGTTGTCCACAATGAAAGCAAGGCAGAGATCAACTGGAGATGCACCGGGCTGAAAGCCCCCGAAAATGAAACAAAGCCTGAAAAAGGCACAGAAGGGTCTTCCGACGAGTTCTGCGGTGTTTCCACAAGAGGAGACTGCCAGCAGGATTCCGACTGCATAGAAGCCGGCTGTTCAGGGCATGTCTGCCAGAGCAGGGACGAATCAGAAAGAGTGACCACCTGCGAATACAAGGAATGTTATGATTCCGAAGGACATGACTGCAGATGCATCAACGGAAAGTGCATGTGGGACTGATAAACCCATTTTTATTCTTTTTAATTTACTATAGAAGAAACCCAAAGTTTTATAAAAAGGACCAATATCCCACCAGTTGTTACATTTATAAATTTTCCAAGGAGGCAAAAACGTGAAAAGAAGCTCAAGGAGATGGAAGAAGAAAGGCCAGATGAGATGGAAATGGCAGCGTAAAAGGATGAAGAAAGAGAAGAAGAAAAGGATAAAGAGCTAATTTCTTATTTATACGAATATATTATGATTCATCCCTTTAAGGATTCCTTTTTCTATATTACGTCCAGGCAGGTAATTATGGAAGAACTTGAACTCTCTCCTCAAAGGTATCGAGTTAACTGAAGCCACAGCATCCGTCCCGAAGAAATTGCCTATCGTGGGCATGATCTCCGCATTGAAGATCTCTATGGCATCGCTATGCTGTCCACTCTCAAGTATAAGCACAAGAACAACATGACCATCCTCCTCACCTATGGAAGAGAAAAGAGTGTGCCTGACAAGAGAATGATTGGCAAGGATATTCTGGAACTTCTGCCTTAACTGCAGCGTTGTTATCCCATACCTGAATTTTATCATATACATTATCTGTGACCTGAACTGGCCAGTTCCCCCTTCACCATAATCAACATATGTCATATAATTCAGGATACGCTGTTCCTCAAGGGACTTCCTCTTCCTGTTGACCGTCTTTACAGGGATACCTGTCCTCTTGCCGATCTGGTTATCAGAGAGCCTCGGATTCGCAACCAATTCTCTCAATAAAGCTTTTTCCTGAGTGTCGAATTCTTTCATATTATCACCTTGATTATGTCATTCAAGATACACAAGTGATATAAATATGCTTCGGTGATATCAAAACAGAAAGCAACTCAAAAAAGTTATAACAGATTATGGACATTATAGACAAAATAAAACACATAATTATCGATTAACAAGAAGATATCTGTCATAAATAAGAAAAAAAACCCACTAACACAACAAGAACAACAAAAAGTAACTTCTTTAAAGTAACAAAGACAAGATTTAAATAATAAATATATTCGGCTTTCCAGTATAATGAAGGTTTTGATGTTCGGTTGGGAATTTCCACCCTACAATAGTGGAGGACTGGGAACTGCATGCAAGGGCCTGACAAAAGGTCTTAAGAATAATGATGTTAAGGTAAAATTTGTGTTACCGAAAGCTCCGAAAGGCGCTAATTCTGAAAATGCGGAAATACTTTCTGCAAATGATATATGTGAAGAGACAGACGAGATAGAGACGAAAAGGATAAAGACCCTTCTCATGCCATACATATCATATGCCGATTATGACACAAGGAAAGACCAATATACTGAGATGAAACACAAATATGACGATAATGAAGATGAGGAAGAGGTGTACGGAAAAGACCTTTATGAAGAAGTGCACCGATATGCTGCAAAAGGAGGCATCATCGCCAAACATACTGATTTCGACGTGATCCATTCCCATGACTGGATGACATATAAGGCAGGAATGGAAGCCAAGAAGAAATCGGGCAAGCCTTTTGTGGCCCATGTACATGCCACTGAATTCGACAGGACAGCAGGCAACCCGAACCAGGCGATCTATAATATCGAAAGAGAAGGGATGCATTCAGCAGATAATGTAATAACAGTGAGCAATTTCACGAAAGACACTATTGTCAATCATTACGGCGTTCCGCCGCAGAAAGTGAATGTAGTACATAATGCTGTAGAGTTCACCAATTATAAAGAGAAGAAGATCAGCAAAGAGGATAAGATGATACTTTTCCTCGGCCGCCTGACCATACAGAAAGGCCCAGAGCATTTCCTCCACGCTGCCAGGAAAGCCGCTGAATATGATCCTGATATCAAGTTCATGGTCGCAGGAGGCGGAGATATGGAGAACAGGATGGTCGAGCTGGCAGCTGAACTCGGAATCTCAAACAGGGTTCTCTTCTCCGGGTTTTTAAGAGGTGATGATATAGACAGGGCATACCAGATGGCCAAGGCCTATGTTATGCCCTCTATATCCGAGCCTTTCGGAATAACCCCACTTGAATCCATGAGGAACGGAACCCCTGCCATAGTCTCAAAACAATCAGGAGTGAGCGAAGTCATAAAGCATTCACTCAAGGTGGATTTCTGGGATATAGACAGGATGGCTGATATGATGCATGCAGTGGCGAATTATAAAGGTCTCCACAAAGAATTATCAGGGAATTGCACAAGAGAGGCCCATACTTTCTCCTGGGATGTTCCCGCAGAGAAATGCATCAATGTATACAGGGACACAATGAACATGACGGGGTAGAAAAATGATCTGTTTTTATTTCCAGGTACACCAGCCCAGAAGACTGAAAAAGTTCTCAGTATTCGATATAGGCAAGAGCAATGGATATTTCGATGATGAGAAGAACAAAGAGATAATAGAGAAAGTATCAAAAAACTGTTATCTGCCCACGAACAGGCTTCTCCTTAGACTTATAAAGGAATACGGGATCAAGGTGACCTTCAGCATCTCAGGGACCGTTCTTGACCAGCTTGAAGAATTCTATCCGGAAGTTATCAAGAGCTTTAGGGAACTTGCAGACACAGGAAAGGCAGAATTCCTTGCAGAGACATACAACCATTCCTTATCCTATCTCCATTCCAAAGAGGAATTCAGGGAACAGGTGAAGAAGCATAAAGACAGGATAAAGGAGCTCTTCGGCGTGACTCCAGGTGTCTTCAGGAACACTGAGCTCATCTACAACAATAGTCTTGCGAAAGATGTAGAGAAGATGGGGTTCAAAGGCATAATAGCTGAAGGAACGGACAGGATACTCGGATGGAGATCCCCTAACTTCATCTACAAGCCAGAGAAAGGCGATATAAAGGTCCTTCTCAAGAATTATAAGCTCAGTGATGATATAGCATTCCGGTTCTCGGAGAAAAGATGGGGAGACTATCCCCTCACCGCAAAAAAATTCGCCGAATGGCTCGAGGGAGAGAATGCGGATCTGGTAAACCTATTCATGGATTATGAGACGTTCGGAGAGCATCAGAGCAAAGAGACAGGGATACTTGATTTCCTGAAGAAACTCCCTGAAGAGACAGACAGATTCATCACACCGAGTGAAGCTATTGAAAAATTCAAGGCGAAGGATGTCTTCGATACAGAAGATTTCATATCATGGGCCGATACAGAGAGAGACCTCTCAGCATGGCAGGGCAATCATATGCAGAAGGAAGCGATAAAAGAGCTCTATGAAATAAAGAACCAGGACGAAGAGATTTTCACCAGATACAGGGATCTGCAGAACTCGGACCATTTCTATTATATGTGCACGAAAAGATACGAGGATGGCGAAGTACATGAATACTTCAATCCTTACGATACCCCTTACGAAGCTTTCATATCTTATATGAACATAATGAACGATATTAAGGAAAGGACAGGGAAGAATACAGCTGCCAGGGAAAAGATTTAAATATCAAATATACACTGAAGACTGTACATAAAAAAAGAGGTGGGTAGTTTGGTAAAAAAGAGTTCAAAGAAAACGTCTAAGAGTACTTCTAAGAAGGCCTCCAGAAAAAAGGCCAAGAGCGCTTCTAAAAAGGGTACAAAGAAAAAGGCTTCAAAGAGCCCCGAGAAGAAGAAAGCAAAAGGAGAAGAGAAATTCTTCATGAGCAACGGAGAGACCATTTCCGATCTCATTGACCTTGCCGACGCTTTCGAGAACATGGCTGATGATGTGTTCAGACACCATGTCAATAGCGATAAGAATGATTTTGCAGAATGGGTCAAAGGAGTCCTTGAGGAAGAGAATCTCGCAGAGAACCTTTCAAAAGAAAATGACAAGGACAGATGCCAGATCATTGTTCTGAGGCATATCGTAAAATGAGCAGCTTGGACAGGGTGGATAAGGACCAGGAATTCATAGTCATTACGGGAGAGAATATCGCGAGTCTTTATGGGCTCAGGGATAATCTCAGGAGAATGGATGAGGCCACTTTTGCCCACCATGTGAATGCAGAGAGGAACGATTTCGCGAACTGGGTAAGGCATGTCATCGGAGACAATAAACTGGCTGAAAAGATGGAGAGCACCATCTCAAGGGAAGAGGCAAGGAAGATAGTGGATTCCAGGATCAGAGAGATAAAGAAGCCTAAGAAAACTACCAAGAAAAGCTCTCCGAAAAGAACTAAAAAGAAGACTGCCGAGAAGAGCAGCAAGAAGATAAGAGAGGAAGATCTCCATCCTTACTCAAAAAGGGGCATAGCGTATCATAAGAAAGATTTCCATAAGCACCGGTCAAGACCGCCCGAGAACCATGAATACATGAGAGGCAAGCACGAGCATGTGCATTTCAACCTCCAGGAGTTCATCTATGGAGTCATTGTGGGAGCATCAGTAACTGTTATCATACTCAGGATGCTTGCTCTGATTTAGGCTGAGCCGGAAAGAAGGAGCAACCACCTCTACATCTTTCTTATAATCAAGGAGCGCTGAAGTTCCCTTCATAAGGTCTGTAAGTTCATCTCTTGCATACACAAGGGGACTTTCACCTTCTTTGGTCTTAAGATCCTTCAAGACAGGATTGTTATACTCTATCCTGGCGGTTCCATTCTCCAGATTAAGATTAGGTATCCCGAGATTCACCGCCTTCTTATCAGTATTATTATGACCTACTGAGAGGTCTATACTCTTCCAATAACTATTCTCACTCAGATCCCCCATATAACCTTTGGAGAAATCATGTTTTATACCTACTTCATCTTTAATCACTGTTTCTTTTCTCAATATTTCACCCAAGAATGACGAAAAAAAGAAGAGATATAAAACTATTTCCCATCTATTCTATATATTACAAATAGTATTAACACAGGAAATATAATAAGCAAAAAAATAAGTATTAAAATAATACAAAAAATTTATATATGAGTTAATATCTCTATTGGTATAAAAATAAGTATACACGGAGACCTTTCCCGGAAAAAAGAGGCAAAAATGGAATTCAGGCGGAAACTTTACAGAAGAGGATCAAGCTTCGAGACGACCATCCCGATGCCTCTTCTCTTCGAGCTTGAAGAAAAGAAGAAGTACAACGTTAAATTTGAATTCGATAAGGAAACTAAGAGATGGTACATCTCTTTTGAAGAAAGATGAGAATAAGATTTCATGGTGCCGGAAGGCAGGTAGGAAGAAGCTGTATCGAGCTTAAGTCAGAAGAGAGCAGGATCCTCCTTGATGCAGGGATATGGATCACAGAGCATGGTCTTGAATATCCAACAGAGGTTAAAGATCTCAATAAACTGGATGGAGTAATAATAAGCCATGCACACCTGGACCATACAGGGGCTTTACCCCTTTTCGAACACGAAGGCCTTACATGCCCTATCTTCTGCAATGAAGAGACGAGGAAGATTACAGAGGTCCTGCTAAAAGACTCATACAAGATCTCCAGGATAAACCACGAGCATGTTGCCTATCAGAAAAAAGATATCCACAAGCTCAATTTCATCTGTAAGGAAGAAGGTAAGATAAACGATATAAGTTTCAGCCTCAAGCAGAACGGACACATCCCGGGAAGCTCCTCGGTCATTGTGGAAGCAGAGGGCAAAAGGCTGCTTTACACAGGAGATATTAACACAAGAGATTCAAGACTGCTTAAAGGTTCTGACACGGATTTCGGAGATATAGATCATATGATAGTCGAGAGCACTTACGGAGACAGGGATCATCCTGACCGTAAGGAACAGGAGGAAGAGCTGAAGAGAGAGGTTAAAGAGACATACAAGAGAGGAGGAAAGTCACTGATAGCCGCTTTCGCTGTCGGAAGGGTCCAGGAGATGATGATCCTTCTGAAGGACATGGAGATCCCCATCTATGTGGACGGCATGGGGAGACAGATAGCAGATATATTCAAAGATCATCCGAAAGGCATAAATGATGAGTTCAGGGAAGCATTAGATAAGGTGAACTTCATCTCAAGCAAGGAAGACAGGGACAGGATCATGGAAGAGCCATGTATAATTATAACAACATCGGGCATGGTGAACGGAGGGCCTATTCTTCATTACCTGAAAGAGCTCTATCATGACAGGAAAAGCAGCATCATCCTGACAGGCTATCAGGCAGAGAACACCATAGGGAGGATGATCTCGGAGGAAGGAAGAGCTTTCATAGACGGTAATGTCCAGAGACTCAGGATGAACCAGCTGCATCTCGATTTCAGCGCCCATTCGGGCAGGAAAGAACTGCAGGAGCTCATTAAGAAAGTTAACCCGGACAAGCTCATAGTCCAGCATGGGGATGAGAATGCGGCCCTCTCACTCAAGGGATGGGCAGAGAAAGAAGGTATAGAGAGCGTTGCCCCGGAAAACGGGCAAGAGGTGGAATTATGAAGCACAGGGTAAGCACGATACTCAACACAATGAGGCATGATGACCTTCTTGAGCTGAAGAGAGAGGTCAATGAAGGAAGGTTCGATTTCAACAGCCTGCTTGAGGATACGATAAGGCAGAAAGAGAAAGAGCACGAGAAAGTATGCAGCATGTGCGGTAATGGCATAAAGCCGCAGGAGAACAATTACACGATTATGTTCGGACCGGATGATTTCAAGAAAAAGGCAACTTTCTGCGGACAGGACTGTATGTCATATTTCATGGACAAGATGAAGGAAATCAAGAACTAGGTCCGCCCATCTGTTTCATCATCTGTTCCATCTTCTTCTTACCGCCCTTACCGGGCTTGAACATCTTCATCATCTTCTTACCCTTCTTGTAATGCTTGAGCATCTCCCTCACGTCAGTGACAGAAGCTCCCGCTCCGTCAGCTATCCTCTCGACCCTTGACTTGTCCATGATATCCGGATTCTCAAGCTCTTCCTTGGTGCAGCTGTTCATGACGATCTTCCATGTATCCAGCTTGCCTTCCTGCTGCTGGAGCATGTCCTTAGGGATATTCATCTGCCCTGCACCAGGTATCATGTCCATGACCTTGTTCAGGGGACCCATCTTCTTCATGGCCTCCATCTGCTCGTAAAGGTCTATAAGAGTAAATTCCCCCTTCATGAACTTCTTGCTCATGTCCTTGGCATCCTCTTCTTTGAAAGCCTCATTAGCCTTCTCAAGGAGCGCCTCTATATCCCCCATGCCGAGCAGTCTTCCGACGAAGCCCTTAGGGTTGAATTTCTCGAAAGCATCAGGCTTCTCACCCGTACCAATGAATTTTACAGGAGCCTCAGTGACCTGGCATGCTACAAGAGCACCTCCACCTTTAGCTGTACCATCCATCTTGGTTATTATAACACCAGTTACGCCACAGCTGTCATGGAATGCCTGAGCCTGTTTCTGGGCGGCCTGTCCCACATCAGCACCCATGACAAGAAGCTTCTCATTGGCATCGACAGCCTTATCTATCTTACCTATCTCCTCGATGAGCTCATCACTCAAAGCATCCCTTCCGGCAGTATCAACAATTACAACATCATACTTGTTGAGTTCTTCCTCGTTCTTCTCATATATGCTTACAGGGTCCTTGTCCTCCTTATCACCGAAGAAAGCCACGCCTACCTGTTCCGATATCTGCTTCAGCTGGTCATAAGCAGCGGGCCTCCATGTATCTGTCTGGATGACTGCCACTTTATGGCCCCTCTTAGAGAAATATTTCGCTAATTTTCCTGCAGTCGTGGTCTTACCATTACCGAAAAGACCGGTAAGCATTATCCTGAAGGGCTTCTCTGTGATCTCTATCTTCTCCCCTTCCCCTCCGAGGAATTCGGTCATCGATTCATAAACCACATTGACAAGGTATTCCTTCTTCGTAAGACCTGCAGGGATGTCCTGCTTGAGAGCCTTCTGTTTAATATCCTTCGTCAGGTCGAAGACAAGCTTCACATTCACATCCGCCTGCAGAAGAGCCCTCTGGATATCCTTTACCAGCTCATTGACAAGCTTCTCGTCCACGAAAAGCGAATTGGTTATCTTCTTCAGAGTCCCTTTGAGAGAACTGCCTAGTTTATCAAGCACCATAGTAGGCAAGGATTGTTGAGAGATTTATAAATATTGCCCTATAGATTCCAGCGTTTTCTTATCATAACGGAGATCAACAACTCCCGGGGAAAAAGGACCCAAAGTAAGACCGGAGACAAGGCCTTCTCTCATGGACTTATCATTCATAGAGAAAGGGAGGAAATGAAGAAGACCGTCTATCTGATCCAACTGATACTCATCGGCCATATCCTCCGTCAAAGAAGATATATAATGGGAGATGTCCTTATGCTCCCTTTCATCGAAAAGCCTGGAGGGCTTCACCTTGAAAGCATAGAGCTTATCCTTATAAACAATACCACCATCAAAATTAGTACCTCCGGGAATAAGTTCCAGACCGGCTTTATAGATCCTCTCATGAGCAAGGTTCACCGCAAAGGCCTTTGTACGGTCATCATGCCAGCTATTATCATACTTGAGAACCTCGTTGATATCAACATCCACATCCAGCCTGGAAACAACTTCATTGATCATGACACAGGGAAGATAGAGATTATATTTAACTGTTTTCACTTTCAGGGTAATACACCAATAAATTTATAAACATACAACCGTAATCCGGAAGCATGACAAACAAAATTCTCGCTATAGTCGGCATGTGTGGTGCAGGCAAATCTGAAGCGGCAGATCATCTCACCAGGAAAGGCTATCAGTTCCTGAGGTTCGGACAGATTACCCTTGATATCGTGAAGAAAAGATACGGGGAAGTGAACGAGAAGAACGAGAAGAAAGTAAGGGAAGAACTGAGGCAGGAATACGGGAAAGCCGCCTTTGCGAAGCTCAACATAGAGAAGATAGAGGATCTCTTAAAGAAAGGGCCTGTAGTCGCAGACGGATTATACAGCTGGTCCGAATACAAGGTACTGAAAGAGAGATTCGGAGATAAGCTGAAGGTATTGGCCGTACATGCTCCTCCTAAAGTGAGATATGACCGTCTGGAGAACCGGAGCAGCGAGAATGATGAAGAGTCAAGGTTCAGGTCTTTCACGAGAGAGGAGGCAAAAGAAAGGGACAAGTCAGAGATAGAGAACATCGAGAAGGCAGGACCTATAGCCATGGCAGACTTCATGGTTGTAAATACAGGCACAATAGATGAGCTTAAGGAAAAGATTGACTCTGTTACAGGTGAACATGATGGATAAAAGGAAGGATTATATCTCATGGGATGATTATTTCATGGGCATCGCTGCATTATCAGCGAAAAGGAGCAAGGACCCGAACACACAAGTAGGTGCCTGTATAGTGAACGGGGAGAACAAGATAGTAGGAATAGGATACAACGGCTTTCCTCTGGGATGTCCGGATAATAAGCTACCCTGGAGCAAGAAAGGAGAAACCTCTCTTGATACAAAATACCCGTATGTTGTCCATGCAGAGCAGAACGCCATCATGAACTCGACTACTGGACTTAAAGGGTCCAGGATGTATGTAGCACTATTCCCCTGCAATGAATGCTGTAAGCTCATATTGCAGGCAGGCATCAAGGAAGTGATCTATCTGGAAGACAAATATCCTGAATCTGAGTCTGTAATAGCCTCCAAGAAGATGTTCGATATGGCAGGAGTGAAATACAGGAGATTTATACCGACGCAAGAAACTTTGAATATAAATCTGAAAGCAGAATGAAAAAGATAGATGTAGGAGGACAGGCACTGATAGAGGGGTTGATGATAAAATCCCCGAAGTTCATATCAGTAGGTGTGAGGAAAGACGGGAAGATAGAAACGAAGACAGAGAAGTATACTTCTTATACGAAAAGGAACAGGATCCTTGGTCTGCCTTTCATAAGAGGAATAGTGAGCCTGGTCGAGATGCTTTACATAGGCATGAAAGAGCTCATTTACTCCGCCAACCAACAGGATGAGGAGGAAGAGAGCCTCAAGCCCTCGCATATAATACTCACTATTGTCCTCTCACTCGCATTCGCATTGCTCCTCTTCAAGGCAGTTCCCCTCCTGATAGCGAAAGGATTCTCAAGCATATCCACACTGAATGATGTAACATTCAATGTGATAGACGGCCTGAGCAGGATAGCGATATTCCTCATCTACATCGTCCTTATCTCCAGGATGGAAGACATAAAAGTGATGTTCCAGTATCATGGAGCAGAGCATGCATCGATAGCATGTTACGAACATGGCGAGAAGCTCACCCCGAAGAATGTCCTGAAACACTCTACCATACACAGAAGATGCGGTACGAATTTCATCTTCCTTACATTGATATTGAGCATACTCATCTTCTCGATTGTGCCGACAGATCTGCCCTACCATAAGCTCCTCTTGTTGAGACTTCCATTAGTATTACCCATCGCAGGTCTCTCTTATGAATTCCTCAAGCTGGGGGCGAAGAAGAGCAGGATATTGAGATCGCTCACAATGCCGGGCCTGTGGCTCCAGAGGATAACCACAAAAAGACCTAACAAGAAACAGGCAGAAGTGGCTATTGCAACCCTGAAAGCCCTGCTGAAGAAACACGGTGTTAAAGCATGAGAGCTTTATTTCTCGGAAGATTCCAGCCTTTCCACAAAGGCCATCTTGATGCTCTGGCACAGATAGAGGAAGAAGAGCTGATAATCGCGATTGGGTCATCACAGACACATGACACAGAGGACAATCCTTTCCCTGCAGGCATGAGAAGAAGGATGATCAATGAATCGGTAAAGAAACCTTTCAGGCTTGCCTATATCGAAGATACAGAAACGGACAAGGAATGGATGAACAACATAACCCTGCTTGATTTCGACATAATATATACGGGAAATCCAGACACGGAGAAACTCTTCAGAGAACATGGTTATAAGGTAAAGAAACTCGATTTCAATGAAGATATAACCGCTACTGAGATAAGGAAAAGGATAAGAGAGGGTAAGGGATGGCACCACCTGGTCCCTGATGCTGTCAAAGATATCATAGCTTCGATTTTATAGCGTTAGAGTATTCTTCCATCTCGCCTTCCTTATAATTCCCCTGTTTAAGGGTCGAGAGCACATTATCCCCTTCTACCCTCGGAACTATGTGATAATGCACATGCGGGACGATCTGCCCTGCTGCTTTATTGTTGTTCATGATGATATTATATCCATGACACGAAGTTGCATCCTTTACAGCCACTGCTACCTTCTGGGTGACAGCGGTAAACTCTTTCAGCTTATCCTCCGGAATGTCAGTGAAAGTCTCGTAATGCTCTTTGGTTATTACAAGGGTATGGCCATTATTAGCAGGACTGATATCCAGAAAAGCCACGAAATTATCATCCTCATATACCTTGTTTGCAGGCATCTCTCCTTTTGCGATCTTACAGAATATACACATAAAAAATCACCTCATAGTTCATCATATTTATCATGCCTGCCCTTAGCCTTTGAGACAGGATATTTCTTCTTATTGATATCTAGTTTCTCATGAAAGGCTTTCTCAAGGTCTATGCCTTCAGCCTCGCACAGAGCGAGCAGGAATATGAAAACATCCGCTGCTTCATGCGAGAATTTCTCCTTATTATATTTATCTGATAGATACTCCTTCACCTGTTCACTGCTCTTGAACCTGAGATGCTCGAGAAGCTCGGCAGCTTCTGTAGAGACGCCTATCGCAAGATTGGTGGCTGTATGGAACTGCTGCCAGTCCCTTGCATCCCTGAATTCTTTCACCTTACTTTGTAATTCTTTGATTGTTGCCATCTTTCATATATCATATCAGTTATCTTATCCGGACCATACTTCGCTGTATCGAACTTATTCTCTTCAGGCAGAGATTTCATGATCTTATCTATATCAAAAAACTTATCCTCAAGCGCTTTCTGATAGAAGGGATCCTCCCATGTATGATTATGCATCTCTTCCGATCTTCTCCTTATCTCATCCTTATCATCAAGCTTAAGGCCGAATGTCATATACCCTTGTTCACTGAGCTTCTTAAAGCTCTCAAAATACCTGGCTCCCGCTATTATCGGCACCTTTTCCTCATCGATGAACTCTGAGAGTATCGTGAGATTATAGGAAGGATCCTCGCCACTGAAACGTTGGTTGAGCTTATACGAGAACTCTATCGTCTCGCCCCTTGAAAGGCTGTCTATATAGCTCTTATCTACCTTCCCCGGGTAATTCTTTATGTCCTCTATGAACTCATCCAAGGACACATCATCAAGAGCACCATTCTCATTATAGCCCATCATGATGGGTGGATAGGTGAGTATCTTCGATTTGTCTATGAGCTGTGAATCAGGGATCTTATCAGCCAGTTTACTCGCTACGGTAGTCTTTCCTGTGAAAATATCCCCCACTATGTTTATCATACTACCTAGAAATCAAAAACAATTTAAATATTTATTGAAACATATGCCATATGGAAGAACTGAAGAAAATCATGAAGCTCGACAGGAATAATTCTGAATGGGGGCAGAGCTATACGTTCCGGAAAGCGGTGGATGAGCTAAGATCCGAGATTGACGAGATCCAGGAAGCTCTTGACAAGAAAGATTATGACAACCTGAAGGAAGAGCTGGGCGATGCCCTGGGTGATCTGATGTATCTATCGATAATAGCTGAAGAGGAAGGCCACTTCAAATTTGAAGATACAGTTAAATCCATAGCCGAGAAGATGAAGAGGAGAAAACCCTGGCTGATGGAAGGCAAAACCCTGCCTCTGAAAGAAGAACAGAGATTATGGGAAGAGATCAAGAAGAAGGATAAGGAAAAGAAGAACAAATCATAATTCCACAAATTCCAGCTTATCCCCCGAAACATCAAGCAAAGCCACAGTCCCTTCTGCATTGTGATAATGAGCGCCCGGGTTTATGAGCCTCACACTGCCTGAGCTTTCATCATTCCTGGTATGATCATGCCCATAAAGAACATAATCAGCCTCCATCTCTCTCGCGATATGAGGATAATGCGTGCCCTTTATAACTTTACCTTCGTGCTCAATCGTAAGCTCTTCTGTGAACTCACCGTCAATCTCTTTTATCTTCTTCATCAGGTTCTCTGTGTCACCGTCATTATTACCCTTCACAAAATATACCTTCAATCCTTCGAAAAAAGGTATTGTTGCAGGTGCTATTATGTCTCCGAGATGGACGACGAAATCAACTTCCCTCTCTCTGAAGACTGAAACAGCCTTCCTGACATTCTCGACATTATCATGCGTGTCCGAGATTATACCTATCATCCTAACACCTCCATTATTTCGGCCCAGCTCTTCACTCTCCTTGCTCCTTCCAAATGCTCGCGGTTCCATGGCTGATCCATCAGGATCACATCCAGATGAGGAAGGCATTCACGGGCATTGTCATAATTGTCCTCTATGATGAGCGAAGCTCCATGATCCGTGCATACATCCACCTTCCTTAACTCATCATCATTGAACCTGTTAGTGAAAACGATCTTATCGAAAACTCCAGGGAGGTGCTTATCTATCCAGTTGTAAGTCTTCTCTTTATTCTTCTCCTGCCTCGCTGTCACAATTATGAGCTCATGCTTCCTTGATAATTCCTTGAGAGATTCCACAGCGCCAGGAAGAGGGTTTAGCTCCTCCAAAGCATCAGAGGAAAAGAGAGGCTTCAGCTTCCTCAAAAAACCCTCCTTATCTTCACCGACAACTCTCCAGAGATCATAGGTAAAGATCTCCTCCTTCTTAAGCCCTGTTCCATAATTCTCATTATAAAATCTTATGAAAGCAGAACTGAAATCCGCGATCACATCATCCATATCAATCGCTATTCTCACTTTTAAGCACCACAACACTATAAGGGCCCACTTTACCAAGCTCCACCTCTCTCTCCAGAAGCCCGAAATTATCGCTTTCCTTATTCTTAAGCTTCTCCGGATAAGTAGTGAGGCCACTTCCTGAATAATCAAAGAGGTCGCCATTGAAGACTACCCTGTAATCAGCCTTATCGGTAACCCCCACCTTATAATTATGATGTACCCAAGAGGATAAGTTGATCGCGATGACATATTTTGTCTTCTTACCCTTATAATCGGCAGATCTTTCAACGACAAGCATCTTGTTGGAATCATCCACATTGAGGAATTTGCGGTTCTTGGTGAACATCGGCCAGAAAGCCGGATCATCCATAATCTTGTTAACCTTCTCCTTATACTTCAGGAGATTCCTGTTACATTGTGTGAAGGTAAGATACCACCTGATCGAGCTGTCATGCTCGAATGTGCCTGTCTGCATCAGGAAAGTCTGGGCAAGGTCAAGTGTCCTCCCCTCTGTGCAGAAGGATATTATAGCTTCCATGACCTTGATCTTCCCGAGAGCATGGTAATGATTTGCAGGGTTCGTATGGGTCATCGTATCATAAGCATAGCTTCCCGTAGCCCTCTGCTCCATGAGACCTGCTGCCGCATCATGGTTATGGAAATCGGCTATCGTGGAATTGGACTGCCCCCATTCCTTCTCTTCAGCTATATCACGGAATTTCCAGGGCGTTATCTTCTCGGCCGACATCAACATATAATACACATGGAAGTAATACGTCATCCTGGAGCTGTTGTAAGCAGTAGCACCCAGTGCTCTTTCATCCTCCTCAAAAGGCACGACGAGCATCTTCGCATTATCCTTATAGAAATAATGGGACTCGAAATGTATCATGGCCCACGGATTATATGTATAGATTGTGCTGTTAAGCTCCCTCAGGAACTTCCTGCCGTTAGGCCTCTCCTCGCCCTGGCCGTTATCACCGTATCTTATGATCCCGTCAACATTATCTATCCTCAGACCATCTATCCTGTAATGCTTAAGGAAATGAAGACAGCTCGAGACTATGAACTGTCTCACATACTTATTATCGAAATCGAACCTCATAGTGCCCCAGGCAGTAGGCTCTTTCATAAAAAGCTCGTAACCATGCCTGGCTTTCCAGTGATGAAGCCCGTTATGCTCAGAGCTCTGCCCGAAGACCCTGAAATCCTTATAAGGCAGATGGCCGATGACAAAATCACCTATGACGGCTATGCCTCTCTTATGGCATTCGTCGATCATCCTCATGAACTCATCGGGATTACCCCAGTTCTTCTGGATAGCAAACTGGAAAGGAACAAGATAACGATATTTCCAGTTATCACCATCTATGCTCTGGGCGAAAGGGAGAAACTGTATAGTATTGAAGCCGAGTTTCTTCACATGATCAAGTATGCCCGAATCAGCCACGAAGCTAAAATAATCCTTCTCCTTTACATCTCTGCCGCATACACCATCCTTATCGGCCCAGTGGGCTATCAACCCTGGAAGGTCTGTCTGGAGGACCTTAACAGACCTGTGGAGATTGTTTATGAAACCGTATCTCTTCTTATAGCCTTTCTCAAAATCCCAGAATACAGAATTGCCGTTATCATCGAAATATGGGGCAGCAGGATCCTGTATGAAGAACTTCTTCTCACCGTCAAACACCAGGAATTTGTAAGGCTCTTTATGTTCGATCTCCTTATCTATAGAAGCGAAAATACTATGCTTGTCATGGGAGAGCTCATATTCCTTTAGGTTCTTCTTACCCCATTCATTGAAATTGCCTACAAGGAATACTTTCAGGTTCGGGTTATCTATAAGGACATTGAACCTGACTTTTGTCTTCTTATCCTTCCTGCTGATCACCTTAGGCCCGAAATCGGAAGTCCATCCATCGATGTCCTTATCGGCCTTCTTCTTGTTTATGAATTTCTCCCATTGGTATTGCATAGGGAAGGAAATGAGAGAGATTATTTAAAAATGTTTGTATCTCATTTATCTTCATATAATTTTGTAACAGTGAATACAGAATCAGCCATCTTCTTGTTCAGACAATTCGCTAACTGGAGGAAAGAACTGAAGTACATATTGTTCTTCACCCTTATATCAAAATACTTGGAATCGTTCTCTTCCTGACTTATCGATGCTATCTCTTCCTTCACCCTTCTGGACAGGGAATGCGTCTCCCCCTGGAATTTCACACCAATTATCATATTTTTCCTGCTGGCATAAATCTTATGTTCCCCGTTATCTTTGGAAAAACCGTAGGACATGCCTTTCTTGTTAAGCATAGGATTAAGGTAATCCTCCAGGATCTGCTGCTTATCACCCACGAATCTAACCTTATATCCCTGATAATTTTCGGGTATCGAATACTCAAGGACCTCATCGCTTTTGTTGAACTTATCAGTAAGATCCGAGATGAACTTTGGAAAGCCTTTCTTCTTTATTCGTTTCTTATGTACATTAAGGCAGTTCCCCGAGGCTTCAACATCAATCTTATAACCCAGATTCTCAGCCATAGGAGAGAATTTGTTCTCAAATAGTCTTGCAGCCCCTTCGGGGAGAAGCTTATTCTCATTCAAAGTATAATTTTCCTCCATATTAACAATGGTAAGATTCCTCTATTTAAATACTTTATTAGAAATGGAGTCTGCGGGATTTGAACCCGCGGCCTTTCGATTGCCAACCGAACGCTCTGCCAGCCTGAGCTAAGACCCCTTATGGAGGGCTGGAAAAACAGATAGTATATAAAATTTATTAAAAAGAAGATTTAAAAGGGTTTATAGAACGCCCAGATTAGGATTTCATCTTTCCCCTGTCCTCTGCTGATCCTCACCAAACCAATACCCTAACGAATGAAGTCTCCACAATTAAACCTTAATAGATAAAATTGGGTATTTGGTCCAATTAAGTAATACCAATATACAAAAAGCAACATTTATATATTAGTTTCTCTTTTCACAACCATTGGGGGGTGTAAAGATGGTTATATTATTCGACAGATTCAATTTGCCCGATGATATTTACGATATCATATTTTCAACCAAGCAGCAGAAGATAGTTGGAAAATTACTTATAAATACGATAAAGGGAAACGAAGGACAGTTCGCCAAATCAGAGATGTCGATGTTCGCGACAAAGCTCCACAACGGAGAGATGATCGCTTATATCGATGAAGAGCCCTATAAGGGGAAGAAGGTCAAGATCAGCTATAATAAGAGACAGTTCTATGACAGGATCCTCACCCCGATGAAAGGGATGGGCATGATTGATTATGACCTCTACAGGAAAACCTATAAGATCTCAACAGAGTTCCATAAAGCTATCATGAAAATAGGTATAATGTGGAAGCAGGAAGCTGAGAAATGATCATTCTACAGCAAGCCTTATATCCTTCGCTTTGACAGTCTTCCTGCCGGAATGCCTGGCCAGCTTCACAGCCTTCTTACTGACTTCATGAGCATAAGAGGTCATGATCTTATTGAGCTCTTCCATCGACTCCTTACTGACCCTTTCCGCACCGGCGTTTTCCAAAACTTTCCCGAAAGCCGCGTACGGCAAAACATTATCTCTCGCCATCCCCACCACAGAAAAAAGACTCCTTTAGCCTTTGTGTTAATCTTCATTTAAGGAAAGGGTGTTTATAAAGTTTTCGGTGACAATTCAGTAAAAAAGAAGATTTTATCATCACCCGGTTATCAAACTGAAGTTTTCTCTTCCAAAAATTTATAAACGAAAGACAAACCCACTACAAGCATGGCAGAGGCTATAATCAGGAAACATGCACTGGCGAACGCGGTCAAATACAATGGTAAAGCTAATCCGAAGAGCATCATAGGCAAGATAATCGCCGAGAAACCAGAAGTCAAGAAGGACATGAGATCCACCATGGAAAAGATAAATTCCATCGTGGAGGATGTCAACAGGATTACCTTGGAAGAGCAGAAGGAAGAGCTCGAAAATAACCATCCGGAGATGCTCGAGAAGAAGGAGAAGCCGAAGAAGGACCTGAAAGACCTTCCGAATGCTAATGAAAGGCCCGTCGTTATGAGGTTCGAACCAAGTCCCTCCGGACCGATGCACATAGGCCATGCTTATCCTGCTGCACTCAATTGCGAATATGCCAAAAGATATAACGGAAAGATGATCCTGAGGATCTCCGATACCAATCCAGATAATATAGACCCTGATTCCTATGATCTCCTTAAGGAAGACGGCGACTGGCTCTTCGGCGAGTATGATTTCTATATACAATCCGACAGGCTGGAGAACTACTACAGATACGCGGAAAAGCTGATGAAGGAAGGGAAAGCCTACATCTGCACATGCGATCCCGAGAAGTTCAGGGAACTGAAGAAGAACAAGACAGCCTGTCCCTGCAGGCAACTTAACGAAAAAGAGCAGATGGAAAGATGGGAAAAGATGGGCAGCTCATACAAACAAGGAGAGGCAGTGATGAGATTCAAGACAGATATAGCCCATAAGAACCCTGCTATGAGAGACTTCCCGATAATGAGGATCAATGACTCGCCCCACCCGAGGACAGGGAACAAGTACAGGGTCTGGCCCCTCATGACCTATTCTGTAGCTGTTGATGATATGGAGATGGAAGTCAGCCATACATTAAGGGGAAAGGATCATATGGACAATGCAAAGAAGCAGGCTATGATCCACAATGCTTTAGGTTATAAGACACCTGACGCGATCTCTGTCGGAAGGATAAACTTTACCGGCTTTCCTGTCTCATGCTCGAAAGCGAGAGAGCTTATAGACCAAGGCAAGTATACAGGCTGGGACGATATAAGGCTACCCTTCCTGAGGGCCCTTAGGAAAAGAGGCTTCCTGGCAAGGTCTATAATCGATTTCGCCAAAGAGATGGGAGTGACACAGACAGACAAATCAGTCGCAATAGATGAATACTTCAAGACCATAGAATCCCTTAACAGATCCTATCTCGATAAGGAAGCAAAGAGGTTCTTCTTCATAAGAGAGCCCAAAGAGATAACCATCGAAGGCGCCCCTGATCAGGAACTCAACCTGAAGCTCCATCCTGATGATAAGGAAGGGAAAAGACCTTTCTCTACAGATCAGAAGTTCTACATAGAAGCAGAGGATTACGAGAATCTTAAAGAGAACGAAGTGATAAGGTTAATGAACTGCCTGAACTTCACCAGAGAGGGAGATAAATTAAAGTTCCACTCGACGGAGCATGAGAAATTCTCAGGCAATACAATAATCCACTGGCTGCCGAAAGATAATGCTGAAAAAGCCACTCTCGTGACTACAGAAGGCGAGAAGGAAGGACTTGCAGAGAAAAACATCTCCCAACTTAAGAGAGGAGAGATAGTGCAATTCGAAAGAGTGGGTTTCTGCCGTTTCGATGGAAAGTTCTATTATGCTCATAAATGAGCATATCTTTCCTTTAATTTCTTATAGGTCTCTTTCCAGTTCATACAGGGAACAACATCAATGCCATCCTTCTGCCAGTCTTTCTTACCGAAAAGGAAAACTGTGCCGTCATAATAAGAGAGATGCTCTATCAGGGAAGGGTTATCATCTATAATCCCTCTGACAAGATGAGAATTCTCTGAAATCAAAAGACCTTTCCACCTATTATGATCATCTTCGTTGTCCTGTCTCATTATCAAAGGTGCTTCAGGAAGGTTATGCCGGCCAAGGGAATTCTCCGTCCCTTCCCTCACATCTTCAGGTCTTGCCGTAACATAACCCGCTATGCCATATTCGGATTGTATATCATCAAGACGGTCTTTAGCTCCCTCATTCAAAGGCAATTTCTCCTGATAACCGTTACCATGTACCATATGCTCAAATAACTTTTCCGCTTTCCTGCCCTGAAAATATGGTACCTGCTGGAAATAACCATATCTCTTCTCTATATCCCCCACCCCAAGACCCGGAGGTTTGCCAAAATTCGAGACAAGAGTCTTATACCAATGCAGGGAAGTATTGAAGACAGTGTCATCAAGGTCGATAGCTATCCCAGACCTAAGTTTTTCCGGAAACTGCCCCATAAAATTAAAGGAATTAGAAGCATTATAAAAACTTTCTCCGGATAAAGACAAAATCTTTATAAACAAAGACAATAAAAAAGGACATGAGGTGATAACATGTCAGAAATGTTGATCATAAAAGCCAAGGTCAAGGACTTCGCACCCGGTTTCAATGTTGCAGGTGATGTAGCGGACGAACTTGACAAGAAAGCTAAAGAGATGATGAAAAAAGCCTGTGAAAGAGCCAGGGAGAACAACAGGAAAACGGTTATGGCAAAGGATCTCTGATCCTATTTCTTGCTGTTCCCTGTATTATCGGATGCCGTGTCTGTAAGGGAAGCTTCTTCAGGCTCGCCATCATCACCTTTTATTTCCTTTAGATGTTCCTGGAACTCTTTCTGTTTATGCTTGACTTCTTCTTCAATCTCCTCGAAAGCCTCGTTTATGTCAGTATCTGAAAATCCGGCTTTCTTAAGGTGTTCCTTAATCTCATCAGAACCCTGATCCATCTCCTTGATAACATCTATGATAGTCTTCTCCTTATCAAGCTCCTGTTTATTCTTCCTCTCTTCTGAGACCACCTTAAGAGCTTTGTTGATCTCCTCCTCCGACATACCTTCCTTCTTGAGCCTCTCTCTTATCTCATCGTCCTCCTTACCGACACTGGCCATTATATTTATCATATCGGTCATCGAGCTGTGCTTTAACGAATCCTTCTTCTGTTCATTCTGCTGTTGCTGCTGATCCTCTCCGGACTTCCCCTCTTCTTTCTTCTTTTTCCTGAGCTTGGCAGGGATGAGAGCCTTTGCCTTTTCCTTAATATCCACACTCTTCATCTTCTGAAGCACCCTGGAAGTATAAAGCCTAAGATACTCAGAATAATAATGGAGCACAAAAAAGGCACCCACCAATAAACCAATATAGAGAATGTATTTCAGTATCCTGAAGAGGATCGTCTCTGTAAAAGGGACATGACTTATATCTATATTGATATCCTTCTTTATAGTACTTCCGAACACCCCGATTGAAAGCTTGCCTTTCATGGACGAGTTCATCCCTTTCTCGAGATTATTCTTTATTACAAAGCTGACCTCTTCACCAGCAGGTACTTCCTTCCTCATGTGCTCAAGATAAAGCAGGGCCTTCGCCTTGCCCTCTATAGAGAGTGAAAGCTCAGCAGGCTCATCAAGATTGTTCTTTATGTTTACTTTGGGCTCTTCGTCATGAGTGGTTATATTAAGATCAGATGCGTCTATCTCTAAAGAATCAGAGGGATACATATCAACATCCAGCTTTCTTTCCATACGTATATCGCCACAGTCAAAGACAATGTCCTTCTCACCCGAGAACCTCTCTTCACTACCACTCACATCAACCGTAACTTTCTCTGTATCCCTCTTTATACTAAAGGGTTCAGCTTCAATGCCCTTTATACTACATTTGAAAGCACCGTTAGAGTCCACCTCTATAGGCAGATCAGCTTTGCCTCCGAACATCGTCACCTTTTCAGGCATGGATAAATTCACATTTGGTTCTACAGAGACTATCACAGGAATGAAAGTAAGATTCCTGTCGTTGTGTATCCTTATCTTTCCATAATATCTCCCTGCAGGCGGATCATTGACCTTCACCTGTATCTTCTTCTCTGAATAAGGACCTATGTCGCTGAACTCGCTTATGTTCACAGGAAGTGAGCCGGTAACATTGAACTCAAGATCCTCCATTGTATAATGGGTCGGGTTCCTTATGGTGACATCACTGTCCTTCTCAAGTTTAAGAAGATCATTACTTAGAGCCTGCTCCTGATCATCGTATAAGGAATAGAAAGAAAGCACATCCTTAAGTACTGAGGAGAAACCGCCATCCTCGAGTTTCCCGTATATCCATCCCTTCGCATCTGAGACCGCGTTCCCCACAAAGCCAAGCTCCGTATCCTGCAATGCCTTCACTACCCTCATAGTCCTTACCAACCTGCCTTTCTCGGAACCGAAACTACCATCGTTATTCTGCTTGAATACAAGGTATCTTGCAATGGACTCCTTATCATCTATATAGTCATAATAAAGGGCAGTCATTGCGATGTGATCGTAAGAAGTAAGGAATTCTCCCGTATAGTCATCATCATTAAGCTCCCCGGAAAGATAATCCCTTGCTTCTCCTTTATGTTCCTCTGTCAGATCAGCTATAGCTCCGAAGACAGTTATGTCATTATCACAGCCTATCCACTTCGTCTCTGACCAGCAGGCACCTTCAGGGAGAGTGAAATCGAACTCATCATTAGTTGTCACACGGAAGACCGAAACATTCCTGTTATCCCTTACATCGATCTTTGCCTCATCCTCGCATGTTATATTGAAAGTATCACCATATCCAGGGCTTATTCCCCTGCTCTCCCCTGAACCATCAAGGGAAAGTTCAATCTTATTCCCCGGAAGGGTTATATTACAGGAAGCAGATCCGTCTTCCGCCTCTGCATAAATGTTCCAGTCACCCCCTATGAAATTCTGCCTGTTCTCGAGCCAGACCATCCCATCATAGAATATTCTTTCGGAATCATCAAAGCCTGCACGCGTAAGGTACATCATCACCTTTGCAGTAACTTCAACCTTGCATTCTCCCGAAGGCCAGCACTTCTCAGTATTATCCCTGTTCCTCGTCAACCAGTCCAGAGCATTATTCATCTCATTCTCATACTTGTCCCCGAACTCGGAAAGGAGCCATAAAGCTCTGGCTGTCTCTACAGGACCATCAAATCCGCCATCCCAGCCCTGATCATCAAGTACCATATCGGGTCTGACTATGACCCTGGTGAGATCCATCTCCTTCGAGTCTTCAGAAGCCAGGCTCAGGGAATTGCATTCATAAGGATCGAAGCTCGTGATCTTACAATCCTTCCATTCATAAGAATCTGTCTCTATCTTCTCCCCGTCGCAATAAACGAAATTCTCCTCTCCACAGCCAACGAAGTTGATCCTCTTATAAGAAAGGTTATCGTTGCCTATCACATCCACAGCAGTGGCAGAGCCAGCAACCAATACAAATATTACCAATACGAAAAAATATCTTATCGAATGCCTCATTAGTTTAATCTCCCTTCCATATTTTTAAAAATATTGTTCTACACTTTCCGATGGTACATCTTCCAGAGCCTATCAGATACGTTCTTGAGCCTGCTGTTAAGTGAAAGGCATCTCCTGACAGAGCGTATCGTCTCTTCAACCTCTTTCTTACCATAACCCTTGTTGATGAGAGCATTCTTTATCCTCTTTTCAGGTACCGAATTCTTCAGTGAATTAGCCACTATCCTCCTCATCATAAGGGACTCAACCTCTCCTATGTTATTCGGTTTCCGGTTTTCAGTGAACTTTGTCTTCTCGAGAGACTCGTCTATGTCTTCCTTCATATCAAGGAGCTTCGAATAAGCCTCTTCCATATTGCCCTCATCAGTGTTTCCTGAATCCTCCTTGACATCCGCATTTCCTTCTTTCTGTTCAACAGCACTTCCCTTCTCTTTCCTGTGATCATGAGGCTTAAGGTTATGAGAATGGAAATATAACAGATAATATATGACCAGAGGCATCAGGAAGAGGAGTATGAGAAGCATATAAGATATCTCCTGGAAATCTACCGGAAGGGGCTTTTCAACAGAGGCATTCTTCTCCTCACCCTCTAACGAAATATTAGAGTCCACAGTATCATTCTCTCCATACCCGGTAGTTCCGGCAGGAGAAGTTTCATTGGAAGTCTCATTGACAGAAAGATTATCCTCTGAAACATTAGCCTGGTGAGCTTCCGTTTTATTAACCGTTACATTATCTATTCCTTTCTCAACTTCATCTTCCTCCTCTTCAGGTTCAACAGGCTCCTCCGCAGAGCTGTTGAAAGAGACCGCAAACAGACTGAATCCGGGCACATCTGCCTCATAGCTTTCATTGCTGATGGCTGAAGTATCGAGTTCCTGCCAGCCCTCATCATAACGATAGAGCCTGACCTGATAAGGCTCTATATCGTGCACATCGAGCCAGTTGGGATCCACTGTGAATCCTGCAGATATATCATACATCATGGAATCATCAACTTTAATGCCCATATATTGGTAGACTCCCTTATCGAGCCTGAACTTCTCCACCGGTTCATGAGTGAATCTAGTTATCTCAGCGGAAAGTTCATCGAATTCCTTCCTCGCCTTAAACCCTATCCTATCGAGGGAGAAAGATTCATCCTTAAGATACCACTTTACCCTGTCTCCCTTATCCTTAGACCCTGTCTGGAGGGTTATCTTATTCGGTCCTTCACTTCCTGAGAGCATCTTATCATCAGAATCACCGAAAGAAGCGCTCTCGATTATCTCCCTCTCTACATCTATCACGAACCTCTCTGTTTCCATATTGTCTGCATCATCCACGCAGGACACATAGAACCCATGATCACCATTATCCTTTCCTGAGACATCGAAAGAATGTTCAAGCCCATCCTCAGAGGCAAGAGAGGTCTTTTCCTCAAAGACTATATCCTCCTCAGAATACCTGCATTCCGATTCCTCACTTGTCCTTACCCTAACAGTGAAATCCTTTTTCTCAACTGCACTATCAGACAACAGACTTATGGACGGCGGCCCTCTGTCAGGGACTGTCTTAAGCGAATGTTCTTCACTCCGGTTTGTATTCCCGAATTCATCTTCGCTCTCCACAACAAAATAATAAGTTGTGTTATGCTCCAGGGAAAGCTCCACATCATGTTCCTTAACCATCTCAGATGATGACTCTGTATATTGATAACTGCCGGGAGATTCCCCATACATAACCCTGCTGGAGGTGTTCTCATCAGTGACCCAGGAGATCTTAGCCCAATCCTCGCCAGTGATAGAATTTATCTCATAGAATATCAAAGGAGGGGTCTCATCCACTACTGTTAGATTCACTGTACCGTTTGTTTTTCCGCCCCTTCCATCTCTAACCTCTATCCTGCACTCATCATGACCTGTCCATCCTGAAGGGTAAGAAGTGTTTAGCTTCCCGGAATAAATTGTACACCCCACCTCACCTTCGCTAAGGAGAGAATATGAAAAATCAGAGTCATCAACATCCTCTGTCTTATTGACGAGGCTTACCCCCTGCTCGAAAGGCTCTCCCTCTACTGTGTTAAGAGATAATCCATAGAAGGAAGGATCATCATTGACTTCCTCAACTGCCAGAGTGAAATTAAAGACATTCCCCCCACAACTCATCCTTACAGGATAGCCCGAATCATAATAATCCTCCTCCAGATTGCTTATCCTCAGGTTCCCGGCATCAGTATAATCCAGTGTATAATGTGAAGTTTCATAATCAAAGAGCTCCAAATCATCACTGTCACAATCATCCTCAAGGTCATGATAGAATATCTTATCATCAGAATCCTCCTTAACGGTCCTGTTCTGCAGATCACAGTCGCAATCAGCCGAAACCGCCATAGGCAGTAACAACAGCATAAACAACAGCTCAACCCTCAAGTTTCTCACCCTTTATGATTATATCCCTGATGCTATAAGAGATCTTCCACCCTGACAGAAAATCGATTATCTCGTCCCTGAATTCTGAAGGCACTAAAAGGACCTTCTTGCTGAGAAAATCGATATTATAATAATCAAGTATTCCAGATTTCCCGTCCCTGCCTTTGAGGGCGTAATAGAACCTAACCTTGTCCTTATCAGCAAGGCCGGAACTGTCATAAACAACGAGCAGCTTTCTCATTGTTAAATATCTTAACTTAATTAATATATAAATTTTTTTAATGTTACTCTTTTAACAATAAAATATAATATTTCCTTTTTTGTTATATATGTTAACATATCTTTTACCACTAAAGGATAGAGAAAGATATATAAGGCACCTCCACTCACCACACATCGGGGGGTTTTAGATGAAAGAACTTGTATTCGCACCTATAGCAGCGGTCATATTGCTTGGTTTCATGGCAAACCTGTCCGAGATTGCCACAAGCACCTCGGAGAAAGCTCTTAACTATGCCAATGAGATGGACAGTGCTGTAGACTGCGCTTTCAGAGGAGTTAATGTTGAAGAATGCAGTGATATGGATCAAGATTTCGAGAAGGATAAGAAAGAAGCGATAGACTTCAACAAGGAACTTATAGATGAATACGGCGTTAATGTGACCAATGCGACTAACCAACTCCGATGATGAGATTGTCGTCTTCTCCTTCTGGCTTTTCAGAGTCTACTGTTATCTTGACTGCGCTGGAATTATAATAATCCCCCCATTCTGAATCCTTAAACCTGGCCGAACAGATCACCTTATCATCAAGATCAAAGTTATTACTGCCCAAATTCTTCGTTTCTATATCCAGTTTATCCCAGTTCCCTTCAGATTCATCCTGCAGCCACCATTCATATGAGCTGTCCTGTTTCTCATGATTTTCCACATCATTATAATCAGCCCTGCATTCAAGAGTATCATCATCAGACGGGACTGAAGGGGAGATGTAGACATCGGATGCCCTGGGCAGATCATTCACTGGAGTGACATTAAGCACAATAGTACTGCTAAAAGAGTTCCCCTCGTCATTCCTGAGATTATCCTTCGCTGAAAATTCAGCTTCAGAGACACCATTCATGTCACTCTCCGGAGTTATATGTGCCGTACTGCCGCTTATGGATATATCAACAATGCCATCAAGGCTTTCAAGGGAAAAATCAATCTGATCGTCATCTATATCATAGAACAAAGAACCAAGGTCAAGCTGATAAGTATTATCCTCAGGCCATTCATAATAAGTCTGAGCAGATTCATTGAACACCGTTTTATGGTTATATATGAAGAGAGGGGAAGAATGATTCCAATCGAAAGAGAAAGGATAAGCCCACTCTCCCTCAGGCCTTGAATAATCATAGGAAGAATGGGCAACCTGATCGAAGACATCTATAGAACAGGCCCATATATCATAATGGCTCGTATCCTGTGGTCTGAGGGAACCTATGCCCGACCTTGAATCATGCTTCCTATGTGTATAAAAAGGAGATGTGGCAGAGGAATATTCTGTCTCATTGATCATCGTGTGATTTATTGTCTCCTCAACGAAATACGGCTCAAACTTTATATCATATTTATCCACATAATCAGTTATATTCCCGTCTATGGTCTCTGAGCCTGTGTACCAGTCGGAGGCATTCCTGAACCATAAAGCAGTTATCGTAAGTTTCTCGCCAGTATCATGCTCCTCTACCGAGAAAGAGCAGGGCAATGTATGGTTTGTATACACCTTATCATCTGGCACCGAAACAGAATTCACATCAGGAATCGTATTAAGCATCCATATATACCCTATGTCGACTTCCGTGTTACCTGCCTGGCCTCTGCCGGTGATCCTCTCACCGATGACTGACCTTACCCCATCAGAATCATCAGCCATGACCGAATCCCCGGCAAACTCCACATCATAACCTGCCGCCAGAGCAGAAGAAACCAGAATCAAAACCACGAATAAAATCACAGGCCGCATATAAGAGATAAAATAAAAGAATATATTTAAACTTTACCTTTGCTTCTTTCCGGATCTCTTCCGGCCACTCTGGCGCATCATCACATATAAGAGTATGACCAGAACGATAGTTATTATCGAAAGAAGCACTGACTGGACCTTTTCCGGATCAGATTCCTGCTTCGAAGAGTAGTTATACTTCTCCTTCACAGAATCATTGAAGGCCTCGAAAGGCATACATCTGTAACCCTGGCACAGGCCATCACAAGCGGCGTTTGTAGTACATTCCACTTCAGAGAGAGACATCACACCTGCACTCCTGAAACTCTGATCAGAGGAACCGCCTCTTGCAAATTCATACTGCAGTTTATAATAGAGTGTTGATCCCCTTGTAGGTGGTGGAACTTCCGCAGGTATCTCCATCGTACCTGTCTTTCCTGCCGGCAGAGAGGCATTACCCGCCTCCTTCGAGCCGAAGACAACCCCTGAAGAATCGACAAGGTTGATCCTCTGAAGATTGAGTTCTTCCGTCCCCGTATTCTGGATCTGTACCTGCCAGACAGCCCTGCTGCCCTCCAGACATGGACCCTGACAGACAGGAGCAGCCTCGGTCCTCCATGTGAGCTGCTCACCCGCCGGCTGTTGTGCCGGTTCCTGTGCCGGTTCCTGTGCCGGTTCCTGTGCCGGTTCCTGTGCCGGTTGTTGTACCTGAGTCTGGGGCACCTCCTGTGCATTCACCAGGACAGGCACCAATAACAACAACAGTATAACCATTAAGTTTCTCTTCATAAATCTCCCCCCTTTTTTTATTATTAACATTCAGATAAAGATTCCAACTTGACTACCTTCTCCGAGCAGATCTTTCGTTCCGGATCTTCTCCTTCACTTTCTTCCGTTTCTATGAAAGGACTCACTTTGAGCGAAACCGGAGCACCCTTATCTCCAGAATAAGTGAATTCCGCTTTTTTCACATCTGTAGGCATCAGGCCCTTATCCACGAAATTGCTTATGATCTCGTCCTTTTCTGTCAATAAGTTCACTCTCACACCGTCAAGATCCTTATCACCGCTGTTATGGACGAACAATTTCACACTGAAGCCACCATCCTTCTCATAACATGCTTCTTTATTACTGCCCATGCTATCCATCACAAGGTCCACTCCTGAGCAACTACCGGCAGCACCATGGTCTTCAGAGAGATAAGTCCTACCCCAGTTCATGACTACAGCCCCTAATGCAACAGCAAAGGCTATTAACAGCACTGTCGCTATAAGCGGTGAAACGGCCTTTTTCTTATTTCTCCTTACCATTCTTTATCTTTTCCAGTATGTTCTCAATATTCTTCTGCTCCTTAACCACTGTAGTGAGATAAGGTATAGTGCCCATGACAAGGGCTATCAGACCCATCAAAACGATGTAAGTCAGCAGATTCACAGTTATATAATCATTTATCACTCCAAGCACTGCTACTATTATGAAAGTGAAATAAAGGATCACGCTCTTATTGAGGAGAGCCATGCTCTTCTCCCTGCTGATCCTCGACTTCTCGAGCTCCAGCTGTATTATCCAGCCCTCCTCCCTCTGAGTTTTACCTTTCGGCATGAGAACGGCTATATCAGGAGAAGTATTTAAATTTTACGTATTTCGTCACCTATCACCTGATTCTCTCCCCTGAAGGAATCGACCTTGCCTTCCACAACGATTCCCTGCCCCTCATCAAGATCAAGCTCCTCAAATACAACAACTTCTGCTGTCTCATAATCCCTCAAAAGTATCTCTGTCACATTCCCTTCATCCACACTAAGCACCTCTCCTGAAAGTGAGACATAATCATCCTTCTCCTTATCACCTATATCTCCTGGATCAACCTGCTCAGGCTCATAAGAATCAACGAGGAAAAATAGTACCAGGAGACCGACAGAAGAAATCACGAGGGAGTATCTTAACAAAAGGCTGTCTTCCAGTTTCATGGCAGAGATAGATTAAATATAATTAAAAAAGCTTTCCCGTGCTTTTCCGGAAACCTTACAAAAAGTTTAAAAATAAGTTCTATCTCTTTCTGCGCCATGGAAGATTTCAAGACCACGGCAGAGATAGATGTCTCGAAAAGGATGATCGACCAGGTAGTCGGTCAGGAAGAAGCGGTTGAGGTCATCAGGAAATCCGCTGAAAGGAGAAGGCATGTGCTCCTCATCGGAGATCCGGGAACAGGAAAAAGCATGCTCGGTCTGGCGCTCGCTGAACTTCTTCCCAAAGAGAAGCTCGTGGACATCATATCCCATCCTAATCCTAACGATGAGAATAAACCACTTATAAGGACAGTCCCTGCAGGCCAGGGAAGGGACATCGTCCAGAAGATGAAACTGCAGAGCACACAGATGTTCAAGAACCAGAACCTTCTTATCCTTATCCTTGCTGTACTTGCGATGATAGCCCCATGGTGGGTGAGGAGTGAGTATATGTCAGACGGAGCAGCTGCCGCCTCCATCATGTTCGCAGCTTTCTTCCTTGGAGGGATGGTTTTCCTGGCAGCATTCGTGATCTTCCTCAATATGGGCAAGAAGATGTCCGTCAAGACCAAGAATCCTAAGGTGGTCGTGGATAATTTCGGCCGTAAACAGGCACCATTCTATGACGCTACAGGATCACATGCAGGCGCCCTTCTAGGGGATGTACTCCACGATCCTTTCCAGTCAGGTGGCTTAGGGACTCCTGCCAATGAGAGAGTGATTGCAGGGATGATCCATAAGGCCCATATGGGAGTCCTTTTCATAGACGAGATCTCTACTCTCAAGCCGAGCACCCAGCAGGACCTGTTGACAGTCCTCCAGGAAGGCAAGTATCCTATTACCGGCCAGAGTGAGAGAAGCGCAGGAGCTATGGTGAGGACCGAACCGGTACCGGCGAAATTCGTAATGGTAGCGGCAGGTAATATGGAAACCGTAAAGCACATGCACCCTGCCTTAAGATCGAGGATAAGAGGTTACGGTTACGAAGTGTACATGAACGACACCATAAAGGACACGAAAGAGAACAGGAAGAGGATAGCCAGGTTCATAGCCCAGGAAGTGAGGAAGGACGGAAAGATCCCGCACTTCACCAGAGAGAGTGTCGAGGTGATCTTAAGCGAAGCCAGGAAGATGGCCAATAGAAAGAACCACCTTACCCTGAGGCTGAGAGAGCTCGGCGGATTCATAAGAGCTGCAGGTGATATAGCCCTTTCCGAGAAAGAGAAGTACGTGAAACCCAAGCATGTTAAAGAAGCGAAGAAGATCTCCAAGACCCTCGAACAGCAGGTTGCTGATAAATACATCGAGAGGAAGAAGGAATACCACCTGATCAGGACCAAAGGAGACGAGATAGGAAGGGTCAACGGCCTTGCTGTCATAGGAGGAGGGAATGCACATTC
The DNA here is from genome assembly GCA_051819665.1 of Nanobdellota archaeon. Lineage (GTDB taxonomy): Archaea > Nanobdellota > Nanobdellia > Woesearchaeales > CAZZGN01 > JBNJDG01. Next base: position 62,878 of record JBNJDG010000002.1, read on the forward strand.
AGGGATACTCCTACCTATTGAGTCTGCAGTCACTCCAGGCGGGGAGCAGAAAGAAGTTATAGCGACAGGCAAGCTCGGTGAGATCGCCAAGGAAGCGGTGAAGAACGTAAGTGCGATCATAAAGAGGTATTTTGGCGAGGATATAAAGGAAAAATACGATATCCATGTACAGTTCCTCCAGACTTATGAAGGCGTTGAAGGCGACTCCGCATCCATAGCTGTTGCCACTGCAGTCATAAGTGCATTGAAGGAAGTGCCAATCAAGCAGAAATATGCTATGACAGGAAGCCTTTCCGTAAGAGGTGAGGTTCTGCCCATCGGCGGTATAAACTCGAAGATCGAGGCTGCAATTGACAGCGGGATCAAGCATGTCATCGTTCCGAAGAGCAACATGCAGGATATTGTGCTCGAGAAGAAGAAACTCGATAAGATCAACATAATACCTGTGCAGAACATCATCGAGGTTCTCGAGAATGCCCTTGAATGGAAAAATAAAGAGAATATTCTAAAGAAGATAAAGGGATGATCTTCCCCTGATTTTTTCAATAAATTTATATATCTTTATTCGGGAGACTTTTCTATGGACTTCACTATCACAGAGACTCTGTCGAGGATTTTCGCATACCTCAAGGATCTTCTTAATGATACTTATGTCGTCTACGGTCTCACTTTGCTTTTCTATTACCTTATATTCTATTCCATATTCAGCTCTGTCATAAAGAGATTAAAGTTCTTTGAAGGAGAGGGAGGATCGGGACTGAGCAAACCCGGAAAGACCCTCGCCCACGCTTTTACAGGACTAGCCGTACTGAGCATATTCGCATTCGTGGATCCCGCAAGGAACAACGTATTCAGCCTTTTAGCCATATTCGGTGTTTACGGGCAGTTGTTATTGGTCATAGTAATATACTTTTTAACCAAGAGGTTACTGGTGGACGATGGTAGGTAAGAACACAGGAAATGGAATAGCATTCCTTATAGCGGGCATAGCTGCCAGTAAGATAGGCGCTATGAGTGCAGAAAGCTCATACGCAGAGAGCAGCGGATGGGTTCCGGGCCTCGCTATCTTTGTAGGCATCATATATATCTCAATAGGCTTATTCTCAAAGACAAATACAGGAAAGGTCGAGAAGGAAGAGAAGAGGACAATGAAGAAAAATCTGGGGGAACTGAAGGATCTTTTCAAGAGGGATAAAGAGAACAAGGATGATACTGAGAAGGACACCAAACTGGAGAAAGAAAGGTATGAGAAGGATGAAGAGCTGGAGAAGGAGGATAATCAGATCAATAAGGATATAAAGCTCGCAAAGAACGGCAATAAATTCTCGCTCGATTCCAGGCAGCTCCTTCAACTCCTTGAGAATGAGAAAGGAAGGGTCGAGGAGAACATAGAGAAACTGAAGAAAGAGGAATCGGATCTGAAGAGAGACACACACCGGCTCCATAAGGACATCTCTAAAGAGAAGAAGATAGCGGAACAGGAGAAAGAGGAGAAATCAGAGCTTCCTAAGTATGAGAGAGGAGACCTAAAGCTGGACCTCAAGAGAATAGGAAAGCTGAACAAGGATGAGGAAAAGGCATATGAGGAGGACAGGAAAGAGCTGAAGGAAGTGCTGAAAGAGCTTAAGGATTACGAGAGATACAAGCATAATATAGACAGGGAGATCCACCAGCTGAAGAAAGAGAAAGATATCGGGAAGCTGACCAAGAAACTGGCGATCGAACAGAGGAAAAAACACGAGGAGATGTTAAATGCAGAGAAGAACATCAGGAAAGAGACAGATGAAGATAAGAAGAAGGTAAGGAGCCTCCAGGAAGCGATGAATGATGCAAGGAAAGAAGAGAATGAAGAGAAAAAAGAGGAGAATTCCCTTGAAAAAGCTGCCTGAAAACCATCCGAAACATTTAAATACCTAATTTCTCACCTATTGGCAACTGACTTCTACCTGAACGAATAGGAGTTAGTTAAGGGAAGAAAAAATGAAAGTCGAAAACGGAGATTTTATAGAGCTCGATTATACAGGCAAAACGAAAGAGGAAGGCATTGTCTTCGACACAACCGATAAGAAGACCGCAATAGAGAACGGCCTTAAACAGCAGACCGAGCCGATCATAATATGGGCTGGCAATGGCCAGGTAATGCAGGGCCTTGATGAAGACCTTATCGGTAAAGAGATAGGGAAGGACTATTCAGTCGAGATCAAACCTGAAAAAGCCTTCGGGAAGAAGGATGCGAAAAAGGTGCAGCTCATAGCGGCTACCAAGTTCAAGAAGGAGAATATAAATCCTCAGCCGGGCATGCAGGTCAATGTGGATGACAACGTAGGTATTGTCAAGACCGTCACCGGCGGAAGGGTCATGGTGGATTTCAATCATCCGCTTTCAGGGAAAGACATAATATATGATTACAGGATTAACAGGAAAGTCGAGAAACTCGATGAGAAGATCAAAGGATATTTCAGAGTGACCTTCAACCTTGACGTTGACGTTGAAGTGAAAGAGGGAGAGTGCGTCATAAAGACGGATCAGGATATTCCTGAAGAGCTTCAGAAAAATTTCAACGATAAGCTCAAAGAGATAGAGGATACCGAATACAAGTTCGAGAAGAAAGAATCAAAAGGTTCCGACCAGAGTTCATGATTAATTTTAAATATCAGTGACTCTCGGATAATAATATCATGAATCTGGTGAGGTGGAGAATTTGGACGAAGAACAGCCCAACAAGAATGTGGATCAGGAACTCGAGGAGCTTTTAGGCAGACAGAAGGCCAACATAAAAGTCATTGGTACTGGCGGAGGCGGCAATAATACTATAGAGAGGATCGCCGAAGTTGGTATTAAAGGTGCAGAGACTATAGCTGTGAATTCAGACGCACAGGATCTGCTATATACCAATGCTGATCAGAAGATAATCATAGGTAAGGATGTAACTCAGGGCCTCGGCGCAGGATCTGACCCGAAGAAAGGTGAAGAAGCTGCAAAAGAGAACGAGAGGGAACTGAGAGAGTCCATACAGGGGACCGATATGGTGTTCATCACCTGCGGTCTCGGCGGAGGGACAGGCACAGGTTCCGCACCGGTCATCGCTGAAATAGCGAAGAAGGCAGGCGCCCTTTCAGTCGGTGTAGTGACAATCCCCTTTGAAATGGAAGGCCAAAGGAGATACGAAAATTCTGTAGCCGGCCTCGAGAAGATGGAGAACGTGGTTGATACCCTCATAGTGATCCCCAATGATAAGCTCCTTGAAATGGCACCAGATCTCCCGCTCCACACAGCGTTCAAGGTAGCTGATGAGATCCTCACCAATGCGGTCAAGGGTATAGCAGAGATGGTCACGAGAGCAGGTCTGGTGAACCTTGATTTTGCGGATATAAGAGCTGTCATGGGTGACGGAGGCGTAGCTCTGATCGGAGTAGGTGAGAGTGATTCCGAAACGAGGGCTGAAGAAGCCGTGGAGAAAGCCATAGAGAATCCCCTGCTGGATGTTGATATAAACGGAGCTAACGGAGCTCTCATAAATGTGGCAGGCGGCTCTGACATGACCCTTGACGAGGCCAAGAAAGTAGTTGAGAAGGTTTCTGAACGCCTCTCTGAGGATGCAAGGCTCATATGGGGTGCCCAGATCTCAGATGACCTGAAGGGCACGATAAGGACCATGCTCATCGTCACAGGAGTCCAGTCATCACAGATATTCGGCCCGTCAAGAAAATTGTCCAATAAAAAGAAGGAAGAGATCGAATCGGAATTAGGAATAGAGTTTGTCTAAAATGAAAGCGTTAAAAAGACTGCAAAGGTTTTACAAAGAATGTGTAAGGGTCCTGAAAGTTACCAAAAAGCCCTCCGGTGAAGAGTTCAAGACTATCGTGAAAGTGAGCGGTATCGGGATCCTGGCTATAGGAGCAATTGGCTTCATAATCCACATGATATACAATGTACTGATAGGATAAAAATGGAAAACAAGATTTTTGCAATAAGGACCACAGCAAACCGTGAAGACCAGGTACTGGATTTTATTTCCAGTAATGCTAAGAAGAAGAAGCTTGATATCTTTTCAGCTGTAAGGCCTCACGGTATGAGAGGATACATCTTCCTGGAAGCCAGTTCAAGGTCTGATGCTGAACAGGCGGCTTACAACGTCCCTTACGCCAGGGGTGTACTCCCGAATGAGATCGAATATAAGGAGATCGAGCATATGCTTGAACAGGTCAAGAAAGATGTGAATATCAAGAAGAACGATATCGCTGAGATCATCTCCGGACCTTTCAAGAGGGAGAAATGCAAGATCACCAGGGTCGACAAGGGCAAGGATGAAGTTGTCGTGGAGCTTCTCGAGGCTGCTGTACCTATCCCGATAACCGTCAAGATGGATGCGGTGAAGGTCATCAGGAGAGAAGACAACGAAGAAGAGGATCAATGATCCTCATAATTCTTTATTGTATATTTAATTTTGATAACATATCATCTTTTCGCTTATGTTTCACATACCTATAAAGAAAACCGAACGTAAATTTTATAAAGTCCAGCTCAAAAATAAGAAGCAGGTGATATTGGTATGAAAAGAATCATATTTATTATGGCATTGGCTTTTATATTGTTGGTA
>JBNJDG010000003.1:0-56098 GCA_051819665.1 Nanobdellota archaeon
TGTGAGAAGGAATGAGTTGATAGCAGATATCTTCCATAGGATCAGTCTTATAGAGAGATGGGGCACTGGGATTGATAAGATAAAGTCGTTAGAGCCAGAGACATCGTTTGAAGAGTTCGCTGACTTCTTCATGGTCACGTTCAAGAGAAAGGATGTTCCAGATGTAAGTGGCAAGTTAAATGAGGGATTAAAATCCCTGTTTGAGTACTACATAAATAATCCTGGAAATCAGGCAAAAGATGCAGAGAAAGATTTGAAAAGGCCCTTGAAGACAATTGAGAGACAGATTAAGAAATTAACTGAAAAAGGCCTTATCGGGAGAAGAGGGAGCAGGAAGACAGGAGGGTATTATACTAAATGAAAAATCAGGCTAAACACATCTGGGGTTATTCCAATATAGAAACTCCAACAACCAAAAAGCTTATATATTACAATTAGTAATAATATTATTACTAAAATGAATAATAGAAATATCTTAATATATATGCTTGAAAACAGGGAAAAAAAGTTCACCATAAACCAGTTATCAAAGGCTTTAGGGATAAATTACAGGATCGCCCATACACAGATAAAGGAACTTGAGAAAGAGAGAATAATCCAGACTGAAAAAGCAGGTAATTCATTGCTCTGTTCATTGACGGATAATTTCAATGAGAAGATATACCTGGCCGAATATGAGAGGAGAAAAAGGTTGCTGAAGGATAAGACAATGAAGCAGATCTATCAGAGGTACAGGCAGGCAAAACAAACATTCATACTGCTTTTGTTCGGTTCATATGCGAAAGGGACACAGAATAAACACTCGGATATAGATCTTCTGGCAATAACCGGGAATGGCAAAGAACTGGAGGAGATAACCAGGCTGATACCTAAAAATATACATCTGACAACCGTAAGCCATGAAGAGTTCCAGGACATGAAAAACTCAAGAGAACTGACTTTCGGCACACAAGCCATGAAAAAGAATATCATACTTATTGGCATAGAAGAATATTACAGGCTAATGAACAATGGTTGATGAGAAAAGGATAAAGGAAGCTGAGAATAATTTCAGGAGATATATAGAAGAAGGTTTGATCAATAAGACAACAGACAAAGTCGCCAAAGAGATATTCCTGAAGAATGCGAATGATTCTCTGAGAGCATCGCGGATACTTCTCGATAATGATATACCTCTCTGGACCATTGTCTCATCTTATTATTCCATGTTTTACATGGCAAATGCTGTCCTTATGGGATCAGGTTATAAGGTAGGCGATAAAATAGTACATAAAGTCACAGCTGATTCTTTGATCTATATGATAAGACCGAAACTGAAAAAGAAAATTTTAGAGGGTTATGAGGATATAAAAGAACAGCAGAAAAGGCTCTGGAGGAAATATCAAAAGAGCTGGGCCGGGATTAGCCTATCTCTTCACACCCACTCATTGAATGGATCCTGCTGTTTATAGGTTCTTCATCGCTATTGCAGATGAATTAGTTTATACAAAGTATGAACAACGGCTTCCCATCCAAAAACTTTTAAACCACCTCTTACGGAAAAAATCCTATGCTACAAGGATTCGGCGCATTGTTGTTTTCGAGCGCGTACATGCTCTTTTCAAGATTCATTCTTGCAAAAAAACATTTCGAGCATAAGAGATACATAGCCCTCACCTATATAATAGGCACAGTGATGCTTCTCCTTGGTTTCAGATACTTCGATCTTACATACATGACCTGGCTCTCAGGAGGACTTATTCTCGTGATTATAGCCACGGCGATATTAGCCGATCTCTTCTTCTATCACGGACTGGAGCATACGAAGGTGGAGAAAGTAGAGCCCCTCTTCCTCAGCAACTGGGTATTCACTGTGATCTTAGCTGTGATTGTCTACCCTTCTGAGAGGGATATACTCAAGGTGGCACTCGCCCTCATCGCCGCTATCACCATACTGGTTGTTAACCTGAGGAAACATCATCTCAGGCTTGACAGATATTCAGTCTATATACTCATCGCGGCAGTTATCCTCGGGATACATAATAACATACTCAAGACACTTCTTGAACATTATAATCCCTTCACCCTTTACCTTCTGATAATGGTGGGAGGGAGCCTGATAATGCCGTTCCTGTTCAAGTTAAAGCTGAAGGAATTCAAGAGGAAGGGCACTCCTCTCGTGGTTCTTGCCACTGTATTCACGATCGCAAGATGGCTGTTCCTCTATTGGTCCTACCAGGTTATAGGTGTTGTTTCCACGAGCCTTATAATGACCGCCGCCCCGATAGTCGAGGTGTGGGGATCGAGCATCTTCCTCAAAGAGAGGCTCCATAAGAAGTATGTGATAGGGACGATCATCATAGCATTGTGCATCGCAGCGTCATTTATGCCTAATCTTTAGAAACAATTATAAAAACCAAATTTTACAATAAAAAACATGAAAAACGATAAGCTCGTAAGGGATAATATACCAGAGATAATAAAGAACGAAGGAAAAGTCCCAAAGACACATAAAGCCCCGGATGATGAATATAAACATAAACTGAAAGCAAAGCTTAAAGAAGAAGTGGATGAGTTCCTTGAAGAGCCTAAGGGAGAGGAACTGGCCGATATCCTAGAAGTTGTCTACGCATTACGTGATTTCTATCAGATCAAAGATCTGGAAAAGCTCCGGAAGGAAAAAGCTGAGGAGAGAGGCAGTTTCAGGGAGAAAATCGTCCTTGACGGATTGCAGGGAGATTGATACTTTGCCTTTCCTGTATAAGAAACAACCGAAAATAATATATATCCTTTTTCCATAGATAAAGGCCATTATGGCAAACGATATTGAAAGCGAATACGAGAAAAAACTGGGAACAATATACGAGGATGCGATTAGAAATGCTCTGAAGGAAATCATAGAAAATTGTAATACCTCAAGTGACGAATTGAAGAAATCCCTGAAGAGAGTCCCTCTCCCAAAAAGGTATGAGATCAAGGATGCAAGAGAAGAAGTATACAACTCATTCATATCCTACCTAAAAAAACCCATGGAAGATCTCAGGAAGGAATTCGATATAAGTAACGATCCCCTGAAGAAGGTGGAAGATAAGAAACGCTTCATCAAAAGACATCTGAAGATCTATCAGAAGGATACTGATCCTAAAGATTTCGCCAAAGCATTGGTTAAAAAGACTACGCCACTGAAAGTGAAAGTCTGATCAGGAGTCAAGGACCGAATAGTCACGGTCCGGGTGGTTCACGAAGAACGTTATCTTATCGTTCCTGGAAAGCTGCTTAACCCTGTATTCTATCTTCATAGCATCGATCTTATCGACAGCTCTTATCGTATGAAGGAGTCTGGAGAAACCTTTCCTGGCTACATACCTGCTCCCTCTGCCTTCCTTATGCATCTTCATCCTTTTAGGGACATCATTGGTGGCGCCGGTATAGACAGAGCCATTCCTGCATTCCAGTAGATAAACATGCCAGGGCATAGAATAAGTCAATGACAAGAAATATTTAACCATTGCCCTCATCAATAGACAATGAAAGAACAGGAGAATGGACCCTGCGGGATTTGAACCCGCGGCCTCTGCCTTGCGAGGGCAGCACTCTTCTGCTGAGCTAAGGGCCCTTATGTGGAAGAAGTCATATCAGATCATACAAAAAAGTTTCTCTAAAGAACGAAAAGGCGCCGCGGGAGGGATCACACTATAAGGACTGTGTCCTTATCAACCTAAGCACTACAATGCTACGCAAGGTAGCATAACAGGTCTCTACAGAAAGAAATCCATCAGAAACAAAAAGGCGCCGCGGGAGGGATCACACTATAAGGACTGTGTCCTTATCAACCTAAGCACTACAATGCTACGCAAGGTAGCATAACAGGTCTCTACAGAAAGAAATCCATCAGAAACAAAAAGGCGCCGCGGGAGGGATTTGAACCCCCGTGCCCTGAACGGACAGTAGATCTTTGCAGCCATTGCAAGGACAATGCCTTAGCAATCCTACGGACTCAAAAGCCTTGACTTATGAGATTACCGCAATGGCCATACTATGCGACCGCGGCCTTATATAACAGTCTCAGGTGAACCCCGCCCTATTTAAATGTTTTTTGTTTTTGTATTGAAAAATTTAAATACTAAAAAAACAACGATTACAATATGGCAAGAGAACCAGTCGTAGCAGGAATGTTTTACGAAGATGATCCGGAAAAACTCAGAGAACAGGTAAAGAGATATCTTGATAAGGCGGAAGCAAAGAAAGCAAGAGCAGCCATAACGCCCCACGCGGGCCATCCTTTCTCAGGCGAATGCGCAGCATATTCATACAAGGCAGTCAAGGATTACAAGAAGATAATCATCCTCGCTCCCAATCATACAGGTATGGGAGATAATTCTGTATTGATGGAAGACATGAAGACTCCTCTCGGGATAGTGGAAACAGATAAGGAACTGGGGAAGAAGATCATAGAAAGGACAGGCTTCAGTTCCTCAGGTGCAGCACATGCGAGGGAGCATTCTGTCGAGGTACATCTGCCATTCCTGCAGACTCTCGGAGATTATAAAATAGTCCCCATAGTGATAGGGATGGCCGACCATCATAAGCTGGGTAATACACTGAAGGAAGTGATGGACGAGGATACTGCTATAATCGCAAGTTCCGATTTCACCCATTACGGGCAGAATTTCGATTACGTACCTTTCACGGAGAACATAAAAGAGAATATAGAGAAGCTCGATAAAGAGGCTTTTGAGAGCATCAAGAAAGGGCAGGAGGAATTCGCCTCGCTCCTGAAAAAGACAGGAGCAACAATATGCGGTGCCCTTCCCATAATGGTCACCTTAGAAGCCCTTGGAGAGTATGAAGCTGAACTCATGAAACATTACAGCTCGGCAGACATAACCGGAGATTATAGTCATGTAGTGGACTATATGGCCATAGCGTTAAGATGAGAATCGAAGACCCTGAACACTGCAGAAGCCTCGGAAAGAAAGCCCTTGGCCTTATGTTCAGGACAGGACTGAAAAGACCCCTTATTTTCCACTTCGATAAGGAACAGATGATCCCTCTGCATATGCTTTTTGTGTTCTTCCCCATAGATGTATTGTTCCTGGATGAGAACAGGAAGATAGTGGAGATCAAGAAAGACTTCAGGCCTTTCACATTCTATACACCAGAAAAAAGAGCCAAGTATGTGGTCGAGCTGAAGAAAGGCGGAGCGGAAAAAGCAAGAATAGGAGAGAGAGTGGATTTCTGATGTTCAGCTCAAAGGCCTTTCTGGCTCCTATGGCAGGTATCACCGATCCGGCATTCAGGCTCTTATGCCATAACCTGGGTGCCGGTCTCACTACAACAGACCTTGTAAGCGTGAACTCGATAGCAGCCAAAGGCACAGAGCTGATAGAATATTCTGAAAAAGAGACACCGAGGGCTATACAGCTCTTCGGTAATGACCCCGGGCTTACAGAGGAAGCGGTAAAAAAGGTCTCAAAAAATTTCGACATAATAGACTTCAACATCGGGTGCCCTGCAAAGAAGATAACACAGGCGGAAGCAGGAGCTGCGCTCCTTGAGAAGCCCGAGAGGCTAAGGGAGATCTTTAAGGCACTGACATCTACGAAAACAACTGCAACGATTAAGATGAGGACCGGTGTGAAAGAACACGGGAGGCATATAGAGATAGCCAGGATAGCTGAAGAGGAAGGGATCTCTATGATCACCCTTCATGCGAGGACCCTGAAACAGGGCTATTCTGGGAAAGCCGACTGGGAGCAGATAAAAAGACTAAAGGAAGCGGTCAATATCCCTGTTATAGGGAACGGGGACATAAGGTCTCCTGAAGATGCCAAGAGGATGATGGAGGAAACCGGCTGCGACTATGTCATGATCGGGAGAGCTGCGATGGGTAATCCATACATATTCAGGCAGGTAGATGATTACCTCAGGAAAGGAGATTATGAAGGATTGAGTGAAAAGAAGAAATTATCATATTTCATGGAATACCTCAGGCTGGCGGAAGATTTCCCGATAAAATTCGCGGATATAAAAGAACATGCGATGAAATACACCAAAGGGACAGAAGGGGGAGCAGGATTGAGGGATGAGATCACAAGAGCAGAGAGCATAGATGATATAAAGCGAATTTTAACTACTCCATAATGAAAAAGCTTATAAATAGAAGATGAGCCCCATATTCATATGAAAGCTTCTTACGAGTATACTGTGTTTGGCAGAGGACTTAGGATCAATCAGGAGCCCATAAAGAAGGAAGAATATACTGACAAGTACTTCCATGTGTCAGGGGAGGACTCGCTGAAGAAAAGGGACGAGACCTTCAGATACAAGAAACTAATATTCTCAGAAGATAATATGGATGTTTTCCAGAACATATCCTACCACAAGAGTGAAAAAGCCTTTGATGATTTCCTGAAGATACACGGATTCCGGCTTGATGGGAGCACAGATCTCTATAAGAGAAGGGATCTCTTCAGGATAGAAGGCGTCAATCTACATTCAGGAAAGCTTGAAGTGAATTCTCAGACAATAGATTACTTTACCATGACTTCTGAAAAAAGTGAATATATAAAGAATCTAAGGAAAAAGATGGGTATAAACGATAAAAATAAAAATTTCATGGAATTCATGATCGAAGATGTCCTTGAACAGAATACTCGGTAAGAACAAACAGAAGATCATCAAGCATGTTTCTCAGGATGCTTCCAGGATGATGGAAGACCTGTATGAATACTACGATGATTTCCAGAAAAAACTGGATCTCTTCAACAGCCTGAAAGAACAGATGATAGATGCGCGGAGCAATCTCAATAAAGGCAACAGATTCAGTGCCGACAAACCACTGAAGGACCTTAAGGAAGAGTTGAAGAGGATAAAGAGACTTATAAAAGAAGAGAGATCGATCGAAAGAGAAGAACATAAATATTCTTACAGACTGCTGGATTTTATCAGATCCGAATTAAAGAAAGGAAAAGAATACGAGGATAACCCTAACTGGGAAAGATACAGGCAATTTCTTACTGAAGCGAAAGATTTCCTTGAAGGGAATAATGACGGCATATTCCATCTTCTCGCATGCCAGCTGAACCTGCTGAAAGATATCAGGAAAGCCGAGAAGAAAGGGCAGAGGGAAAAATTAAGAACACTCGAGATAGAGATAATGAGGTTCGGGAAATACCTCGAGAAAGAGGCTGAGATAATAAAACATCCTATGCAGAACCTGAAAAGGTTCAAGAATGACATGAGGAGCCTCAGGAAGCTGGGCCTAATGTACTCGGAGAGCACCATAAACAAACATAACCTCGGCCTTATCACCACGAGATTGAATAATGAAGGCCATCATGCTTATGGGGCTAAAGGGATCGGAGTGATAAAGAAGGATAATGTTGATTTCAGGTTCGTCAAAGGGGAAAAGGAAAAACATGCTGAAGTCGTACAGATGCTTTATGAGGGGATTGCAGGTGCGAAACTTTCAAATGATGTGGCAATAATTTCATACCTCCGGGCATTGACTAAAGAGAAGATAGCAAAGATAGCAGGCTTTGAGATGCAGCTGGAATTCGATAAGAATGATGAACTGAAGATAATAAATATAGATTATGAGTCCACGATCCTGAAGATACAGATAGACAGAGCATTAAGTGGAGAGAGGGTAAATATAGACAGGAGAGATTTTAACAGATTAAACTATTCATTAATGTTCTCCATAAACAAAGAGCTTCTTGACAAGGATAAGTTCAGATACAATATAGAAAGACACGGCAGTAAGATAAAAGTGAAAGACAGAAGGATATTGCCCTTCATTTCCTGATCTTCCTGGCAGGCACGCCTGCACATACTGTGCCTTCAGGGATATCCTTGTTCACATAACTGTTCATTGCCACAACAGAATTCTCTCCGATATCAACACCTGACCTTAAGAGGGAGAAGGCACCGACAACCGAATCCTTACCAAGCTTCACCCTGCCTATCCTGATATAATCATTGGTCATCTCATGAGTAAGGACCTTCACATCAAGGCCTATTACAACATTATCATCTATCTCTATAAGATCAGGAAAGAAAGGATCGAAGACAGTTCCGGGGGCAATACCCACGTTCTTCCCTATCCTCATACCGGTAAGCCTGAGAATAGTGTTCTTGGGCTTAAGAGGTAATATCCTCGCAAGATGTATCAGGAAAGAGTTATACATGACCCTGAAAGGGTTCCTGAGCTTATGCCAGTCATAAAGGACATTATGTTCCTCCTTCCGGCTGATCCTGACATATTTCTTCCTGCCAAGCTTCCGTAAGATATCCATATCAAAGACACAAAGGTACGATTTTAAAAAGTTTCTGGAAAATTATATAAATGATGCCGGAAATTTCCAGAACATGAACCTGAAGATAAGAGATCTGGTCAAGCCCCATATAGAGAACCTGAGTGAGCTTAAGGAGATTCCCGGCTTATGGCACTTCAGGAGAGACATAATAAGAGAGGACAAGAATATACTCAGGAGATTCAGGAAGAGTATAAGGAAGATCAAACCGGAGAAGATCCCTAAAGAAAAAAGAGAGGAAGTGGAGAGAGTTCTCAAAGAGATGATTGAGAAGCTCCAGAGCATGCTCAACCAGGAAGCCCAGAGTCCAGAGCTGTCAAAGGAAGAGGCAGAGGAGATAAACAAGCTGATAAGGATAGCTAACGGTAAGACGAAAGACTTCTCCGCTTTCAGATCAAGGAGAGATTTCCTGAAGAAGGCAGCCGCGATAAGTGCTGTAGCTGCTGTAGCACCGACAGAGCTGGCAAAAGCATCATCGGAATACAAACTTGATATAAGGGATCATTACACAAGTAAGGATACGAAGGTAAGGAGCTCAACAAGCTATATAATCCTGCATACTACGGAAGCAGGGGATAACTCAAGCCTGAATTCGGTGACAAGGCATGCATCATGCAATTACCTCGTCATGAGTGATGGGCATGTGAAGAGGATCGTCAATATATGGAAACTCGCGAATCATGCCGGAGTGAGCATGTGGAACGGGATAACCAACATAAGCGATCATTCTATAGGTATAGAGATAGCCGGGTATCATAATGAACAGCCGTCATGGAGGCAGAAAAGAGCCATCAGGGAACTTCTCAGACAGCTCCAGAAGAAGTTCAATATAGCTGACAGGGATGTATTGCCACATTCTGCAGTCGCTTATGCACAGAACAAATGGCATCCTTCGCCAGTAAGGGTGAGAAAGCCCTGTGCCATGCTTTATCATACAGAATCATTGAGGGAGCAGATAGGTCTTAAGGATAAGTACGAACATGATCCCGATATAAACGCAGGTAGGATTAGCTGGGCAGAGGACAAGACTACGGTAATGGCGAAAGATTACCTTTATGAAACAAATGAAGCAGAAAATAAGGTAGAGGACATAGCGAGGAAAGGAGGGACTGTCGATAAGGACCACAGCCCTTTCAGGCTTGCAGGGAACGCTTACAACTCGCCTTCAACCATATACATTTTCCCCGACGGAAATAAGAAGAAAGGAAGCGAGATAAGGGACTGGTCTTCCATGCCAGCAGGGACAAAGATAAAGGTGGACAGTTCCATGCTCGATATCGAGGAGGAGAATGTCGAATTCTATAATATCAGCGAAGAGAACCCGACACCTTTCTCAGTAGCAGGGAATGAATACGATAAGAAAACTACAATATACTTCATACCTGTGGATGATGAAGGTACGGAGAAAGTGATGAGGGGTGACCAGATAGACGAGTTCAACAATATCCCGGCAGGAACAAGAGTTTTAGTCGGATTCACAGACGGAGGCAAAGTAAGCGGGGAGAGATCAGCTGATGATATCTGCGGTAAGAGATGGGATAACACTGACACTATATACAGGCTTCCCGACGGGGAGATCCTTAACGGCGAACAGATAGAGCAGAGCAAAATAAAACCCGGCACCTGGGTCTTCTTCAGGAGATAGTTAATGTTTTAAACCAGTTTCTCTCACTATGGTCAAGATGGATATCGAAAAGATCTATAGTAAGATAGGCAAGGAGATAAAGAAATATGATACTCCTGTTGCTGAATTCGTGAAAGCACAGACGAAGGACCCTGAGAAGATCCTCATCGCGACTATGCTATCTTCCAGGACAAAGGATGGGACAACTGCAAAAATATCTGAAAGATTGTTCTCCGAGATCGACAGCATAAAGGATCTTGATTCTCTTCCTGAGGATAAGATAGCAGAGCTCATATATCCTGTAGGTTTCTATAAGCAGAAAGCGAAGTACCTGAAAAAGCTGCCCTCTAAGATCGATGAACTCGGCGGGATTCCAAGGAACATTGAAGGGATGACACAGCTCCCCGGAGTTGGCAGGAAGACCGCTAATCTCGTACTTTCAGTAGCTTTCGGGCTTCCTGCAATATGCGTCGATGTTCACGTACAAAGGATTTTGAACAGACTCGGTTATATCAGGACAAAAGACCCGCTGGAGACAGAGATGAGACTGAGGAAGAAACTGCCAAAGAAGCTATGGATAAAAACTAATAGGATATTCGTTCCTTTCGGACAGGTGATATGCAGACCGGTCTCGCCTTTCTGCAACAGATGCATTGTTAATGAACACTGCCGGAAGATAGGCGTAAGGAGAAGCAGATGATGATAAACAGGATAAGGAATTTGAGGAAGGACGAGCAGCTTAAGAACAAGATAAAAAGAAGGCTGGAAGAGTTCTCCTCATTCAAAGATAAAGAGAATGGAGAATGGTTCTCCGAGCTATGCTTCTGCATACTGACTGCAAATTCGAAAGCTGTGACCGCAATTTCCATACAGGATGAATTGGGAGCAGAAGGATTCCTAAATCTTTCAAGGGAGAAGATATCTGAAGCCATAAGGAGGAACAGACATAGGTTCCATAACAACAAATCGAAGTTCATCATCGAAGCGAGGCAGTATTCCGATATAAAGGATCAGCTGAGAAAGTTCAATGACAATAAAGAGAAAAGGGAATGGATCGCTGATAACATAAAGGGACTGGGCTTCAAGGAAGCATCACATTTCCTAAGGAATACAGGACATTTCGACTTAGCAGTTCTTGACAGGCATATACTGAACATACTTTCGGAAGAAGAATATCTCAGGGAGATCCCGAAGACTCTCAGCAAGAAGACTTATCTTCAGATAGAGAAGAAGCTTGAAAAGATATGCGGAGAACTGAAGATAAGCCAGGCAGAGCTTGACCTCTACCTCTGGTTCGAAAAAACAGGAAAAGTCCTAAAATGAACTCCTGGCTTTCTGTGTCCCATAAGCAAGAGCAGAGCCCGAAACTGCTGTTATCAACTGTATAACTCCCATCGCTGTAAGGAACATTGCAGGTAATACATCTGCTGAAACCAAAACGAAAGCCGCTGAAAAGATCACAAGGACCTTGAGGAAAATTCCCAGCAGGAGCGATAAAGACCTCCTCTTTTTCATCTCCATATTGAATTTCTTTATTATGGATACAAGGGCAAGATTACCGAGCCAGATGAAAGGCATCATATAAAGAAGGTAAGGCGTGAAAGGACCGAATATAAGGCCTCTGGAAAGCACGGCTATGCTCGGCAGGATTATCACAGGTAATAATTTGTAAGATTTAAGATTGAAAGCCGCAAGGACGAGAGACATATTAACTATAGTCCCCACAAGCCATTGTGGTCCGGCGAGGAAAAAAGGCACGAAAAAACAAACTGCTGAATAGAGTATCATCTCGATGTTCTGCCTGTAACCCTCATGGTTATGATCCGTTATGTTCATATATCTCATTCTTATCACTCAAACACCATCTTTTTAACGATAAGGCCGAGGTCTTTCAGTTTCTTCTCGAATTCCTCTATCTCCTTCTCCTCACCTAAAAGCTCAAGGACTATGACACCGTCTTTCGAGCAGTGATCCTGATGGACATCATGAAGTCCTATCCTTGTCTTTATGAGACAGCCATTCTCCGTCAGAAGCTTCTGCACATCGGATGCCTTGGAATGCCTGTCCTTTACCTGAACGCCGAATATCGTTTTCATATACCCTTTAAAGGAATTGTAATATATATTTTTAACGGAAATCGTTTAACACTGTGAAAGAGAAGGATTAAAATATATGGGGTTGCCACCATAGCGGTATATGGACAACAGGAAACTAGGGATAGTGCTTTTCATAATAGCGCTTCTTACAGGGATAACAGTGACTGTCCTTCAAAACACTATCGAAGAACAGAGAGAAGAAAGCTGCACATGCCAGGACGATTTCTGCCCGCATAAAGAGAGGAACAACTGGCCTGCCTACATAGGTTTCACAATAACGAGCATAATCGCCGCTCTCGGTCTTTACCTCTTATTCTTCGAGAAAAGCCAGAAAGAGATCATCTCAAGCCTTAAGAAAAGGGAATCCAGGCTCAAAGAGGATGAAAGGTTCAGGATACTCATGAAAGGCCTCTCCGAAGATGAGAAAGGGATAATGAAAGCAGTGAAGGAACAGGACGGCATAACACAACATACATTATCTCTGAGGACAGATATACACAAATCTAAGCTGAGCCTCATCCTTAAAGAGATGGAAGAGAAAGAGCTCCTCAAGAGAGTGAACGAAGGAAGGGCAAAGAAAGTTTACCTAAAAATCGCCCCATAAACAGTCTGGAGGCAAAAATTAATCTCCTCAAAAGTTCTGAGCCCATAGATTTAATGGCTAAATTATATATCAAAGCCCTCCTGTATAAGAGAGAGGTGATAATGAATGAACAACAAATGGTTTCTATTCGGGATAGCGTTCCTCCTTATCGGAGGGATAGCAGTGTCAGCACATACTTTCGGCAGTGACAGCCAGGAAGAAGACTTACAGGCCGAAGCTGAAAAAGAGGATGACGGAGCTGGAGCTTGCCCTTATGCAGAGCAGAAAGCTGAGACCGGTGAGTGTCCATCTGTATGCGGAGGCAATTGTGGCGGAAGCTGTGGAGTCCCTAGCTGCGGCTGCGGAGCATAAATTATTTATATTTTTTATTTTTTGCAGCCCTTTCTATGAACAGATTTATCGAAGTTAGGGGATCGAAGATCCACAATAAGGGCGTATTCGCAAAGAGAGACATTCCTAAAGGTACATCCATCATCGAATACAAGGGTGAACTGATAGATAAGGAAGAGGCCGAGAGGAGAGGCCAGAGGGACAGGGAAAACGGAACAGTCTACCTCTTCACACTGAATGACAGATACGATATAGACGGCACAGTAGGTGGTAATGAATCAAGGTTCATTAACCATTCCTGCAACCCCAACTGTGAGTCAGTCAATTATGATGATGAGGAAGTCTGGGTCGAAGCCATAAGGGACATAAAGAAAGGCGAGGAGATCACCTACGATTACTGCCTGGGTGATGATGAGTTCGAGTGCAGATGCGGCAGTGAGAACTGCAAAGGAAAGTTCTGATCAGGAGAAGTATTTCCTGTTCAATGCTATAGAATTGATAACGTGATATATATCAAGTATCTGGTCCTGTATCGAAACCAGGCTTGGCCTTAAGGCCTCATTACCTTCAGGGTGAGAGAAGGACGGTTTCTTAAGGTTCTTGTCCCATGAATTGGTGAATATGATCAGGTTGAGATAATCCACTACCCTTTTCAGATAATCAGTCACATCCGGCGTTAAAGTGTTTTTCCTGAAGAAATATACCTGGTCGGCTATACGCTCTATCTTCTTCAGTACATCCTTGTAGAAGAAGATCTCCTCCTCAGATAGGAAACCGTTCTCTTTCATGGCCAGAGTGTTCCTGATACAGGAAAAGCTTATCCTTGTGGAGAGGTGATAGAGCCTGTCGACGGATTTCTCTATATCATCCATATCCGAAAGCTCTTCATTTTCCAGAGAGCTCACCATAAGACCCAGTAAGTGAAGCATCCTCCTCATGACGTTCTTAACGGTTATGGAGATATCATTGAACAGGAAGGAGATCTCCAGGTTCTTATCATCCTCTTTCACGATGTCATAACCTTCAAGATAACCCAGGATCCTCTTGGCCTCTTTTATCTTATTGTAATCCATCCTCTTCCAGAAGAAAGAGAGCTTATCGACATTCCTTACATAGCAGAAGACTATGAAGTCTGAGACATTACCTATATCATTCAGGTTCACGGAAATCTCCTTGGTCTCATTAGCAGGCCTGGAGAGGCTCACTATGAGATTATTCCTCCTGTCCTCCCTAAGATAGACAGAATCATGGCTCTTTATATTGTTCTTATTGACCCAGCTCTTAAGAAGTGATATAGAGTAGCTTCTCTTGCCGACAGATTGTATCTTTCTGGTCTCCATATGAGAAGAATAAGAGAATATATATAAAAATATTATGTAAATAGCACTATATATGAAAAAAGCAACTGTATCAATCGCAATATTTTTATACAACAAATCTCAAAAAAAATAAAGAATGAGCAAAAAAGAGGTATTGGACAGACACGAGGGCAGAGAGGACGAGCTCATAAACGTCCTCCAGGAGATCCAGGAAAAGGAAGGTTATCTTTCTCCAAAAACATTGGCCTATGTAAGCAAACATATGGACATCCCTTATGCGAAAGTCTATGGCGTAGCAACTTTCTATAACTTCTTCAAGCTGAAGCCGGGAGGAAAATACACCATACAGATGTGCAAAGGCACTGCATGTCATGTGAAAGGCTCCTCAGAGCTGTTCGATCATCTCAAGAAAAAACTGGACGTGGAGGAGAACGGGACGACAGAAGATGGTATCTTCACACTCTCTCCGGTGAATTGTCTCGGGATGTGCTCTCTGGCACCGTGCATGATGATCAATGGTAAAGTCTACTCAGAGCTTGACAAGGAAAGACTTGACAGCATAATAGATGATATGAGAAAATGAGACTCGAAAAGATAACAGTAGGGATGGGTACATGCGGCATCGCTTCAGGGGCAGATAAGGTAAAGAAAGAGCTCAAGAGACAGCTCGACATAGATGTCCCCGTGGACAGGGTAGGATGCATAGGTTCATGCTACCTGGAACCGATTGTAGAACTGAGGTTCGATAAGAGATCATACTTCTTCAGGAATGTAACGAAGGACAAGATACCTGAGATCATAGAGGGAGCCAAGCAACCGAAGAGGATAAAGAAGAAAGACCTAATAGACTTTGACGATCCTTTCTTCAGCAAACAGACAAAGCTCGTGACAAAGGATATAGGAAGGATAAACCCCGAATCTTACGATGAGTATGTACAGCACGGAGGCTTTGAAGGGCTTAAGAAAGCGGTAAAGCTGGAGCCTAAAGAGGCAATAGAGAAGATAGGAGAATCAAAGTTAAGAGGCAGAGGAGGAGCAGGTTTTCCCACTGCAAAGAAATGGAAATTCATCGTGGATGCCCCTTCACCTAAATACCTCATATGTAACGCTGATGAAGGAGACCCTGGTGCTTTCATGAACAGGACCATGCTGGAATCTGACCCATACAGGGTCCTTGAGGGAATGCTCATAGCTTCATATGCAACTGGCTGTGAGAACGGCATCATATACATAAGGGCAGAATATCCACTTGCCATAAAGACACTCGAGAAAGCCATAAAGACACTGAAGAAAAAGAAACTCTTGGGTAAGAACATCCTCGGAAAGTTCAATTTTGACATCAAGATAAAGAAAGGGGCCGGAGCTTTCGTATGCGGTGAGGAAACAGCTTTGATGAAATCCGTGGAAGGCAAGAGAGGAATGCCTCAGACAAGGCCGCCCTTCCCGGCACAGAAAGGTGTCTGGGGCTACCCGACAAACATCAACAATGTCGGTACTTTATCCCATGTGGCAACTATATTCAGGGAAGGTGTAAAGGAATATACAAAGTACGGCACAGAGAGATCCGGCGGCACGAAGATAATCTGCGTCGCAGGAAAAGTAGAACATTCGGGAGTTGTTGAGATACCTTTCGGCATCAGGCTCAAGGATATCGTTAACAAGATCGCAGTTGCAAAGGATTTCAAGGCATTACAGGCAGGAGGCCCTTCAGGAGGATGCATACCGAAGAGCAAGATAGACGTCCCTTATGATTACGAGACCATCCAGGAACTCGGTGCTATAGTCGGGAGCGGAGGAATGGTCTTCATGGATTCCAAGAACAACATGGTGGATGTCGCCAGGTATTTCCTCGAATTCACGAAAGCCGAGAGCTGCGGGAAATGCACGCCATGCAGGGAAGGCACATACAGGCTCCATGAGATGCTGGACAAGTTCCTAGGTTACAGGGCAGAGGAAGGTGATATAGAATTCACTGAAAAACTATGCAGGTATATCATGGATTCAGCTGTATGCGGGCTGGGACAGACCGCCCCAAATCCAGTCCTGACAACCATAAGATATTTCAGGAAAGAGTATGAGGGTTACATAATTGATGAGGACGTGAAGACATATTTCATCACTCCGGCCTGCGTAGGATGCCATAAATGCGCAGAGGTCTGTCCGCAGGGATGTATCTCAGGCAAGAGAGGAAAGAAACATAAGATAGATCAAAGCAAGTGTATCGAATGCGGGGCATGCTACAACGCCTGCAAGTTCAACGCTATCATCAAGAAGACGGATTAAAATGGTCAATATAAAGATCAACGGAAGGGAAATCGAAGCCAGGGAAGAGGATACTGTCCTGGATGTAGCTTTCAGGGAAGGGATAGAGATACCGCACCTCTGTTATGAGGAGAAGGTCTCAAAACCGGCAGGATGCAGGATGTGCCTTGTGGAGATAGAAGGCGCAAGGAACCTCAAACCCGCCTGTGTGACCAAAGTCAGAGAAGGGATGGATATAAGGACCCATTCACAGAGAGTCCTCGATTCAAGGAAAACCACCCTAAAGCTTTTGATGGCGAATCATCCTTCATGCCTCAAATGCGAAAGGAATCTGGACTGCAAACTGCAGAAATATGCCAACGAGCTCCTCATAGACGAGAGCCCATACAAGGGGAACAGGGAAAAAGAGATTGATAAGGGACAGGTCCTGAGGAGGGACAATTCACTGTGCATATTATGCGGCCAGTGCGTGAGGTACTGCAGTGAGGTCCAGAGCGTCCACGCCATAGATTTTGTGGACAGAGGAGTCAATGCGAAAGTCGGATGTGCTAACGACATGCCCATCGACGAGAGTGTCTGTGTCGGTTGCGGACAATGTGTACTCCACTGCCCTACCGGCGCACTTGAAGAGACTTACGAGATAGATGAAGTGAAAGACCTTCTCAATGAATCCATCAAAGGAGACACATATAAGCATGTGGTAGTGCAGGTAGCCCCTTCACTAAGAGTATCGATAGGAGAACTCTTCGGTTACGAACCAGGAGAGGTCCTCACAGGGAAACTTGTCACGGCATTAAGGAGACTTGGTTTTAATGCTGTATTCGATACAAATTTCGGTGCTGACCTGACTATCGTCGAGGAAGCGACAGAACTTGTTGAAAGACTGGAAGAAGGGAAAGAGCTGCCCATGTTCACATCGTGCTGCCCGGGTTGGGTTAAGTTCGCAGAAACATTCTATCCGGATCTTACCGAGAACCTTTCCACATGCAAGAGCCCGCAGGAGATGCATGCATCCATAACGAAGACCTATTATGCGGAGAAGAAAGGCATAAAACCGGAGAATGTGAAAGTTGTTGCGGTTATGCCCTGTACAGCGAAGAAATTCGAGAAGACCAGGCACCCCAATAAGAAAGGGTTCTATGACGTGGATCATGTGCTTACCACGAGAGAATTCGGGAAGCTTTGCAGGTTGTTCAATATAGACCCTAAAGATCTGGAAGATTCAGACTTTGACCCCGCCCTCGGTGAAAGCACAGGAGCAGGAGCATTGTTCGGGAGCACAGGCGGAGTGATGGAAGCAGCCCTGAGAACAGCTTATGAGAAAACCACAGGGAAGAGTCTCGAAAAGGTCGAGTTCGATCAGATAAGAGGATATAAGGGTATCAAGGAAGGCTCTATAATAATCAACGGCAAAGAGATCCGGTTTGCTGTGGCTCATAGCCTCAAGAACGCCAGGAAGCTCGCGGACGAGGTTAAAGCAGGGAAATCGAAATATCACTTCATCGAGGTGATGGCATGCCCCGGCGGATGCATAGGAGGAGGAGGACAACCAAGACCCTCTTCTATAAAGGTTATCAATAAGAGGATAAAAGGAATACAGAACATAGACTCGATGAAGACAATAAGGAGGAGCCACGAGAATCCTTCTGTCAAGAAACTCTATGAAGATTTCCTTAAAAAACCCGGCGGGAAAAAATCACATAAACTACTGCATACAGAATACGTGAAAAGAGGAAAATTCTAGACCAGGTTAAAACCGTATCTCAACACCAGATAGAAGAGGATAATAGCAACCAACAACATCAGGAAAGTGTTGATTATCCTGCTCCTGTCATCTCCCCCCATCATATCATTCCAGGCATCCCTTGATTCCTTGAAGATGACTTCGTCCTTTGTCATCCTGGGATTGCCTCTGGACCTTCTTGAACGTGCCATTAATTTTTCTAAAGTGAAAATAATATTTAAATGTATTGTCGAAAGCTTTTTATATCCTTCATAATGCTTTCTCAGGATGGAAACAGGCATAGATCTTGTCAATGTTGACAGGATGAAGAGCATCATTGAAGATGAAGAGAAGATGAATAAGATCTTCAACCCGTCCGAGATGAGCGATGATCCAGAGAGGCTTGCAGGTATATTCGCTGCTAAAGAGGCCTTCTTCAAGGCCAAAGGGATGGATGAGTGGCTAAAGGCGGAAGTGCTAAAGGATGAAGAAGGGAAACCTTCCATCAGATATGAAGGAAAAGACTATAAAGCGAGCATAAGCCACGAGGACAAATATGCTATAGCCATGGTGGTTATTCTTGAATACAATAAATGATGTAATAAGATCATTCCGTAAGACAGAAAAAGAGGCATGTGTGTATAAGGACGGCTTCAGGGATTATAGATGGAGTTATAAAGAGTTATACGAAAGGATCCTCAAGACTATACATCTCCTGGATAAGAAAGGTGTGAGGAAAGGGGACAAGGTCATGATATGGGCCCCAAACTCACCTGAATGGGTCATCTGTCATCTTGCCATAATCGGGAGAGGTGCAATCTCAGTTCCAGTAGATCTAATGTCCAATAATATAGAGAGCCTTGCGGAACATTGCAAGCCCAAGCTCATAATTAAGACTATCTTCAAGAGGAAAGTCGAATACGATGCAGAGACCATCCTTATAGAGAAGATGGACAAGACCCTCGATAAGAAAGGAAGGATAAGAGAAGCCAGTGAAGAAGATCTAGTGAACATTGTATACACCTCCGGGACTACGGGTGATCCCAAAGGGGTGAAACTAACGCATAAGAACATCATGTCCAACATAACGAGCGTGACCACCCATATCCATTTCGGCAGGAAGGACAAATTCCTCTCTCTTCTTCCATTAAGCCATATGTTCGAACAGACCTGCGGTATGATGGGCCCTTTGTATGCCGGATCCTCCATTGTCTATCTCCATTCCCTCAAACCAAGTGCTATATTCAAGGGCCTTGAGGAAGAGGATATCACAATCATGCCCACGGTACCCAGGATACTACAGGCGCTGAGGAAAGGGATACTCACGAAAGTTAGGAGCACATGGCTCGGTTATGCTTATTCTCTTCTCTTCCGCGCGAACATACCCATGAAAAGATGGATACATGCAAGGATACACCACAAGATAGGGAATAAGTTCAGGTTCTTCGTCAGCGGAGGTTCTGCTCTTGATCCGCTTACAGAAAGGTTCTGGAACAATCTCGGTTTCAAAGTGATCCAGGGCTATGGACTTACGGAATGCTCACCCATCCTCACAGCGAACCTTGAGGAAGACTACAGGTTCCAGAGTGCAGGAAAGCCCATACCAGGCGTAAAGATGAAGACAGAGAACGGGGAAGTGATGGCCAAAGGAGAGAATATATTCCCCGGTTATTATAAGGACAAGAAACTCACGAACAGTTCATTCTCGAATGGATGGTACAGGACCGGAGATGTGGGGCATTTCAAAGACGGTTACCTCTATATAAAGAGCAGGAAAAAAGACGTAATCGTGACAAAAGCAGGTGTGAATGTCTACCCCGAGGATATAGAGCCGGTGATAAACTCTTACGAAGGCATAAAAGAGGCATCGATCATAGGCATGGGAGACAATACAGGGGAGAATGTCCATGCTGTCATAGTTCCTGAAGAGGGATACAATATAGATGAGATAGTGGAAGAGGTGAATGAGGAGCTGAACCCGTCACAGAAGATCAGAGATTTTACCATCTGGCCCGAGGATGATCTGCCGAAGACATCCACACTCAAGGTGAAGAAAGGCCTGCTAAAAGAGAAGATCAAGAAGAAGGATGTCAGGAAAAGGAGAGGTGGGAAATTTTCTAAGATCGTGAAGATGCTGGCTGAGATCTCTCCGCTCACCATAGAACAGATAAGACAGGATCATAAGATCTACTCTGACCTGAAGATCGATTCCATAGGAAGGGTAGAGCTTGTATCGAGGATCGAGAGAGAGTTTAATTTCGATTTCGAGGAAGAGATGATCACTGAGAAGACCACTGTAAATGACCTTGAAGAGATGGTAAAGGAGAAGAAGAAAGGTAAACAGAAAGTGAAGTATCCCAAATGGACAGAGAAAAGATGGGTCAGGAAACTCAGAAAATGTTTCCTAAAGCATGTGAACCTAAAACTACCACTTAAGTATATGGACATCACCGTCAAAGGGAAAGATAACCTGAAGGGTGTCAGAGGGCCTGTGATATTCGTCTCGAACCATCAGAGTTTCTTCGATCATCCTGCTATACTTTCCTCCCTGCCTGAAAGGTTCAGGTACAACACAAGTGCACCGGCCAAGTGGGAAGTGTTCTTCGAAAGGCCTACGGGAATACTCAATAAGCTCAAGATGAGGTTCTGGTACATCTATGTGATATCCACAATGGGGCTTTACGTGATGCCCGAACACCACAGCTATAAGAAAAGCCTTGAGTATACAGGAAGGAGGATCAACCAGGGAGAGAACATACTCATCTTCCCGGAAGGCGCAAGGACCACCACCGATAAGCTCCTTCCTTTCAGGAAAGGTTCTTCTGTGATAATACAGAAACTGAACATCCCCGTAGTTCCGATTGGTATAGACGGACTCGTCGAGATCTTTCCCAGGACCGTAAAGAAACCTATAAAGAAAGGACCTGTGAAGGTGAACATAGGTAAACCGATAAGGTTCAGGGATGAAAGCCTCAACGAGATAATGAAGACGATAAGGAAAGAGATCGACAGGCTGAGGAAACAGTGATCACTGGCCACTGGACAAAGGCACGCAGGATATTTAAACTCCAGAAAGAATTCTTATGATATGAACATCATGCAGAAAGCCAGGATCCTAGGAGAGGCAGGAAGATACGACAGCTGCGGACCAAAGGAATGCGAGGTGAAGGTCAAGAATTCTTTAGGCGGCCTCTACCATGCGGAATCGGAGAACCCCAACTGTATCATGCTCAAGACACTCATGAGCAATTCATGTGTACATGACTGCAGATATTGTGCGAATTCGGGATGCAGCCAGAGGAAAACATCCTATAAGCCTGAAGAGCTCGACAGGATATTCTATCACCTGAAAAAGAAAAGAAAGGTTAACGGCCTCTTCTTAAGCTCGGGTGTAGGCAGTGATCCTGACAGGACAATGGAAGAGATGATCGATGCGGTCAGGAGGATAAGGAGATGGTTCAAAGGTTACGTCCATCTCAAGGTATTGCCGGGCACAGACAGGGATCTCATAAAACGTGCATCAGCTCTTGCAGACAGGATGAGCATCAATATAGAAGCTCCTGATAAACTGAAGATGCATGAGCTCTCTTCCACCAAGGATTTTAAGACAGACATCCTGAGGAGACAGTCATGGATAAAGAGAACAGGGGTCTCGCAGACAAGCCAGATGATAATAAACAATGATTCTTCAGACAAGGACATCATGAAGATGGCCAGATGGCAGTACAATAAGATGAACCTGAGCAGATTATACTATTCTTCCTTCGTACCGGTGAAAGGGACACCCATGGAGAAAGAACGAGCAGTCAGCAGGACAAGACAGAACAGGCTATACAATATAGATTTCATGACGAGGAAATATGGTTATGATTTCAGGGAGTTCAACAGTATCATGGACAACGGCATGCTGCCGAGGGAAGACCCTAAGATGGCTCTTGCAAAAAAAAGGCCGAAAGCAAGCCTTGATTCAGGTTATGAAGAACTGTTGAGAGTTCCGGGGATAGGCCCGAAAACAGCTAAGAGGATAGTGGAGGAGAGGCCAGCAAGAATATACGGGAAAGCCTCTGCCTTCATCAGGGGACAGCAGAGTAACCTGAACGAATTCTGAGAGAGCCTTCACAAGAATTAAATACCCCTGATGATCCTAAGCTTTCATGATAATACATATCTTCAGGAGAGACTTGAGGATTTACGATAACACAAGCCTCAGGAAAGCTCTGGAAAAGGATTCTGTTATCCCTTGTTTCATACTCGATCCGGGGCAGAGGGATCATGACTTCTTCTCTGATAATGCTTTCAGTTTCATGATCGACTCATTGGAAGGTCTTGACAACTCGCTTAAGAGAAAGAAGAGCAGGCTACATCTCTTCAGCGGCAGAGCCGATGAGGTGGTTGAAGATATAATTAAGAAGACAGGCGCAGAAGCTGTATATGTAAATAAGGATTATACCCCCTTCTCCATAAAGAGAGACAAAGAGATAAAGGAAAAATGTAGGGAAGCAGGTGTTGAATTTAAAGTGCATGATGATTGCCTTCTCAATAAACCGGAAGACACACTGAAGAAAGACGGTAGCCCTTATACCGTATTCACTCCATTCTACAAGAAAGCCAAGGATATCGAAGTAAGGGAGCCAGCAGATGTTAGAGGAAATCTGTCTTATATGAAAGGTCTTGGTAATTCTAAGTTCCCGAAGATAAAGAAGAACAAATTTTCTGCAGAAGGGGGGAGAGAAAAAGGCCTTGAGCTGCTTAAGAATATCGAAGGATACAAGAATTACCGTTACATCAGAGATATTCCTGCAAGGGATCATACCACAAGATTAGCACCCCATCTGAAATTCGGTACTGTCTCAGCGAGGGAGGTCTATCATTTCCTCAGGGATAATCTTGATGAGGAAAGCCTGATAAGGCAGCTTTACTGGAGGGATTTCTATACACAGATCGCTTATTTCTTCCCACATGTATTCGGGGATCCTTTCAGGAAAAAATACAGGAACGTCAGATGGGATTATGACAAGAAAAAATTCAGGCAGTGGTGCGAAGGGAAGACAGGCTTCCCTATAGTTGATGCAGGGATGAGACAGCTTAACAGGACAGGTTATATGCATAACAGGGTGAGGATGATCGTCGCTTCTTTCCTCACTAAACATCTGCATATAGACTGGAGATGGGGCGAGAAGTATTTCGCGCAGAAACTCACAGATTATGACCCTGCTGTGAACAACGGGAGCTGGCAGTGGGCCGCATCTACAGGATGTGACGCGCAGCCTTTCTTCAGAGTATTCAATCCATGGAGACAGCAGTTAAGGTTCGATAAGGATTGTGAGTACATTAAGAGATGGGTTCCCGAACTTTCTGATAAGAATAAGACTGAGATCAACAATCCGGAAAGTTCTTTCGATGATTATCCAAGACCTATAGTGGATCATAAGACCGAGAGGGAAGAGGCCATAGCAAGGTTTAAGGAGATCTAGAACAGATTCAATATCAAAAGGGCAACGGTTACAAAGAAAGTGGGGACACTGACACAAATTATTACGCAAATTTGGAATGCAAGGTGGGTTTCCTTCACTTCGTTCAGTCAAGCCCACTCAAGACAAGTTGTGCTTTATGCACCACCAAAGTGTCAACTGATTTTCAGTTGCGCTGATTTGGAATGCGCTCCTGGGGAGTGCCCCATAGGGGCAAGGTGGGTTTCCTTCACTTCGTTCAGTCAAGCCCACAGTCATGAAGAAACTGGGGACACTGGGATTCGAACCCAGATCCGCTGGTATCTCCAAGGCTAGATGTCATCGGCTTACGCCTCTTCGCTCCAATTACTGGAGCCAGCTATACTAGCCGGATTATACTATGTCCCCGGAACTCTAGGAAGGTTCGAGAATTACTTTTTAAGCTTTTTGGTGTCCATGCTCATGATGAGGATCAATATTATCAGTATCACTACACCAAAGACTATGTAGATGAGATAGACCTTGAAATAGGAATTTACCTTATCCCAGAGCCCTTCAAGCATGCCTGTCTCCTTGTCCCTCACCAGAAGCGTCATCTCTGGTGTCGTCACACTTGCTCCGGCTTCATCCTCTGCCCTGAACTTGACGAAATCCACACCGTGCCATCCTTCTTTAGGCTCCAGATATGCTGTACCTTCACTTATGGTCACATTGACATTCTCCGGCTCGGTCGAAGAGAAAGTGAGCTCATCACCATCAGGATCCTTAAACATGGAATCAAGATCAACTTCATGCACTTTATTCTTATCCCATATCTGATATTGAGGAGATCCTGTTAGGTTATTCTCCTTCACATGCTCATAAAGCCTCTCTTCCTCAGGCACGGTCTGGTTGACCTTTTCGACAACTTTATCCTCTGTCTCATTCTCGACTGTCTCATTTACCTTACCGGCCGCAGGCGCATAGCTCTGATAGAAGAGATATCCTCCAACAAGGAACAATAATATTATGAGAAAGACCAGGATCCATGTCTTTGACCCTTTCCTCTTCTTTCTCTTTTTCCTCTTTGGTGCTTTCCCCTTCACAGACTTTGTCATGTCCTTCTTATGCCTTTTCGGCTTTCTCGGTCTTGAAGCTATCCAGTATACCAGGCCGAATAGAATCAAGATAAGGACAACGACAAGAACCTTATTATACTTAAAGAAAAGTTCCGCCTTATCAACCCAGGTCTTATCCTTCAGCTCAAAGGGAAGATCCTTAGAGAAGACATAACCATTATCAGCCTCTATATCGAGAGTTATATTATATACTCCTGCTGGGGTTGAATTATCATGGCTGCTCTCGAACCAGACAGTCGTAGTCATACCAGGCTCAAGAGAAGTCTCTCCCTTGTAATATTCCATCCATGAAGGAGTTTCCGCATCAATATCATAGTCTGATGCTCTAAGGCCTGTATTCTTTATCTTCAGGACCATGCCTTCCTTATCATAGAAGAGCTTATCATGCTCAAGCTCAATATCAAGCTCATGGCATTCTTCCCTGCTCACAAAATCTGCAGTCATTGAAGCGCTTTCAGTATGATTAGCAGGAGCCCTTGTCTCTACAGATACCTCTTCTGAACTTATATTCCCACAATCCTTGTCCACATTTACAGATATACTCTTCGAGTCTGAAGGCGCAAGGGTGACCTGTTCTTCCGATAACCCATGTTCAGATGAGAGGGTGATCGTATTATTCCTTGAAGCGGTATTTGTCAGTGTAGCTTCATAAACATTCTCGCCGCAGCATGACTTTGCTTTTTCGGGCATGCTTATCTCATGTGAGTAGCAATCTTCCACCTTCACCGTAAGGTTCTTCTCTGAAACAAGGTCTCCCCTCACAGAGGTTATCCTCACCGGGAAAGTGTATGTACTCCTGTCGCCATCATCCGGCCTGAAAACAATATTGCTCATGCCTGACTCATTCCCGTGTACAGAGACAGAGGAATTCTCCGGGAAGATCCAGTCTTCATTATCAAGGGTCTCAATCTTATAAGTGTTAGAGAGATAAACCTCATTATTCACCCTCAGAGGTATTGCGGATACATCATTCTCACAGAAAGCGTATTCTCCGTCAGAGGAATAATCCGCTCCATCCTGATCATATTTCCCGAAATCCGCCGAGTAATTATACTTCCTGTTTATATCAACGAAAAATGGATACTCTTCCTTTATATTAGCATCCTTGGATTCCACAGTGAACTTGGCCTCCTGTAGGCCGTATACATCACAGGGATAGGATACATAAGCTGATACTGTCTCTGACTCCCCTGGTTGAAGGAAAAAGTCGTCCTGAGTGAATTCGACATAGTCAGAGGGTATATCCCTTGTCCCCATCATATAAACTTCATTATGTTTCCCGGTATTGGTAACTTCCATATCGAATTTAGTGGCTATACAGGGATCATTGGAGAAACTGTTCCCGAGAAGGAATTCCGTCTCGATATTATCACATTTATTGGAATCAACGGATTTTGTATATACTTTCCTGAGCCCGCTATCCGTCTCTATGATTATCTCATATGAGAATTCTCTCTCCTCGCCACATGGAGGATCGACCATAGCCATTATTGAGTCACTTTCACCAGGCTTAAGGACAACAAGATCCCTGGAGAGGCTTACATGGTCAGTTCCCTTGATACCAATCTCATAAGCTACCTCGAAATCCCCTGTATTCTTCAACTCAAGACTGTCCTCGTAAGGAACACAGGAGCAGGTATCCAGATCCTTGAATGTCGTGCTTAACTCAACATCATCTTCAAGAGCGGACACGCTCAAAGGAAGAAGTAACAATAACATTGTGATTATGAAAATATTCTTTTTTACCATGGTTTCCCCCTATAATGTTACCATTTAGGAATGAAAACTAATATATAAAGCTTTTGGAAACAAGAATATCCATTATCCTTCCGGAGACCCATTGATAGGGCAATAGAACCTACAGAACCATAAAAAGTATAATAAAGAAATATTAAATCAGACTGAAAAAAATCAGGCCGGAAAACACCAGCCATTAATAAGAAGAGGTTTAACGTGCAGATAATTCCTTATCAACCATCAAGAGACCATTGGAAGAATCCTTGACCCTCTTCAGCTTCTTGACGATCTCATCAACACTCGATTCCTCCTCTACCTGCTCATCTATGAACCAGTTAAGGAAAGACCTTGTCGCAAACTCTTCCTCTTCCTCTGCAAGTTTGGCGAGATCATTGATCATCTTAGTCACTTTCTGCTCATGCGCATAAGCTTCCTCGAATGCTTCCAGAGCCGAAGACCAGGAGGACTTGGGATTCTCTATCGCTTCAAGATTCACCCTTCCTCCTCTCTCTACGATATGATCAAATAGCTTCATCGCATGCTCTTTCTCTTCCTCTGCCTGTTTCCTCATCCAGCTTGCAGCTCCGGGGAGGTCTATATCCTCCATGTAAGCCGACATAGCCAGATAAAGATAGCCGGAGTAAAGTTCCTTGTTTATCTGTCCGTTCAATGCTTTCTGCATCTTCTCTTTTATCTCCATTCATATCACCTTATCTGTTCGTGTAAAGATAGTTTACCTGATCCCAGTTGATCACATTAAAAAATGCTTCGATGTAGTCAGGCCTTTTATTCCTGTATTTCAGGTAGTAAGCATGCTCCCAGACATCAATCGTCAGGAGAGGCTTGAAACCATGGGAGATAGGTGTCTCCTGATTTGAGGTGGACATTATCTTAAGGTTTCCCTCCTTGTCTTTCACAAGCCATGCCCAGCCGCTCCCGAACTGTCCTTTGGCAGCCTCGGAGAACTTCTGCCTGAAAGCATCATAGCCCCCAAATTCTTTCTTTATAGCTTCCGCTATCGGCCCTTCAAATGCAGTATCCTTCTTCAATACCTTCCAGAAGAGCTTATGATTCACGAAGCCGCCCCCGTGATCCCTGATCTTTTTCCTGAGCTCTTCAGGAGCATCTTCAACCCCGGCCACTATCTCCTCGGCAGATTGTCCTTCGAACTCTTCCCTGCCCTTTATCGCCACGTTGAATTTATCAAGATAAGCCTGGTGATGCTTATCATGATGGAGCTTCATCGTCTCCTCATCGATATATGGCTCTAAAGCGTCATAATCGTATCCTAAATCCGGCAATTCAAATTGTACCATCTTCATTCACCTCATATTTTTCCTACCAGGTCTGTGCCCGGCTTAAGTGTCTCACCACCTGGTTTCCAGTTCATCGGACAGGCCTCTCCGCCATGCTCTCTGACGTACTTGGCCGCCTGTATCTTCCTGATCAGCTCATCGACATTCCTTCCTATATCGTTATGGTGAAACTCGAAAGCCTTCACATTACCATCCGGGTCTATCAGGTATGTTGCCCTGAGAGAGACTCCCTCGTTCTCTATCAGAGTCCCGTACTCCTTGGTGACTCTCCGGGCCGGGTCCGAAAGCATCGGGAAATTGACCTTCTTGATCGTCTCTGAATTATCATGCCATGCCTTATGGACATAAGCAGTATCCCCGCTCACGGATATAACTTCTGCACCCAATTCCTTGAACTTCTCGTAGTTGTCTGCAAGCTCTCCAAGCTCTGTAGGGCATACAAAGGTAAAATCGGCAGGGTAGAAAAAAAGCACTACCCATTTCCCCTTATAATCACCAAGGCTGATTTTCTTTATATCCCCATCCACAAAAGCTTCCTCTGTAAATTCGGGAGCCTTCTCATCTATATTCAACATTTTCATTCACCTCATTTATAACAGAACCACCAGTCCTTGCATTCGTACCCGTCCTGTTCTTTCCTCTTATTGACCTCTGTCACATTGCTTGCAGGAGGAAGTATAACCTTATCACCTATAAGCCCATTATTTGGCCAGTCTGCCGGCATGGCTACCTTCTCCTCATCAGACTTCCTGAAAGCCCTGACCATACGTAAGATCTCGTCTATGTTCCTGCCGAGCTCCTGCGGATAATAGAGCATCGCCCTTAAGACCCCCTGAGGATCGACTATGAACACAGCTCTCACTGTATTGGAGCCCTTATCAGGATGGATCATGCCGAGCTTCTTTGCCACATTCCCATGATCGGCTATTATCGGGAACTCTATATTGACATCAAGATTATCCTTTATCCATTCGGTCCATTTCATATGGGAGAAGACCTGATCTATGGAAAGACCTATGAGTTCAGCTCCCTCTTTCCTGAAATCCTCGTACCTCTCCTGGAAAGCAGCAAATTCTGTCGTACATACCGGCGTGAAATCAGCCGGGTGGCTGAAGAGCACGAACCATTTCCCCTTATAATCAGTCGGGAGTATAAGGTCTCCGTGTGTTGTATGTGTCGAAAGATCCGGAAACTTGGATCCTATCTGTGGCATCATATTATCATTCTCCATTGCTAACACCTCACTCATTCTTCTGACCTCTTTTCTATCACGAGATCAACATATAATTCTTCCATGAATATCACCCCTTTAACAGGAAAATCACCAGAGAGAATCACCCTGATGCATTGCACCTCCCTCTCAAGATTATCTTTGCAGAATCTATGCTGTAATCATTCCCCAGTCTCTTCTTTATCATATCAAAAACATGCTCATCCTTTATGTCATAGATCTCCCCTGTCTCTTTGCAAAGGAAATGTATATGATTCTCTGTATCAGCATCAAAACGGAATTCGTTATCTATCTTGAACCTTAATGCCCTGCCTTCCTCTACAAGCACGTTGAGATTCCTGTATACTGTAGCCAGGGTTATAGCAGGAAGCTCTTTCTTCACTTCCTCATAAACCTGCTCAGCCGTAGGATGGCACCTGACACTCCTAAGATATTCAAGGATCTTCATCCTCTGATTCGTCATCCTTCTTTTCTTATTATTGATAACCATTATCAATTGATAATCATTTCTGATATTTAAATGTTATGAAAGTTTCCCTTCTTTACACCAGAGAGTAATAAAATATTCTTAAATAATATGAATAAAAGCGGAAAGAACAAGGTGATTATATGGACCCGATTATCATGAAATCAATAGTAATAGCAATAGTAGTAATTACCGTATGTTTCCTTGTCTATCTAAAGTTCAGGAACAGCATGGTCACTAAAGCAGTCATAATATCAGGTTATACAGCAATTATAGTCGGAATCATAGGTGTCATAATGGGAGCCAATAAGCTATCGGCCCTTCAGGCATTCGGTGTATTCAATATAAGTGCCGTACTGGTAGTACCTTTCATAATACTCTATGGCCTGAAATATCTTATAAAACCGGCTGAAGAGATAAAGAAGAAGATGAAGAGCCTCTCCGAGAACAATCTTTCCGAAAGGATAGAACATAAAGCGAAAGATGAATTCGGAGATATCGGAAGAAGTTATAACTCGGCAATGGATAATCTTTCAGAGCTCCTCAATAACATCAAGGAATCAGTTGAAAACACCTCTTCCATGACAGAAAAACTGAGTTCCACATCCGAAGAGGTCAACGCATCGATGCAGCAGGTCAGTTCTACAGTACAGGAAGTATCTAAAGGAGCCCAGAACACCTCTAAAAGTGCCGGCGAAGCCCAGAACGCTTCCAAGAAAACATCCAATTCTGCAAAGAAAGGAAGTGATGCCGCTAACAAAGTGAAGGAAAAGATGGATACAATCTCCTCTACTACTAAAGAAGGGACCGAAAAGGTCAAGGCTTTGGGAGATAAATCCAAGCAGATAAACGAGATCGTCGATACTATCAACGATATCTCCGAACAGACAAACCTGCTTGCGCTCAATGCAGCTATCGAGGCAGCAAGAGCAGGAGAAGCCGGAAGAGGCTTCGCTGTCGTAGCTGACGAGGTAAGGAAACTTGCAGAACAGTCAGGAAAAGCCACAGGAAAGATCTCTGACCTGATAAACAAGATACAGGAAGAGATCAACACTTCCGTAGAAAGCATGGATAAAAACACTAAACAGGTTGAGGAAGGAACTTCGGCTGTACAGGAAGCTCTCGTGGCTTTCGAGGAGATACCTGCTCTTGTCCAGAACGTAGACAAACAGCTTTCGGACATGTCCTCTGTAGCCGAGGAGAACGCCGCCGGTAGTGAAGAGGTGAGCAGTTCCGTTGAAGAAGTGACCAGCTCGATGCAGCAGGTCAGCGACTCTGCTCAGGAATTATCCAAGAGCTCGGAAAAACTAAAAGAGATGGTCTCCAAATTCCAGACCTGATTTTTCCCCAATTTATTTAAAACATCTCTTTCTCCTTCTTTCTTCATGATAGAGATAAGGACCATAGGAGGATATGGAGAAGTAGGTAAGAACTGTACCGCCATAAGGATAGATGATGATGTGATCCTGATGGATATGGGCGTTCATCTGGAGAATTATATAAACCATACAGAAGACGAGGATATAAGAAACATCTCTGCCGATGAGCTCATAGACAGCAAAGCCATACCTGATATAGACAGATTGGGTGACTGGACAGGGAAAGTCAAGGCCATTGTCCCGACCCATGCTCATCTTGACCACATAGGGGCTGTCCCTTTCCTAAGTAATGAATTCGAGGCTGATATACTCTGCACACCTTTCACCAAGGAGGTGCTTGAAGAGATCCTGAGGAATGAGAGCATCGGGCTCAAGAATGATATCAAATCCGTAAATGTAAACTCGAGCCAAAGGATAAACAAGAACCTCGGCATTGAGTTCATCAATATAACCCATTCCACACCGCAGACAGCCATAGCTGTCCTCCACACACCTTACGGAGCTGTTGTATATGCCAATGATTTCAAGATAGACAATTTCCCCACTCACGGACAGAGACCGAATCTCGAGAGACTCAAAGAGATAAGGGAAAAAGAGGGAGTCAAAGCACTGATCGTAGATTCATTGTATGCGGACAGCCCGAGGAAAACACCTTCCGAAGAGGTAGCCAGGACCATGCTCAAGGATGTTCTGCTCTCTGTAGAGTCTGAAGAGAAAGGCATCATCATAACTACCTTCTCATCCCATATAGCAAGACTGAGGTCGATAGTCCAGCTCGCGAAAGAAGTGAACAGGAAGGTCTTTTTTATCGGAAGGAGTCTCTCAAAGTATATAAATGCTGCAAAGGAAGCAGGCATAGCTGAGTTCACTGAAAATACAGAGATGGTCAAGTACGGGAAACAGATCAGGAAGAAACTGAAGAATATAGACAAGAAGAACAGCATCATCGTATGCACCGGCCATCAGGGAGAGAAGAAAGCTGTCCTGAACCGGATAGCCCAGGAGGAACTGGAATTCAACTTCGAGAAAGACGATATAGTTATATTCTCATGCAATGTGATTCCTACATTGATGAACCAGGAGAACAGGGAGGAACTCGAAAACTCATTGAGGGACAGGGGTGCGAGGATCTTCAGGGATATCCATGTGAGCGGTCACGGCTCGAGGGAAGACCTTAGGGATATGTTGAACCTTCTCAGACCGGATAATATAATCCCCGCCCACAGCAATCTTGAGAAGGCAGGGTTTATGGCAGACCTTGCAGATGAGATGGGTTTTAAGAATACTATCCTCCTGAAGAACGACCAGAGTGTCAGTCTTGATCCTGAACAAAATCAAGACCTTTCCTGAGAGCTTCCTCGGCTTTCCTCAACTCCCTGCCGAGGTATAGAGCGTGGGAGGGATCAGAGACCATGTTATTCTCTATGATTTGCCTGTTCGCCTCCTTCGCATTGTTAGCTGTGAATTCCTGAAGCCTCTCGCCTTCGGGAGACTGACGTATCAGTTTTATCTTCCCTTCTTCTGTCCTGATGATTATATTCCCTCTCTTATCAAAGCCTGCCTTCTTAGGAGAGAAAGATTCCCTTATCGCTTTCACCTTCTTCCATGAGCTCTTGTATATATGGGCGCTGTTAGAGATCATGATGAGACTACCGAGGTTTATACCGAGATCGGAAGCTATCTTCCCCTGTAGCTTCCTCAAAGCGAAGGCGTTCCTGGGCCAGGCAGAATACATATCATTGCTCCTGAAATAAGCGGTAAGGTATAACTTCTCATCCTGTACAAGGACATTTATCATATTGAGGCACGGGCATTGCTCATTGTCATGATCCTTCTCAACGTCCCATGTGAAAGCTACAGCCCTTCTCGTATAGGTTGACTTCCTGAGCTTTTCCGTCAGCTCCGAGATCTGGTCGATGCCTTTATTGGACCTCAGTCTCTGGCCGTAAGTATATTCAATGCCATCTATACTCTTAGCAGTAAGGACCTGGGGATAATAATTCTCGAGATCCTCCTCCGTGAACTCGAACGAATGTGCCATCAGGGGATTCTCGGGGTCCTCCTTCTCAATGACTGCCTTAAGGGATATAAGTTCTTTCTGATCCTCTGAATAATCACTGGCCTTCACCGTGCCGAAATCCATGACATGCTCGAGAATCTTCAGCCAGACATCGTTGATATAATCTCCTCTGACCAGGAAACCGGCATTCTCGCTCGGGAAAGTCTTAGGGGGTTCGACCTTCTTCTTGGGAAAGATCTCCGTATCACCATAGCTTCCCTTTTCAGGGAGAGAAGAAATGAGAGAGTTTATGTCTTCCGCAGAACAGTTCCTATAATCAAAGACCTCTATATTATTCCTCAGTTCATCTATGGTGCTTACGGGAATCTCATTATCAAGCCTTATATTGCCTATCCTCTTCTCTTCATCAACCCCTTCATTGAAGAATTTCAAAAGGATATCACCGCTTCCGCTCAGGTCCTTCCCTGCTATCACCAGATACCTTATGTTCTTATTGGCAAGCAAGTTCCGGAGAAGCGAGTTTATGCCTTCATCCACAGAATACAGCTGGCCCAGCACAGCATAATCATCTATACTATCCTTGAAAGCTTCCTTCTTGCTCCATAAGGTTATCACCGCTACATTCGAAGCCTTATCATTCACGATGAGCTGATCCGAAAATTCTATGGGCCATTCCATCATATCCTGGACATGGAAGTTCATATTTAAATATGTCGGGTATGCCCTATAAAATATATTCTTTAAGTTGTTTACCGAAATAGTTATAAGACAGAATTCTTTACCAGAGCTGATAAGGGACAACATGGTAAAATCACCACAAAGCAGTTATTTCGAGAGTTCAGGCAGAAAGGGGTTCTATATCGGCGAACCAAACGGTTTTGACAATTCTAAATACAGGATTTCCCTGGAAGACAAAAAGAGAAACGGAACGAACGGTCTCATCAAGGCAGTGGCATGTACAGCATTGGCCTTCAGTCTTGCTTTTTTTGCCAACAAATGTTCAGCAAAAGCTTATTCTTCAGAGCCGAGTATAGATAATAAGATCGTAAAATACGATAAGAATTTCCCCGAAAAAGAACGAAGTATGCATGAATACCACAAAATATATAAATATGAGCAGACACTTCCTTATCATAAATAACGGGGGTTAAAAATGAAATTAAGTCTTGCTGAACCTAAATATCTAAAAGAGAGTATTTCAATCATCTCAGAGCTTGTCACCGAGGCAAGATTCAAGATCACAAAAGATGCTATGGAGCTAGTTGCCATGGACCCTGCCAATGTGGCCATGATCGTCTTCAAGCTTATGAGCAGTTCTTTCGTCGAGTATGATGTGGAGAAAGAATCGAGCGTTGCCATCAACCTCGGTAATCTCAAGCAGGTACTGAAGAGGGCCAAAGGCTCAGATACATTGAACCTTAAGCTGGATGACGGGCAGAACAAGCTGGTCATTGAGCTCATCGGAAGCAGTACGAGGACTTTCTCACTGCCCATAATCGAGCTGGAGGAGAAAGAGCAGAAAGTACCACAACTCTCTTTCCCTGTAACCATTAACACAACCTCTTCCTCAATAACAGAGGCAGTAGAGGATGTCGATATCGTGGCCGAGAGCGTCTCTTTCAGTGCAGACCAGAACTCTTTCACCATAGAGGGAGAAGGAGATCTGAGCAAAGCCAATATAGAGATGAAGCCCGATGAGGAGACCAAGATAGTGGCTGAGAACGAGAGCAAGGTCAAAGCTAAGTATTCCATCGAATACCTGAAGAAGATGATCGCCGCATCTAAGCTGAGCGATAATGTGAAGATACAGTTCAGCAATGATTATCCTCTGAAAATGGAGTTCGTTGATGTGGACAAGGTCATGTTAAGCTTCATCCTTGCCCCGAGAGTGGACAACGACTGAAGGGATCAGCGGACTTCCTCTAATTTGTTCTTTCTTGTTTCATATTTCTTTATCTTTTCTTCATCTTCTTCCAGTTTAAGCGCTTTCTGGAGAGAGGATATGGCCTTTGCTGTGTCCCCCCTCACCTCATGAACAAAGCTTTTGCAGTAATGAGGGAATGAATAAGTGCTGTCTATATCTATAGCCTCATCATAGATCTCCATAGCTTTCTCATTGTCGCCGTTCCATCTATGTCCGACACCTATATTGACATATTCCTCCAGATAACCCTGATCCAGTGAAGCCGCCTGTTCAAGATATTTTCTTTTATCTTCCTCTTCAGGGTTCTCCAATGCTTTCTTTATATAGGATAACGCTTCTGCCGTGTCTCCCTTGTTTGCCTCAACAAAGCTTTTACAGTAAAAGGAATATGAATAAGAACTATCCTTCTTTATCGCCTCATCATAGAACCCTATGGCTTTCTCATCCTCATCATCCCACCTATGTAAAATTCCAAGATTGACATACGCACCCAGATAATCCGGATCCAGGGAAAGTGTTTTTTCAAGATAGTGCTTTTTTTCATCATCATCTTCAGTGACAGTGGATGCCAGATTAGTATTCACAGGATTATCAGGCGCACATTCAACCGCCTTATCATATTCATCAAGATATTGATAGATTATGCTCTTCACTTCTCTCCGGGCAAGGGGTTCAAGGTATACTCCTCTCTCAACACTTTCCCGATTAAGATCCCATATCCCGATAAGTTTTTCTTTCTCCCTCTCCTTACCGTCATAATCGGAAGTGGCCGCCCAATAAATTGTATCATCCTCTGTAGTGTAAACAGGGAGGATATGATTGCCGGCAAAAGCTGCAGTTATCGGCAACCCAAGGTTCTCGCCGATTGCATGATACATAAGCGCATAATGGCCGCACATAAATTCCCTGTCCTCGAAGGCCTTAGATAAGGAGTATTTGTCCCTGTTTTCATCACCGCCAATAGCTGCCCAATAAACAGTATCATCCTCAGTGATAGAAACAGGGATTATCTTATCATTGGTAAAAGCAACAGGCAGAGGAAGATCAAAGTTCTTACCGACTATCTTATTCTTCAAGTCATGATGATCGCTAACAAGTTCCCTGCCCTCAAGCGCATCAGATAAAGAAGATCCTTTATCCCTATATTCAAAGCCGTAATCATCAAGGGTCTCTGCAATAGCCTCAAGGTTCTCTAAAGGTTTATCCCTGTCTATCTTATCTGAAACATCACTGATGATACTGTCCTTCAGACTGTAATTCGTATAAGTTATACCCTGTTCCTCTTCCTTGGTCTTGAAAATATCGAGAAGATCATAATCTTGTACATCAGTTTTCAGCAATGAAAGAAGGAACACTGAAGTGTAAGCAAAAGTCTTGAGAGCGACCCTTCTGATGTCCATACTCTATGGTAGTATTTTCTCATTAATAAATCCTGCTGAATATCGATAGTTTTATGAAACCCTCCAAACCCACATAATCTATGGACAATTACAACAGATTACTGGAACATGTAAAGAAAGCGAATATCCTGGGTGATGTGCAGAGTTTCCTCATGTGGGACCATCAGGTGATGATGCCGGCCGGTGCAGCGAATAAGAGGACACAGCAGTTCGGCGTCGTTTCTTCCCTTGCACATGAGCTTTGCACAAAGAAAGAGATAGGGGAGCTCCTTGATAATCTAAGTGGTCTGAACGAAGAGCAGCAGGCAGTAGTGAGAGAGATAAGGTTCGACTATGACAGGGCCGGGAAAGTACCTGAAAAATTAACCAAAGAGATCACAGAGAATGCCTCAGAAACCATGAATGTGTGGAAGAATGCTGAGAATTTCAGTGAGTTGAAACCATATCTGGAGAAGAATTTCGAGCTGGCAAGGGAATACGCAAAGGCTATAGATAAGGAGAGAGATCCATACTCTGTACTCGTAGAAGATTATTCCGGCGATATAGGAGTCGAAGAGATAGAAGAACATTTCTCAAAACTGAAAGAAGAGCTTAAGGGGCTTGTGAGGAAAGATGAACAGATAGACCTGAACACAGAACTCCCGAAAGAGAAACAGAAGGCAATAATAAGAGGAATAGCTGAGAAGATAGGATATGATTTCAGCAAAGGAAGGCTGGACGAGTCAAAGCATCCTTTCACCTCTGCAAACGGAAGGATAACCACAAACTTCAGGGACTGGGTGTTCGCACTGACAAGCACGATCCACGAGTCAGGGCATGCGATGTATGAACATGACCTGCCTGAAGAGCATTACGGAACGCCTCTAGGGGAATCGAGGAACCTGGCTGTCCATGAATCACAATCGAGGTTCTGGGAGAACCATATTGCAAGGACAAGGGAATTCTGCGAATTCTTCAGGAAAGAACTGGAAGATCTTGGAGTCACACCGGAAAATCTAGTCAAGAGACTGAACCTTGTCAGGCCGGGCAAGATAAGGACTGAGGCGGATGAGGTCACTTACAGCCTTCATATAATCCTGAGATTTGAACTCGAGAAAGAGATAATAAGAGGGAATATAGAAGTGAAGGACCTCCCTGAACTTTGGAACAAGAAGATGAAAGAATACCTGGGTGTTGTTCCGCAGAATGACAGGGAAGGTGTTCTTCAGGACATGCACTGGTTCACCGGCATGATAGGATATTTCCCCTCTTACACACTCGGTACGATGCTTTCTGCTCAGCTTTATGATAAGATGGAAGAAGACATAAACGTGAAAGGTGTGATAAGGGAAGGACGCTTTGACATAATAAGACAATGGCTATATGACAAAGTCCATAAGCACGGCAAGAGATACACTACGAAAGAGCTGATCAGGGAAGCTACCGGGAAAGACCTGGACACAGAGAGCTACATTAGACATCTCAGGAATAAGTGATGAACAATTTCCTCTCCCTCGGGCCGTCAAACTCGCAGAAGAATATGCCCTGCCATGTGCCGAGCATGAGCTTAGAATCCCTGATAATCACATTCTCAGACGGGCCGATGATAGAAGCCTTTATATGCGAGTCTGAATTGCCCTCTGCGTGGGAGAAGCCTTTATCTTCAGGAACTAGTTCAGAAAGGTGCTCCAGCATATCCTTCTTGACATCAGGATCAGCACTCTCGTTTATGGTGACAGCAGATGTAGTGTGAGGAGAATATATCATAGCTGTCCCTTCTTCGATATCTATGAGCTCTTCCACGCGGGAAGTGATATCGATCATCTCGTTCCTCTTACTGCTCCTGATCTTCAGTTCTTTCAACATATTCATCTTTTCCAGTCGCCGTTATTGAACCTGTTATTCCCGTTCAGATGCCAATCATGAGGATTAGAATCCTGGATATCTTTCCACAGTTTCTTTGCTGTATCCGTAAATAAGGTCTCATAGACCCTGTCCCTGATATCCTGAAAACATTCCTTGGCCTTTATCCCATTGACATACTGTTCCTGGAGCTCAAGATCAACATCAAGGTTATCGGCATCCTTGACTACCTTAGCTTCGATCGAATCCCTTTTTTCATATTCTAAAAAAAGTGACAGGAATTCCTGTTCGACAGAAGTATCTTTGAGGATATCCCTGATTGCAGTCTCCTCATCACTGTCATTATACATCCTTGCCAGATAATGATCGTCAGAAGTCCTTGACTCCTCCAGATCATGTATGAGAGCCATCCTGATTGCCTTGTCGATGTCTGCTTTCTCTTCCTTAGCGATGATTATAGAAGTCCAGATGACCCTTAATATATGCTCTGAAAGATTAGCAAAATCCTTATTCAGAAACTGCCTCCACATCCTCGGTATGAACCTCAATGTACCTATCTCATAAAGGAATTCCAGATTACGATTATCGTTACCCATGCTAACCAGAGCAATATCAAAACTTTAAATATTTAATCATTCAGTTCTTTCAACATACTTATACAGCTTATCGTTCCTCCTTATCTTCTCATCAACGGGGAAAGTGATTATCTCTCCTTTCTCCGCCTTCTTGACCGAACCTTCATCAGTATGCAAGGATCTGACTTCACCTTTCACTATGCCTGTTGTTGGGCCGGTGATTATGAATTCCTCACCTACAGAAATATCATGAGACTGCAACAGGAACTCACCTATCGAATTCTTAGCATAATGATTAACAGCTTTGCCTATGTATTCCTTTCTCTTCTCAGCCTTAGAGCCATAAGTGCCTGCCCATTCACCGAGCTTGTTACCGAGATAATAACCGCCTTCCCAGAAACCTCTATTGAATACCTGCTTCAGCCTTTTCTTCAACTCTTCTGCCTTCTCTTTCGTATATTCGTTGCTCATACAAAGATCCGCAGCTTCCCTGTAAGCCTTTGTCACTTCATAAACATACTCAGGAGATCTTGCCCTCCCCTCTATCTTAAAGACTGAAGCACCGGAATTCATGATCTCCCCCATATGCTCGATCGTGGAAAGGTCTTTTGGAGACATAACATATTTATTATCTATGTTCAGCTCCGTACCAGTCTCATCATCTATGACCCTGTACTTCCTCCTGCATGTCTGGAGGCATTCTCCACGATTAGCAGATCTGTTATAGGTTGCCAGGCTCATATAACACTTGCCAGAGATGGAGACGCATAAAGCGCCATGAACAAATATCTCTATCTTCACCAGCTCCCCTTTAGGACCCCTTATATCCTCCTCCCTTATCCTTTCAGCTATATGTCTTATCTTATCAAGATCGAGCTCTCTCGCGAGGACAACCGTATCAGCGAATTGTGAATAGAACCTCACTGCCTCCGTATTGGATA
The DNA here is from genome assembly GCA_051819665.1 of Nanobdellota archaeon. Classification (GTDB taxonomy): domain Archaea; phylum Nanobdellota; class Nanobdellia; order Woesearchaeales; family CAZZGN01; genus JBNJDG01. The sequence continues at coordinate 39,655 of JBNJDG010000003.1, forward strand.
TATTAAGCTGTGTAGAGGTATGAACCTCCAGACCTATGCTGTTGCAGTACTTCACGGCCGCCATATCCATGCAGATAACCGCCGTAACGCCGGCTTCCTTCGCCCTGTCCGCAATATCTTTCATCCTCTCCATATCATCATCGTAGATGACAGTATTCAGGGTAAGATAACTCTCAACATTGTTCTCCCTGCAGATCCTTACAATCTCAGGCAGGTCTTCCTCCGAGAAATTCTTCGCACCGAGAGAACGCATGTTAAGGCCCTTTATACCGAAGTAGACAGAGTCAGCGCCAGCCTTTATCGCTGACCTCAATCCCTCATAGGAGCCGGCAGGAGACATTATATTTACCATAGAAGAGAGGAATGTTAAAATTTATATAAATCTAATGAATCCTAGTCATGATGAGACAGGAGATAAGAGAATTTCTGATATTGCTTAGTAAGATAGTGGTTACTGTTTCCGTAGCCAATCTTATTATCCTCGGGTCCCTGTACTTTCTCTCTTTCAATGAAGATTTCTATGAGAAAGAGTTCGATAAGCTTGATATTGATTTAGAGGGAGACTATAAGCATGAGTTCTACAATGCCCTTGATTATGTCAAAGGGAAGGATGTATCTTTAGGAGATTTTTTCAACGAGAAAGAGATAAAACATTTCAAGGATGTGAGAGAGATATTCTCCTTCATAAAGAATATGCTCATAGTCTCGGGCATCTTACTCTTGTTAGGCCTCTATCTTGGTTATGAGGGCATTGCGAACGGTGCTATCCTCGGTTTCCTGTTCACTTTCATAACAGGTCTCGCCTCTTTGATAGATTTCAGCTGGGTCTTCCAAAAGATGCATGAGCTGATATTCACTAATGATCTCTGGAAGATGGATTATTTCTCTGACAAGATAATAAGGATCATGCCTCAGGAATTATTCATAGACCTGGGTATGAGATGGTTCTTCTATGCAGGCATGCTGAGCATATTCATATTCCTTGCATTCCTCATTTCTTATAGCTACTATCTATCAACTCGCGGATCTTCCTAGCTTTCTTCTCGCCCATCATATCGAGGTTCTTCAGCTCCTCTTCGGAAGCTTCAAAGACCCTCTTGACAGAACCGAAACTGCCTAGCAGGTCAGGCGCGAGAGAGGGACCTATATCAGGCAGGCTCGAGACAATATATTCCTGCTGTTCCTTCTTCGTCATACCCCTTTTCTCCCTGTGAGGGGAGAAGCTCTTATCAGTGCCTTCCTGTTCTCTCCCTGCTATGGTGGAGATGAGCATCGCCGTTTCCCTGCTGGTCCTCGTATAGAGGATAGGTATCCCATAACTTACCGTGATGGTTGCGAGCATGCCCTGGATAGCATGAGGATGTACATTCCTCACGGAATAGATGTTCTCTGTACCTTCTACTATCACCAATGGTCTCTGGAAAAACCGGCTCAGCTCCCTTATCTGGTCAAGGAGCCTTCCGTCAATTATCGACTGGACGAAATCCTGCACAGTCTTATACTCAACCCCCACTCTTTTCGAAAGAACATAATCAGCCACATCGAGCCTTTCCAGATTGAGGTCTGTCTCCTGGTCTATGAGCTCCTTGATCACCGGAGAGCTCTTCTCCCTGTCATCCGCGAATATCTTAGGCTTATCGGGAGCGAAAGACTGCACTTTCTTCTGCGGCCTTTCCTTATATGGCAGGGTGCTCTTGAGGCTCTCGAGGTTCCTGAACATCCTCTTCTCCTTGTGATGGGCGCTCCACCTGTAAGCTTCATCCCTGGTGCCTTTGGCCACGAGGACTATCATCCTTCCCTTCTCTGTCCTGCCGGTCCTTCCCCTCCTCTGTATGGTCCTTATAGCACTGGGGACAGGTTCATAGAACAGGACGAGATCAACCTGGGGTATATCAAGGCCTTCCTCACCGACAGCAGTGGAGACGAGGACATCGAATTTGCCCTGCCTGAACTCCTCCACCATTGAGATCTGTTCCTTCTGGGACATACCTTTACCGTTCTTCTTCTGCTGGCCGACGAAGAGCCTCGCACTATGGCCCTCCATAGAGTTTATCTCCTCGACTATCTTGTCAGCAGAATCACGGAACTGGGTGAAGATGATCATCTTACCTTTCTCGCCTTCCACTATCTCCCTGACCTGGGCCATCTTGGGATGCTCTACACCCTGCTGGGAGAGGGATCTTGCGAGAACAAGTGCCGAGCGGAAATTTATGTCCATGACCAGGTTCTTTACGGCCTTCACCTTAGTCGTCCTGGACTGCTCATTAATCTTCATCAGGTAACTGAACAAAGCGGCAACGCCCTGACTCTCTATTAGTTCAAGAGCGTGCTGGATCTTCATCGCCTCAGCCACTTTGGAGACTGCTTTCATGACATCAAAATCCCTGCCTTCGGAAAGGAGACTTGAAAGATAACCCTGGAGCTTTAGCAGCTCGGTCCTTGACATATCCTTCACCTGGGAAGAATTGAGATAGCCGAGTTCCTTGAGCTTTTCCAGACGAGCCCTGAAACAGTCCTCGATATACTTCTTCAGCTGGTTGAATTTCTCCGGGAGCTTAACCTCGATCCAGTCTAAATCAACATCCTGGATATAGGGCTTCACATCCGGATCAGTGTCCCTCCTAACCTCGATCTTCTCTATGCCGAGATTGTCTATGACCTCCTCGATCTTCTCCTTAGTCGAGCCGGGAGAGGCTGTGAGAGCAAGCATCCTCGGATGTTTCCCCTTCTTCAGGTACTGTTTCGCTATGAACACATAAGCATAATCCCCCACTGCCCTGTGGCTCTCGTCAAAGACAAGGAGGGAGACATCCTTCAGGTCTATCCTGTTCGAGATCACATCGTTCTGAAGGCCTTGCGGGGTCGAGGCTATCACCTGTGCTTCGTTGAACTTCTTCTGTCTCTTCTCAGGGCTTACCGAGCCAGTGAACATGGTGATCTTCTCTTTATCCATATCAAGATGTTTCCTGAAAACCTGCATTATCTGCTCAACCAAGGGTTTGGTTGGTGCGAGGATGAGGATCTTCGAATCGGGATAAGTACTCAGCCTCTGGGCGGCAGTCATCAGAGCTACACCTGTCTTCCCCATGCCTGTCGGGAGAACTACCAGAGTGTTGTGGTTCACAGCAGTGTTAAGAATGCTTTCCTGATACAGCCTTGGCTTGAAATCCTTTAACATCGCTAAAAAGGTACAGTTTTTGTTTTAAATACTTTGTGCGAAAATGTCCAGTGGGGAGTGGGTAAGGAGAGGGTTTCATTTATAAATAAAACAACAATATTTAAATATATGTATACATTGCATACACAGTATGCAGGAAAAAAAGAAAGATGATTATGTAAAAGAAGTCATGGAAAACCTGTCTAGGAAGATAAAAGAATCCCGGACAGAATACCGCGAGGAATCTAAAGATACAGGTGATAAATGGTCCTCTACGATAAGGTTATCCCTTAATATGAAGAATAGGCTAAAGCAGATGACAAGGAGAGGAGAGAGCTATGAGGATGTCATCGAGAGACTTATAAGGAATGAAGAGAAAAAAGAAAGGCAACTCAAGAGATTAAAGGAATTAGTAAAGCAGAATGAGGATCTTATAAAATATTCAACTGAGATAAAGAAAAGAGAGAGAAAAATATTCACGACAAATTCGGGCGTTAAGATAAGGTTCTCTTACAATAAACCCGATACGCTTGATGAGGATTCTTATGACATAAGATTTGAAGGATTCTATTACAAAGGCAAGGAGATCACTGAAGAAGAAGCCTATAAGATACTCGCGATGGATTATGTTTTCAGGCTTCTTCAGAAAGGGCATCTGTCAAAGAAAGAAGCTAATAATATAATTTCCCAGGAAAGAAATCTGAAAGGCACCATAAATCAGATCAGGATAAGATATCTCGTTTACTTTAAGATATTCTTTGATCTCATATCAGATGGGCAGAAGGCTAATGAGAGGAATTTCTTTGATATAAATTTCTGGAAACTGATAGCTGAGAGATACGACCTGTCTGATGAATCCTTCAGAAGAGATATCAAGGATCAGCTCACAAGATATGAATCGGAGAAGGGAAGTGAAAGATGATTCTATTTATATAAAGATTAATTCCCATACTTATTCTGTATGTATTTACCCAGATCCTTGAAGGGCTTTACTATATCGTTAGCAAACCTCTTCATCTTGTCAGAATAGGTTGGTTTTGGGACATAAGATCCAGGTTTATTACCGTTCAAAGGACCGAATTTTATCTTGCTTAACTTATACCAGTCAACATTTTTTCTTTCCCTAGCCTTCTTCTGATACTCTGAGACCACAGCAATCCTTTCACTAAGTTCTTTGGGATTAATATCTTCCCTAACTAAAGGTTCTCCTTCCTCAAGTCCTAATATATCTCTTATATCTGGTCTTCCCATAAACATAGTCTCCTTTTACTGTTTAATAAATGTTTCTGGTGATCTTTTCAAATACCTTCTCATTCAACTTATACATAAGCTCGAAATTATCCTTACAAAGTATGCCTTTCTCTTTGTACCATTCTCCGAAATTTGGTTTCCTGTCAGATATAAGGCTTACCGCTGTCAATACATCATATTTACCCATAGCAGTCTCTGCCGTATCTTTCACACACTCAGTCGCATACAGGCCCATCGGGATTATCGTGTTGATTTCCTTCAGTTTATCTGATAAGCCCGTATTGTAAAAAGAATCAGTTTCAGGTTTTCTTATGTTCTCATGACCGAAATGAAGAAGTTCGTTTATTGTACTCTCCCCCTCCTGATTCTCTATCAGATAAACAGGCAGATCATAATTTTCCGAATAGCTGAGGAACTCGATCTGGTTCTTTATGAGAGAATCAGCCTTCTGCCTGTCAAGGGATCTGAGAAAATTCTCCTGCATGTCAATAACAAGGACAGCTATATCGGTTTCCATTGACAAAAGGGGATTAACAGCTGTTTATATAGTTTATTATTATCCTTTGCAAAGGAGTGTTATATTTAAAAGCCAATCCGCAAACTATAAAAAACATCTTTCCCGACGATAGGCCCATGAGCCAAGTAAAAGAACTTATCACCAAACTTCACCCATTAGAGAGGAAGGTAGCTCCCAGTCTCAAAGATGGTCTTACAGCGAAAGATCTCGAGGAGAAGACCGGCCTGAAGGATGTGGAGGTCATGAGAGCCCTCCAGTGGCTTGAGAACAAGGACGTCCTGAAGATAAACACAGAGACGAGAGAGACAGTGGAGCTCGGCGAGAACGGGAAGAGATACCTCGAAGAAGGCCTGCCAGAGATAAGATACCTGAACATAATCAAGGACAGCCCGAAATCGATGAAGGATATCATAAAAGAAGGTCTTGATGGGCAGGAAGCCGGTGCATGCACAGGGATCCTCAAGAAGAAAGCGGCCATAGAGATGAAAGACAAGGAAGTGCAGATCACCGATAACGGAAAGAAACTCCTCGAAAAAGAACCGATAGAGCTCATGTTCATGAAGAAGCTCCCGATGGAGCTGAAAAGCATCAAGGATGAGGACAAGCTCGCTTTCGATAACCTGAAGAAAAGGAAAGATGTTATAAGCACTGAGAAAAGGAAGATAAAGAGGATCACTCTCACTGAGAAAGGGAAGGAACTGGCCAAAGCAGACCTTTCAGAGATCAAGGTTGCGGACAGCCTCAGCCATGAGATGCTCAAAGAAGGGACCTGGAAAGATAAGGAATTCAGGAAATACGATATAAGGATCAATGTCCCGAGCATCAACGGAGGGAAGAAGCATTTCGTGAACCAGGCTGTCGATTACATCAAGAAAGTATGGCTAGAACTCGGTTTTGAAGAGATGGAAGGGAACCTTGTCCAGACAAGCTTCTGGGACCTCGATTGCCTCTTCGTCCCGCAGGATCATCCGGCAAGGCAGATGCAGGACACTTTCTATATAAAGAACCCTGAGAAAGGGAAATTACCCGAATGGTATGAGAAGATCAAAGAAGTCCACGAGACGGGAGGAGATACAGGATCTACTGGCTGGAAAGGGAAATGGTCTCCCGAGAAAGCGAAAGAGAACATGCTGAGGACGCACACTACAGTCCTTAGTGCCAAAGAGATCTCACAGCTGAAGAAAGAGGACCTGCCTAAGAAATATTTCTCTGTAGGTAAAGTGTTCAGGAACGAAGAGCTTGACTGGAAGCACCTCTTCGAGTTCTATCAGGTAGAAGGGATTGTTGTTGATCCTGACGCCAACATGAGCCACCTCAAGGGCTACCTCAAGGATTTTTACAAGAAGATGGGTTATTCTGATGTGAGGATGAGGCCTGCCCATTTCCCCTATACAGAACCCTCTGTGGAAGTAGAAGTCTACCACCCTAAGAAGGAGCAGTGGGTCGAGCTCGGAGGAGCAGGAATCTTCAGGCCTGAAGTGGTCAAGCCCCTCCTCGGATTCGAATGCCCCGTGCTTGCATGGGGACAGGGCATGGGGAGGATAATAGCCGAATACTGGAACATCACCGATATAAGGGATCTTTACAAGAACGACCTTAAGCAGTTAAGAGAAATAAGATACTGGATGAGATAAAATGCCCACGATAAAGCTTAACAGGAAAGTGTTCGAGGAACTGGTAGGGAAGGAACTCCCGGAAGAGAAGCTCAGGGAAAGGATCAGCATGCTGGGGACTGACCTTGAGTCTATGGACAAGGATGAGATCCATGTAGAGGTGTTCCCGAACAGACCGGATATGCTCTCCGAACAGGGTTTCGCAAGGGCATTCTCATCGTTCATAGGAGTGAAGAAAGGCCTGAGGAAGTATGAAGTGAAGGACTCCGGAGAGGAAGTGAAGATAGACAGCTCCGTCAAAGAAGTAAGGCCATATACAGCCTGTGCCATAATAAAAAACCTGAAGCTGGATGATGAGAAGATAAGGGAGATCATTCAGATCCAGGAAAAGCTTCATGTAACATACGGAAGGCACAGGAAAAAAGCTGCTATAGGCATATATCCATTCGAGAAGATAAAACCGCCTATCCACTACAAGGCCCTTAAACCAGAGGAAGTGAAGTTCCGGCCCTTAGAGGCAGAGAAAGAGATGACAGCTAAGGAGATATTAGAAGAGCATCCTACCGGGAAAGAATACGCTCATCTGCTTGAAGGGAAGGAGAAGTATCCAGTTTTTACAGATTCTGAAGGGAAAATACTCTCGATGCCGCCAGTGATAAATTCAGAAGCAGTGGGAAGAGTTGATGAGAACACCCACGAGATTTTCATAGAATGCTCCGGGCATGAATACGGAGTGCTCTCAAGATGCCTCAATATCATAGTCACTGCTATGGCAGACATGGGAGGCAAAATCTACTCGATGAAGCTCGGTTACGGTAAAGAGACTATAACGCCCGGACTTGAACCGGAGAAGATGGATGCTGATGTCAGCTATATCAATAAGATCCTCGGTACAGAGCTTGATGAGAAAGAATTCAAGGAGAACCTCGAGAGGATGGGCATCGGCTATGAGAACGGGAAAGCCCTTATCCCCGCTTACAGGGCAGATATCCTTCACCAGGTGGATCTTGCCGAGGATATAGCCATATCACATGGTTATGAGAACATCAGGGAAGAGATCCCTGCAGTAGCCACGATAGCTGAAGAGAGCCCTATAAGTAAGAAGAAGAACAGGATCAGGGAGATCCTCACAGGACTTTCCCTTATAGAATGCAAGACTTACCATATAGCCAATAAAGACTCTCAAACGAAGATGATGGAACAGGAAAAAGAGCCCGTAGAGCTCAAGAACGCCCTCAACGAGGAATACAGTATCCTGGCCTCATGGAACCTGCCTTCGCTGATGGAAGTCTTCAAGAGCAACAGGCAGAGGGAATACCCGCAGGAGATCTTCTCTCTGGGAAAGGTGTTCTCTAAAGACGAAAATGAAGAGACAGGGATTAAAGAAGAAGAGCATCTCACCTGCGCTTTATGCGGAGATAAGGTCGATTTCACGAGGATCAAGCAGGTCCTGGATTTCGTCATGAGGATGACAGGAGATGAATACAGGATAGAGGAAACAGAGCATAACTCTTTCATCAAAGGCAGAATTGGCAAAATATTTATAAATGGTGAAGAGAAAGGGATTATCGGAGAGGTTCATCCGAAGGTTCTTAGCAACTGGGAACTTGAGTATCCCGTCTCCGCATTAGAGGTGAAATTATGGTAACTCTTGAGAAATATAAGGAAGCTTACAGGAAGATCGTCGTTGAAGACGAAAGGAGGAGCTTCATGGTTCATGTATCTGTCTATATATTCGTTAACCTGCTCCTGCTGATAATCAATCTTACATACACGCCGCAGCAACTGTGGTTCTTCTTCCCGCTCCTCGGATGGGGCATAGGCCTTGCCGGCCATTATATGGACGCTTACAAATGGGCGGAAAAGAACCAGATGAAGAAAGAGGCTGAGGCGATGTACAGGGCTAATAAATAGCCCTCTCATCAATCCTTTGCATATTATTGTTCACAAGAATTCCTTTTCTATTTCAAACTCATCCCTGGTAGGATACTGCTCGACTATAGCCAGCTGTCCTTTTTTCTTAAGCTCTTCTTTAAAGTCCTCAGCATCCTCAGGGGCCATTATTATCTTATCCTTCTCCCTCTCTGACTCTATGCCCAAAGATCTTACGAACTCCAGGGTCTCATCCTTGTCATCATAAAGACAGCCCCTTATGAGCATACCCTCATCTGTGACTATCTCGAAGGGCCTTGCTACCTTATTAGCCCTTCTCTTTATCCTGTTAGCCATCTGGAGACTGTCCTTCAAAGAGGCAGAACAGACATGCACAGGGAAGGAAGCATATTTCTCTATCTCCTCACCGGCACTGAAAGAACCCTCTGCAGCATAACTGTCCCTGTCCTTAGTACTGTAACCGGACATATCATAATGTGCCACTGAAGTGTCGGAGAATTCAAGCTCATTGAGATTCATGAAGCTTATCTTGCCCTTAAGTTCATCTGCAAGCGATTTCATCCAGTCGATCTTATCCGGAAGGGAAGGGATCTCAACACCTACATCCCAGGAGAAGCCTTTAGCGAGGTCTATCCTCTCTATATCATCACCTGGTTTCAGATGGAACCTTATCTCATCAAGACCGGCATCGTGAAGCTTCTCCAGCTTTTCTTTCTCGACCAATTTAAGGGGTGTGTAAAGATGGATATGGAAATCACTGCCGAATTTCTCCTTCAGTCCTTTGATGTAAGAACAGGTCTTGTCAAGCTTGACAAGAGGATCTCCTCCTGTAATCCCGGCGCCTTTTGCGTCGGTAAGCTCCGCTTCCTTCACGACATCCTTAAAGTTTTTAGCTTCCCATTCGTTGGCAAAGAGGCAGTCCCTGCCGAACTTCTTCTCGGATACGGGACAGAAGAAGCATCTTTCCGTACAAAGGCCAGTGATGAAGAGGACAAGCTTCTCGCCCTTCACGCATCTCTTGCATCCTTCTGCATATATCATCAGGAACGGGAAACCAGAAGAAGAATTTAAACCTTTTTATAGCATCTGTATATGAACACGTTGAGATACACCCACAAAGCTACGAAAGCCAGTATCCCTATAACTGTAACAAGGTATTGCATGAAAGGGAAGATGTTAATCCTGTTAAGGATTGTATTAAGAGCAAATATCGAAAGAGAGACGATCGCGAATGAGGCTGCGGTATGACCCGGATCATCCCTGAGCATCCTGAAGGAATCCGCTATAGACTGCACAAATCCGTTCTCAACAAGAAGAGGGTTTACGAAGAAAAGGGCCAGTGAGAAGAAAAATGAATAGAGGATGAAGAGGATTATCGTTATAACGAATGTCTTCAATGTAGCGAGTATATTAAAGGCCAGGAAAGGGAGTCCGTATAACAATGAGATAAGGACTATGAATCCCAGGTATCTCTTCCAGAGGCTCCTGCCGAAAGACCAGAGTTCCTCTTTACCCGGATTTTTTCCGGCCAACACTTCCGAGATGACGCCGTACTGCATGGCCTGTATATAAGCCATGATCCCCATCATCATAAGCGAACCTATGCCTATCAGGACAGGGTAGATAATATCATTACCGAGACCAGCCATGGAGAATACTCCATAGAGAATCCCCAGAAAAATCAACAACAGAACAAAAAGCCCTACTGCGATTATTATAGGTGTGAAAAGGATATAATGCTCCTTCAGATCCTCATAACTGTCCTTGAGGGCTTTAACATAATCCATAAAAACAGAATAAAAAAAGGTTTCTTATAAACCTATTCCTTCTTTGATGCTGCCTGATCAGAATTACCGGATCCCGAAGCTGAGCTATCCTGCGATTTCTTCTCAGAAGCAGCTTCTTTCTTATCAGAAGCTTCCTTATCAGAAGATCCCTCAGCCTTCTTCTCCGATTTCTTACCGGATTTCTTCTTCGCAGCTTTCTTCTTAACAGGCTTCTCCTTCTTTACCTTGGTCCTTTTAGGTCTCTCTGAAGCCTTCTTCGGAGTAGTCTCCCTGACCTCTATGCCCTTGTCCTTGAAAGCTTCGGCAACAGCCTTCGTATCAGCACCTTTCTCTATATCGAAAGTCTCTTTGGTCGGCTCAAGATGCCTTATATTAACCTTCTTCCTTCTCGTCTGGCCGTCCACCATCACGAAGTTGTCATCTATCTTATCAACGATGACACAGTATTTATTGGCATCCCTGCCGGCTATCTTAAAACAGATTCTTCCTACTTCAAACATTTTGATTACCTCCTAAGATATCGGAACATCCGTCGCCGGAATGTTATGGAGATATCTATCGTCTATTATTGTCTGGCCTTCTTCTTAAGTATGCTCCTCGAAGCCTTCGAGCTCAAAACTCCGCCGAACGGCCTCTCAGGTCTCCTCTGGGACTTGGTCGTGCCCTTATTAGACCTGGGTACACCCTTAAGCTTCTCTCCTGTTGCCGGGCAAAGACCCTGCTTATGCTTCTTCCTCACATAATTGACAACATTCCTATGTCCAGGTGTCACGTTCTTCACTTTCCTGAACGAATTTGATCTTTTGTTTCTGTTTGGCATGGCCATGAGGGAATAACTTTCCCTTTATAAATGTTATGGGTGGCTCACTTATTGTAAAGGAACTTATCAGATGATTCCGGAACCGCTTTGAGAAATTTCTCCAATTTTTCTTCACGCACCTCATCTGCCAAACCTTCATCAGAAACCTCATATCTGGCAACATACTTCACTTTAGCGACTGCCGGCCTATCTACCACAGCACCGCCAAGGTAATTTACAGGCCACTCTCTCATCAAAACATCATTTATCTTATTCTCTATCTGATCAGCTTTCTCTAATTCACCCTCTTTACGATAAAATTTCCTTACATCCTGAAGACTGTCAAGTCTCTCTCCATTAAAATACTCATTTATAGCCGAGTAGAGTACCTTCCTTGAATGAATCCTTATATCGCTGTCAGGATCCCTTGTCCTAATCTCTCCGGTGACCCATATCTCTTTCCTTTTCTCCGGTTCAGGAGATTTCTCATCAACCACGTCCTCAATTCCTACCTTTTCCGGGAGAACACCCATGGATTTAGCCAGTTCAAAAGCTAATGTATCATTACTATAAGTCTGTATCTTCTCACCGTATGGATTAGTCTCAGTCCTGAATTCCCTGAACTTCCTCTTGAAATCCTTATTCTTTCCTTCTATAAGCTTTTCCTGAAGTTCTTCTCTTGTAAGACCGGCAGAGAGACTCCCAGTATAATATCCCTGAGCTTCCTCCCTCAGCTCTTTCGTCTCCTTCTTCCCTCTCTCAAGAGCTTTCCTTAAGCCGGAGATAGTGTTGACATCGGGAGGATTGATATAATACTTCTCAAGTTTCTCCTTAAGAACTTCTTTCTTTTCCTCCTTTCCATTCTCGATCACAGAAAGGTAATGCCTCTTATCCTTCCCCTGCTTTACATCCTCATCATACTTCCTGGCTTTCCTGTAAAGATTATCAAGCTCTTCCCTGAATTCCTCCTCATAATCAGAATCGAATATTAACTTTATCCTGTCCCCGAGAGTCATCTTCTTCCTGAGTTTCTTCCTCTGCTCAGCCCTTCCTTTAGCAATCCTGTAGGGTAACCCATAACTCCATGCCCCTACATCCAAATCATTCGCTAAATCTACAAGTTCTGAATCAGGTTTTTCAGAGAGCTTGTTTATCTCCTTCTTATGGAATAAACGGAATATCTTCTCTCCGAGATCAAGATCCAAAGAGAAACCCTTTTTCCTCTCAGAAAGACCAAGATTGATCCTGTATATCTCAGAAGGGAGACCAGGTATAAGGCTGGGATTCTCTTTCTTTGCAAGTGCATAAAGGCTGTCCCTTACATCTTCAGATTCAGTATACCTAAAATTGTTCTCCTTTATAATCTCTTCTATCCAATCAGGCAAATCTTTCGGTCTTTTCCCTCTCCATGTCTGTTTTTTGACAGAGTCTTCATGGATATTCTCGCCAAGTTCAATCTCATCCAGAGGAAGGTCAGGCCCAAGCCCTTCAATCACCCTGGTCGTATCAACGAAGAAATTCTGATCATCATCTCTGGAGACATGATTTGAATCGCCAGCAAAGAAATGTTCCTTCTCCGGTCTTAACGAATCACCAGGCACAGACGAATCCGATCTTGCTGAAAGAGAGACCGCAGAATAGATTACGAAAAATGCAAGTGGCAAGACATATTTTATTTTCATGACTAAAGGGTAAAAACAGAAGAATATAAATGTTATGGAACCCTACTGGATCCCCATAAGTTTTCTCAGGGATATAGAGAATATCATCGAGAATATGATGTATGTCCATAACCAGTTAGGCTGCCATCCGAAGATGGAAAACTCTCCCATCGGCCTGACCACTTCATGGACAACCTCGACAGTTGCATCCTCAAACCCTTTCACTGGTTCAGCATAGTCTCCCTGCTTATCTGAGACGATGACCTCATGGGTAAGGTTCCTGCCCTTATGATTCACATTGATTGTGTAGGTGCCTTTGTCAACAGCCTTGACTTCCCACATAACCTTTCCATCCTCAATGGTCTTGTTATTCTCACCCTGGAGAGCAAGCCCCTCCGGTACCTGAAGAAGCGCATTGCCGGTCGTGTCGAACTCGGCCTCTACATCAAAGTCCTCACCAGGACCTATTGGCTCATAAGCAAGATTGCCCTGTATCCAGCCGAGGATGATAATCACCGGTATGAAAGTCACCAGCGTGGGTCTCATGCTCTTAGTCATATATTTGCTGTTAACCTTCATGGCTTCCTGCTGGACCTTCTTCATCTTCTCGGGGTCCTCTTTCATGAGCTTCTTCATCTTCTTCTGGTATTCCTTCGTCTGCTTCTTGAGCTCCTTCATCTCTTCCTGATCAGTCATCCATTTATAGATGAAAGTTATCAGCAGAGCAAGGAAAAAAGAACTTATTATTATTACCAGAAAAGGATCCAGAGATAATAAAGGCTCAAATACAGGATCCATAAAACTGCCTACGCTTAATACCATTACAACACCTTAACATTAATTTGGGTTTTAGAGAAATACCCATAAACTATTCCATGAATTTTCTCATCATAGGATTCATATCCATCATATGATGTTTAGCAATCTCCTCATAGAGGTTGTATATGATCATCACTGTCAGCAGGATACCTGTTCCATTAGCGAGAGCTCCCGCAAGATCAGCTATAGCCGCAAGAACACCAACTGTTATACCACCCATTATCGTAAGAGGGCCGATGTACCTTCCAAGGATCCTCTCAAGCACCCTCGGATCTTTCCTGAATCCCGGCACCTGAAGACCTGAAGACATGATCTTCTTCGCCTGGCTCTTCGGGTCCATGCCCGCAGTCTGCATCCAGAACCATGCAAATACGACACAACCTACCATCATCAGCAGGAAATAGCCTGTAGCCTGTCCTGCATGGGTCCAGGTGCTCGTCCCTTTGATGAACTCACCTACGAGACCCTGTCTTCCGCCCGGCACAGTGATCCACTTCACGAGGTTCTGTGCATCGAAAAGCTGGGACCACATCTTCATGTTCGCCATGAGAGCAGCCACCAGGATAACAGGGATGTTGCTCGTATACATGAACTTGAGAGGCCATCTTATACCATGTCCTCTCACCCTCCCGAATGATAAGGGTATCTCAACCTTCATAGCCTGAGAATATACCGACATCACGATGACCACGATCGTTGCTATGATCGCCGCTATCTTTAGCGTCGCTGTAGTCGGGTCCCCCTGGCCGAGGGCCTGGAACAGGGCAGGGAAAGCACCCGTCGCATAAGAATATCCTGTTCCTGTAGCGTTAGGGCCGGGCATCCAGCTGAACGCCCTGACGAAGATAGTCTTCGAAACTCCTGCTGCAATGAATAAACTGATTCCTGAACCGAAACCCCATTTACTAATAACCTCATCCATGAACATGATCAATATACCTCCAAGGATAAGCTGGAACACAAGCAGAAGCTCCAGATTGAAAAACAAAGGTGTCCCCTTGAGCGACTGGGCAGGCGCCAGTCCACCCATGAATACGTATATAGCAGCTTCAAAGATTATGAATCCAAGCGCCAGAAGCTTCTGAATTCCCTGGAATCTCTTCTTGCCTTCAGCCGATTCAAGATCAAATTTGACCAAACCCGAACCATTCAACAACTGTAATACAATGGAAGCGGTTACAATGGGACCTATACCGAGAGATATTATGCTCCCGAACTGCGCTCCCAAAACGACTGAAAGAAATTCGAACTGTTGAAGAGCGTTCTGTCCAAGACCGAAAAGCGGGATCAGCCCGAGAATGAAGAAAAGAACAAGGACGATCAGAGTCCATTTAACCTTCTCCTTGAAACCCAGCTTCTTCTGGGTTGGCGATACTACTTCCGGCAGATTGTTCAATATACTATCAAACATTGACATTTTCATTCAGGTAGGTTAACTTTTCCTCCGGCCTCTTCAACTTTCTTTACTGCTTTATCAGATGCACTATTAACTGTTATCTCATATTTAAAATTAATCTTTCCTGAACCCAGGAGCTTATTAAAACCGAGCTTACCAAGGTCGATCTTATACACCTCTCCTTTCTTTTCAGCAGACTTCTTCTCAAGATAATTGTCTATCTTCTGCTCTACGAAAGAAAGGTTCACCGCATTAACCTCATTACTCGCATGAGACTTGAAACCCACTTTGCCTTTATGCTTGAACCCCCTTTTCCAGAGGAGAGATGGTTTCTTAGCGTCAGCTCTCTTGCCACTTCCGGCGTTACCTCTACCAGCCCTGTGGCCTGCACCCCTGTTCTTCTTCATTGAACCATAGCTGTGAGTGGTTCTCCCTCTCTGCCTTGAATTCTTCTTTCTATCGACCATATTAATCACAACATTCTCTTTATGAGGGTATTTATCTCTTTACCCCTGTTACCAAGGTCCCCGCCGATCGAATAGGGCTTCTTTAAGCTCTTCATGCCTCCCTTCGGAGGGTTAAGCCTGAAAAATCCCTTGGATTCGTCCGGGTTAGCAGGGTTAGGTTCTGACTTCTTGTCAGTAAGTTCCTTGCGTGTCTCTTCGTCAATCTCTCCCCAGGTAATGAAATCCTTGCATTTCTGGAGCATGCCCCTCACTGAAGCATTATCCTCATAGACACCACAATAATTCTTCTTGTAAAGTTTGAGCATCCCGAGGGTGTCCTTGACTTCACTACCTGCGTTTATCGAACCTCTTATCCTTACTGCTGCTAGCTTACTCATCTGATCCACCTTCTACTATAGCTAATGAATCCTTGTGCTCCGGTAGCGTCTTCATTGAAGACAAGTTCCTAAGCGCCTTCACACAGGCTTTTATAAGATTTATCTTTGTCTTCGTCTGACCGTGAGTCTTGGACCATGCGTCCTTAACTCCTGCCAGGTCGAGTATCTTCGCACATTCACTCTCAACACAGAGACCTGTACCTTTTGGAGCAGGAAGGATCTCTATCTTCGATGAACCGCTCTTTCCCTTCACTGAGAAAGGTATTGAGTTAGGCTCAGATGCATCCGATTCCCATGCTCCTGAACCCCTTCTAATCTTGATCATATTAAGCTTGGCTTTCCTGATGGCTTTCTCTCTGGCAGGAACCGTCTCCCGGCTCTTGCCATATCCTACACCTACATGACCTCTACGATCGCCTACTACAGCCACAGTCGCAAATTGAGGCTTATTCCCTTCTCTCGTCTTTTTCTGGGTCTGTCTGAATACCCTTCTCTGACCGCCGCCGAACTTACCCTTCGACTGGCCGATGAGGAGAAGATCAGTATCTACATTAGGCAGAAGGAAATCAACAATCTCAGGCTCAAGTATCCTGTTACCGTTATCCAGAATCTCGTCTATATCAGTTATCTCTCCCGTCTTGACCTTCTGGCCTATACCTGTCTTAGCCTTCCAGGCAGCTTTGGCCTCTTTGAGCCTCTCAGATGAC
>JBNJDG010000004.1:0-55049 GCA_051819665.1 Nanobdellota archaeon
CGGATTCACTGGTTCATCCTTGAGTTACTCGCTTTC
This sequence comes from Nanobdellota archaeon, assembly GCA_051819665.1. Taxonomy (GTDB): domain Archaea; phylum Nanobdellota; class Nanobdellia; order Woesearchaeales; family CAZZGN01; genus JBNJDG01. Next base: position 37 of record JBNJDG010000004.1, read on the forward strand.
GGCTCGTAACAATCCGAGCAGGGCTATCTTTTTTTCTCTCTAAGGCTTGATAGATCATCTCGAATCGGATTTGAACATCTTCGGATTCACTGGTTCATCCTTGAGTTACTCGCTTTCAGCTCGTAACAATCCGAGCAGGGCTATCTTATCTCTTCCTTTATGAGCTTCATCATCTCATCAAGGTCATCATAGTCAACACTCGCGAAACAGACCCTTATGAATCCGTCGAAAGCTGCAACTCCGAGGCCTTTCTCGAGAAGTTTCTTCCTTACAGCCTCGCTGTCCTTTGTCCTTACGCAGAAGAAGAATCCAGAGTTGAAAGGTAGGGTATCAAGGTCTTTCGCGAGCTCTTTCACCTTCCTGTATTTCTTCTCGACCGGAGAATAATCGGGTTCCTCATCAAGTATTTTCAGGGCCATATTCTGGGTGATGTTCGATATGCTGGATACGGTCTGCCTTACTACTGCAGCAGCCTTGTCCATAAGTTTCTCCCCGTCATGACTCACGCTCAGGAAACCAATCCTAAGGCCCCATGCGAAATATTCTTTGGTCATCCCATCAGCTTTAACGACAAGGTTATTCTTTTTAAGATCATGATAAAGAGATTGCTTGTATGTATTATCGAAGAACAAGCCTTCATAAGCATCATCAAGGATAACAGTCTTGCCTTTGACTATTCCTTTGATCTTCTCTGCCTGCTCATTCCCGAGTGAATAGCCTGTCGGGTTATGAGGGTAATTGAAGAGCACTACATCCGATTTGTCAATGACCTGTCTTAATGATTCGGGATCCAGAGGATCATATTCATAGATCTCCTTTTCTTCGAAGATAAGGTCGTAATTTTCCCATCTTGGCTTAGGGAGTATTATGCTTTCCCTGCAGAACAATCTTCCGGCTATATGAATTGCGTGTGTTATTCCATTGGTGACTATGGGCAGGGAATCCAGGCGTTTCTTTTCCTTCCATCTTTCCCTCAGCTTTTTTAGGCCGTGAGTGGGGGCATAACCTATCTCTTCCCCGAATCCTTCTAAGGGTCCGGAGGTAAGGAAACTGTGGTTCTCTTTCGCTACACCTGCTGTAGCATTGATCCTTGAGTTCTTCGCTTCCTGTGCCTGCCCGATAACGCCTTTCTTTGGGAATACGATCCTCTTTCCGAAATCAGAGAGTCTCATAAGCTTTAATATTCCAGTCTATTATTAAAATCTTGCCTCTTTTTCCCTTGGGATTAATATAATTCATCGAACAGAACACAGAAAAATTTATAACTGAGCAGTAGTCTCTAGGTTAAGGCATGAAAAAGGAACAAGATAATACTCTGGAACCTGATTATGTTGTGCTTCCCATAAAGGAATATAGATTATTGAGGCGTGTCACTGAGGAGAATGAATCATGTATAAACTGGGTAACACATAGGGGCAGGAAGTTTCCCGGAAAACAGGAAAAAGCTGAGAACGATTTCTTTTATAATCCTGATGTGAAGTATTTATTTTTCCAGGATAAGTCTTCTGAGAAACAGGGTTATGCCAGGATATTCAGGGATATAGAGAATAATGGTTGGGTAGATGGAATATTCGGGGAGGGACCTTTTGGTATCCAGGATATAGTGGAGCCTCTGAAAGGGCATTTTGATAAGATGTTTGATGGCAGCCCTTACGTAATCAATAGTCCTGAATTCATCGATCTTCAGGAATACAGGAAGGAACTCAGGATGAAGGAAGAACCCCGTTACTCTTTCAGGTTCAAGGCAGACAAGGAGTATATCCTGAAGGATCTCTTCTCCGGATATAAAGGTTGATCAATACCTCTTTTTCTTTTTCTTCTTGATCATGATCAACAGCAGTAAGATAACGACTATTATCGCGATGTATATCAAGGCGCTGGAAGACTGCTCGGAAGATTCTTTCCTGGAAGCTTCTTTGTTTGTCCCGTTATATTCGACATCTGACGGATTCACATTTATTACATTTGATTTCTCGAAGCTCTGCTTATCCTCGTAATATATCCTTCCTTTGACCTTATATCTGCCCGGTTTCTCAGGGGAGAAAGTCATAGGTATCTCTCCGGTCTCACTGCTTTCGATCTCCATATTACCGGATTCAAGGTTCTTGACAACTTTATTATCTAGCATTATATCTCCTTTGAATACTGCAGAAACATCTTTCTCACCAGTGTTCTTGAAGATAGGTTTTACTTCTATATCATCACCCACATTGTTCCATACCTTGTTCTTTATCTGTACAAGCTTTCCTGAGACGCTCATTGCTCCTGGTTCCAGGACATCAAAGGTCATCGTGTCCTCAAAACCGCAGGGTTCTACCGAGACATCTGCGAAATACTGGCCTATGTCGAGATCATCGGTGCTTAATGATGTAGTGAATTCTTTCCTCAGAGTAGGTCCTATCTCGGTCTTATTCTTCCTGACCGTCTTGACGATCTCACTCTGATCCTTGTTCCAGACATCTATCTCCACTTCGGGATTGAGCCAGACATTCCCATAGTTGATGGTCCTGAAATCGAAGTCAATCTCATTGCCCATCTCTGCGTTCTCTACATTCGAGGACAGAACCTGGCAGTCTACTATCTCGTCATCGGAGATCTCTATGCTAAGCCTTGAAGCTACAGCTGTCTCTATTATAGCACTTGTCTGTCCTTCGAAATCCCTGTCCATATCTATCCTGAATCTCATGAGGGTCTTGTATACACCATTGGGTACATCTGCGGGAGGTTCTACTATGACGGTCATACGCTGGGGATTACCTTCTGAGATATTGAAGCTTGTAACATTGGGCTCAAAGGAGATCCAGTCGTTAGCAGTGGCATTGTGCTTTAGAGACCTCCTGATAGTCAGTTGTTCGTCTGTGGAAGTGGATACCCTGAAATCCCTTTCAGCATACCCGTTCCTGAGAAGATCAGTCATGTTTATGTTGACCGGATTGATTGCCAGCCCGATGGCCATAGCATTATTGACGAGCAAAATCAGAAAAACCGCGTATATCAATATTTTCATGTTCATTTTTTCCACTCTTTTTTATCTGATTTAAATTATTTTCTGTTCTATGATGATACTGCGCCGAAATAGACTTTTCCTGTGCATGCTCCCAGTGCGCCTGATTCGGGGACATGAAGCCTCCAGTATATCAGGTCTGAGGTAGGAGGGGAATCATTCCCAGTAGCCTTAGTAAGGTTCTCGTCGAGGATGACCGTGCCTCCGCTTCCGACCATTGAGGTTCCTGTAAGCGTACCTCCTGTATCGGAGCTTGCGTTTATGTTCTCTGCAGGGATCGAGCCTGAATCACAATCCATTGCCTCAGTGTCTGAAGTTCCTGTAGAAGAGTCATTGTATACATCAAGTTCAGTGTCTATCTCTACGTTCCCTTCATTTTCATATGTGGAGCTTTTCTCATTTGAGGTCTCCCCGACTCCTATTTCCCCAAAATCTATAAGCAGGCTGTCGGGAATATCTATAGCAAGAAGCTCGTTCATGGTGGCATTGTCATCCTCGCTTGCATTACTGTTACCGTCAATATCTGTTGCATTTATCCTGCAGTGCCATTCTCCCGGTTCAGCGTAGAACTCAACATCAGGGAAGAGGCATTCGGCTTCTCCTGAAGCGCTTTCGTATGTACAGTCGGGGTTTGAATAATGGAAATCGTCCTGATCACCATCTCCGAGATAACTGCTTGGTCCGTATATCTCTGCAGATACATTATCTATGTCGCTGTTGCCGTTAGGATCAGTAACATCCGCCGAGCAGTTGAGAAGTGTCTCTGTTCCGGCAGTGAGGTCCATCTCATTATCTCCTCTAATGTCATCATTCAGCTCTACATTGGAGACGTTCGGGACAGAGGTTATATTGACCTGTGTATCCCCTGTTTCAGACTGGTCCGAGAAAGCGGAATAACTGCATAATACAAACAGGACCACTATCATCAACCATACATTCCTCAACGCTCTGCACCTCTTTTATTTAAGCTTGTATAGTTGATACGGCCTTTGGCATTAAAAAATCTTTTGTTTTGTATTTATAAAGAAAGGTTAAAGGGTTATTTTCAGTATGGCAATGCTCCTAAAAGTATATGGCCGGTGCAGTTACCTCCTGCGCCGTATGGTACCTCAGCTTCCCACCATACGTCACCTGTTGTAGGCGGTTGATCGTCTCCCGTGGCTTCAGCAATAGCAGTGCTTAACTCTCTTGTATCTGATGGGCTATCGCCGTACATTGATGTTGAGATATCATATTCGCTGACACCTGCACTGAAGAAACCTGCGCTGATATCTCCAATATCACAGTCCATGCCGTGATAATCCCAGATTGAATTGTTGAATACATCTACTTCAGTATTAATACCTATATTGCCTACGTTCTTGAATTCTGTGGATTTCGGGTCTGAGACATCATTCACCTGAACATAACCGAAATCAAGTACAAGATCGTCCTGTACGTCTATAGCGGCCAGTTCAACCATGGTTGCAGAGTCATTCTCTGTAGAGTTCTCATTACCTCCAAAGTCAGTTGCATTAATCTGGCAGTGCCATTCTCCCGGCTCAGCATAGAACTCAACATCGGGGAAATTACATGTCGCATCTCCATAAGCACTATCATAATCACAGCTCGAGTTCGTATAATGCCAGTCATCAAAATCATTGTCCCCAAAGTAACTGCTCGGCCCGTATATCTCTGCTGAGACGTTCTTTATATCGTCATTACCGTTCGGATCGGTCACGTCCGCATAACAGTAGAAGGTAGTCTCATTCCCTGCTTCGGGTGCCAGTTCCTCAGAAGGTGTTTCGCCATCTCTGAGTCGGACATACTCTACATCCGGTGCTTCGTTCTTCACCTGTACAGTTGTATTACCTTCTTCCTCGTTAGGGAATTGAGCGAGAGCAGAGCAACTCATGAGGATAAACATTACAATGACCAATACTCCTGTCTTTTTCATGAACAAATCTGCCTCTTTTTTTGTTATCTTAATTTAAGGTGTCATCGCACCGAAAAGCACCTTACCGTTACATCTACCCAGTGCTCCTGAGCTTGGGACTTTCAGATTCCACCATATTGTGTCTGTTGGCGGATCCTGGTCATCTAAAATGGGTGGAGAAAGACTCGTTGTGATTGTCTCCGTACCGGTTGCTGCCATTGATACACCTGATGTTAAACCACTTTCTGTTTCACTTGCGTTTATGCTCTCAGCCGGGAGAGTTCCCGAATCACAGTCCATAGAGTCGCTATCGTTTATATCTGAGTTCTTGTAGACATCGAGTTCAACATCAAGATCTACATTACCCTCGTTCTCGAATACTGTGGACTTAGCATCAGAGACTCTGCCGGTATATACATTTCCGAAATCTATCAATAGAGAGTCAGAGATGTTTATAGCAGCCAGTTCCAACACTGTCGCATTGTCTTTCTCACTGTCGTTAACGTTTATATTGTAGTCACTCGCATTTATCTGGCAGTGCCATTCTCCCGGTTCAGTATAGAACTCAATGTTCGGGAAAGTGCATGTTGCATCTCCATATTCACTGTCATAATCGCAGCTCGAGTTCGTATAATGATATTTGGTACCGTCGTAGTCACCAAAATAGCTGCTCGGACCATAGAGTTCTGCTGCAACTTTTCTTATATCAGCATTCCCATCCGGATCAGTCACGTCCGCATAGCAGGTGAATGTAGTATCTTTTCCCGCCTCAAGCGTCAGCTCGTCTTCAGGTAATGAGCCGTCCCTGAGTCGGACATTCGACACATCCGGTGTAGAACTGTTTATACCCAAAGTAGCGTTCCTTTCATCTCCGAGGACTGCGGAACTCATCAGGATTATGAATACAATTATCAGTATTCCAGTCTTTTTCATGATCTGTACCCGCCTCTTTTTTTGTAAAAATCTATCTCTCTTTATTTTTTAGGCTTTTAGTTCCCTTTTATGTATATTATCGGGATTGTCATTTATATATCTTTTGGAAATTAGGGTCTACTGGCCTTTAGGAAAAGGTGTTCCGGGTATTTTCACTACTATAAAATTCATTGAATCTTATTTTGCTTGAAGGTCCTGTTTACAGAAAATGAATGAAGAAAAAGAAAAAAATCAAAAAGGCATTCATGCCTTTAGTTTATTGGTACTGCGCCGACAAGCGCTTTGCCGTTACAGGTACCTGCTACACCAGAGCTGGGTACTTTCAGTTCCCAGGCTATATTTTCATTAGGTGGTGGTGCATCATTTCCGCTAGCTTCATAAAGTTCTATGGTAATTCTTGCAGTTCCTGTCTCCACCATAGAGGTTTCTCCAGATGATGCACTTACGTTGATGTTGCCTGTGGGGATGGTTCCTGTATCACAATCCATTGCATCACTGTCATTAATTCCTGTAGCAGAGTCGTTGTAAACGTCGTTCTCAAGATCAATAGCTATGTTTCCTATGTTGAAGAATTCCATTCCCTGGAATCCAGAGACATCACCAACACCAACATCACCGAAGTCGATAAGGAGAGAATCTGAGATGTCTACAGCAGCCAGCTCAAGCAGAGTTGCATTATCTCTCTCAGTAGCGTTCTTATTACCATCCTCATCGGTTGCGTTTAACTGACAGTGCCATTCTCCCGGTTCAGCGTAGAACTCAACATCCGGGAACGTGCACTTTGCAGTTCCTGTTGCCTTGTCGTAAATGCAACTATCGGAGTAATGGTGGTCGTCTTGATCATAGTCTCCGTAGTAACTGGTCGGCCCGTAGATTTCTGCTGAGACGAACAATATATCATCATTACCGTTCGGATCGGTCACGTCTGCTGTACAGTTGAAAGTAGTCTCGTTGCCTGCTTCAAGCTCCAGCTCGTTATCTCCTTTTGTGCCGTCATGGAGCACAATGTTCGTTACGTCTGGTGCTTCGTTCTTCACCTGCATTGTAGTGTCTCCCTCCTCCTCGTTTGCAAGGACGGAGAAGCTCATCAGTATCATCATCCCTATTATTAAAATCCCAATCTTTTTCATGATCAAATCCCGCCTCTTTTTTTTAAAAACCTATTTCTCTTTATTTTTTAGGCTTTTAGTTCCCTTTTATGTATATTATCAGAATTGTCTTTTATATATCTTTTGGAAATTAGGGTCTACTGGCCTTTAGGGAAAGGTGTTCTGGGCATTTTCACTACTATAAAATTCATTGAATCTTATCTTGCTTGAAGGTCCTGTTTACAGAAAATGAATGAAGAATAAGAAAAAAATCAAAAAGGCATTCATGCCTTTAGTTTGCTGGTACTGCGCCGAAAAGCACTTTACCGTTACAGGTACCTGCTACATTAGAGCTAGGAACTTTCAGGTTCCAGTATAAGTCACCTGCACTTGGTGTCTGGTCATCTCCGGTAGCTTCAGCAAGGCTTGTGGCCATTGTCACAGTTCCTGACTCTACCATCGATGTACCTGAACCTAGGTTACCAGTTGTTGTACTTGCGTTGATGTTGTCTACAGGGATGGTTCCTGAGTCACACTCCATTGCATCAGCGTCAGAAGTTCCTGTAACAGAGTCGTTGTAAACGTCGTTCTCAACATCAAGAGCTATATTACCTGTGTTATTGAAGTTTGTCGTCTGTTCTCCAGAGACGTCACCAACACCAACATCGCCGAAGTCGATCAGTAGGTCGTTTGAGATGTCTATAGCAGCCAGATCAAGCAGAGTTGCATTGTCTGTCTCTGTAGCGTTCTCATTACCAGCATAATCGGTTGCGTTTATCTGGCAGTGCCATTCTCCCGGTTCAGCGTAGAACTCAACATCGGGGAACATGCAGTGTGCAGTTCCTGCTCCGCTGTCGTAACTGCAACTTGAATTGGTGTAATGGTAGTCGTCGAAATCCGTGTCTCCGAATGAACTGCTCGGACCGTAGATTTCAGCTGAGACGAACTCTATATCATCATTACCATTAGGATCAGTCACGTCTGCTGTGCAGTTGAAAGTCGTCTCGGCGCCTGCTTCAAGCTCCAGCTCGTCGTCTCCTGTTGTGTTGTCGTAGAGATGAACGTTCGTTACATCCGGTCTCGCGCTGGTGATGTTCACCGTAGTGTCTCCTTCCTCAGTGTTTGCAAGGACGGAGAGACTCATCAGTATCATCATCCCTATTATTAAAATTCCAATCTTTTTCATAATCAAATCACACCTCCTTTTTTTGTGTAAAAGTCACTATAAGTTACTATATTCAGGTTTCTTTATTGTAATCTTGCTCTTAGTAGTGTTTTAAGTATATTATATGTGTTGTCATTAATATATTTTTTGGAATATCGGGGTAAAACAATCATCTGAGAATATTTTCTTTGTTTTTTAACTACTTCCAAGTGCATAAAAACATTCAAAAAACATGCGTTGAAGAAATAATGCAAAAGAGAAATAATGAAGCTAAAAAGTGTAGTAGTGGTATTTGTATTTATATTCTCGATTTCTTTAGCTTCTGCTGGCTCATCCTTACAGACCTCTCTCACGCCCGACGAAGCGGATATGTGCGGGGGGCCTGATCCTGATACGCTTAATATGACAGCAGAGGTGACGAATGATGGTACTGAAAATCTGTCTTCTGTCGATGCAGAGCTTGTTATCGGTAGCGGGACAGGTATCTCCGTAAACACCTCCAATCCTCTCTCTCTGGGAGACATGGACACGGGCAACAGCACGACAGTCAACTGGACCATCTCCTGTGATGAGAGCCAGTCCGGTGACCATGTGCTTTATCTTAACTATTCCACAGCCGGAAGTTATAGCAATACTTCGATAGAAGAGAATGATGAGTTCAGCGAGATCACAGTCAATACTTGTGAGACGCCCGTAGTGGAGGATATGGAGCCTTCAGGAACAGTCACGAGGAATGATGTGGAGCTTAAGGTTAATACTGACATGAAGGCTGACTGCAGGTATGATGATGAGAATGTAAGTTACAGCATTATGACAGGCAGGCTTAACGGTTCAGATGAGGAATATACTGATACACAGTCGCTTGAGGAAGGGGATCATGAGTTTTATGTCAGCTGTGAGAACGGTTATTCATCATGCTCTGACACGATGGATGATCCTGAAAAGCTCTATTTCGAAGTTGATACTAACTCGCCTGAAATTTTGAGCTCTTCACCGACCGGCGAAGTGTCTGAGTCATTCACTCTTGAGGTCGAAACGAACGAGAACGCTACGTGCAGGTACAGCAGCTCAAGCGGAGAAGATTATGGCGAGATGGAGAAGACAATGGACTCTGTAGATTCATTGGATCATAAACAGGACATGTCCATCACTTCTGACGGGTCTTATACTTATTATGTGAAGTGCAAGGACAATCACGGTAATGAGGCAGCTTCGGACCATGCAATAAGTTTCACAGTTGACAGCTCTCCTGTCGCTGAAATCACTCTAAGTGATCATCCTCCTGTAAATCCGGGTGTTATCCAGGTGGATCTTGTTACGTCTGAGAAGGTTGTGTCCGCTCCAAAACTGACTTATGAGCTCCATGATGATGAGGATGAGGACAATCCTACGAGGACTGTTCCTCTGAGCGGTTCGGGAAGGTTCTGGGAAGGCGAGATGATAATCTATGAGGATGATCTCCATAAGGTCGGAGAGTTCAGTTATTCAGCGACTGATTATTCAGGTAATGTAGGTAATTCCATATCCTCAGGAAAATCTTTCCTTGTTGATACTCTTGATCCGGAGGAGATCTCTGAGTTTGAAGGGGAATCAAGGGAAGATGGATCTATCAAGCTGGAATGGTATAACGATGATGACGAGAACTCTTATTTCAATATCTACAGGGCTACAGTATCGGATGTGGACAAGCTGGATCATTATGCGGAGAGTACTGATGAGGATTTCGAGGATCAGTCAACGGAATTGGGCGAGGAGTATTATTACAGGGTAAGCTCTGTAGATACTGCAGGTAATGAAGGAGAGCTTTCGGAGACGATATCTGTGGTATCCAAGGCAGAGAATGAAACAGAGGTGAGTTCTTCAACAGGTCTTGATTCTGAGTATGTCCCTCTCGTGGATGAAAGGATAGAGAGGATCAATGAGCTGTTAATAGACCTTGAGAACGAGGCCAGTTCCTTTAATGAGGGGGAGAATAAGGATCTTGCGGAGACAGTTGATTTAAGCAGCGAAGTGGAGAGCATAAGGGAAGAATTGAAGAAGTATAAAGGAAAAGTCAAGGAACTCAAGGATGAGGATCTTTCGAAGAGCGAGCTTGATCTGGAGCTCAATAAACTTGATATGAAGATTGATACTTCAGAGAAGAACATTCCCGAGAGCATTGAGCTTGTTCAGGAGATGGATAAAGAGAGCTCTCCTACTTCGAGTGATGTGAAAGAAGCTGCTAATGATCTTATCAATCTGAAGAGGATGACCAATATAGATGAAGATGTTAAAGAAAAGTATATAAAAAATAACCAGGAGTTTCAGTCTGATTATGAGGTGGGTACTAATCTCCAGAAGATAGAGGTTGAGTATCTTGGCGGTTCCTCCAAGGAGATAATCAATGTGGAGAAATCTATTAAAGGGAATCCGGGAGAGGGTTATTCATTAGTGGAGAAGATACCTAAAGAGTTGGCTTCTAAAGTTGATAATATTGAATTCGGCAATGAGAATTATGATATCATCAAGAGGGATCCTAAGGTGAGGTGGGTCCTGGAGGATGTTCCCGATAACAGCCTTTCTTATTATGTCGAGAGTGAGGAGGACCTTTCTTCTATAGGAGGCATAAAATCTATGATAATGGAAGATATCAATGATTATGTCGAGACTAATACTTCAGATGAAGAGAATAAGACTGATTCTCCTGAAGAGGAATCTTCCGGATTCCTTGATAAGATCATGTCATGGGAGATAAATTCATCACAGATCGGCATAATCATAGGTGTGCTCCTTATCATCGGTCTTAGCGTATATTATTTCTTCTATCTTGACCAGGATGATAATACAGGCAGGAAGAAAGAGGAGATGCTTAATGGTTATGTCTCCCAGAAGGAGGCAGGAAAGAGAGAAAATCAGAGGAATGTACAACCTGTACACAATGATCCAGGGCCTGGAAAAGAGCAACAGAATCAGGGTATGCTCCAGGAGGAGATAAATGAGCTTTACAATCAGCTCCAGGTTACCAATATAAGGAATCTTCTTCAGGAAGCTCATATGAAGATTGATAAGGGAAGGAACAAAGAGGCTGAGAAGCTCATGGATGAGATCCTGGTCCTTTATAAGTATCTGCCGGAGAAACAGAAGCATATCGTGAGTTCTGAGACAGAGGAATTATCCAACAGGCTGGACAGGAAAGGGAATAATGGGGAAACAGAACAGGTCTCTGGTACCAGGCCTCTCCAGTTTGTAAATGGGGCTATAGCTTCGGATCTGTTGCAGCTTCTTGTCATGATAGATAATATGGAAGAGGATGTCTTCAGGTATCATGTTAATCAATACCGTAATGATATAGGTGAGTGGGTGGGTAATTCTATGGGGAAGAAAGAATTGTCCAGGATATTGATGAGGCTGGATGACAGGGAAGAGATGGAAAGGGTTCTCCTGAATTATCTTAAATCCGAAAGGCTTAATCAGGGATGATTTCTGTAGCCTTTCTGCATGTTGTTCTTTCAGAAAAATATTTAATCTGTTGCATTTACCCAGCCTTATGTTTAAGGAAAGTATAGACAGTAATCAATTGAAGTATATCATTGAGCCTTTGCAGGACCTGGATTCTCTGAGGGAGCTGACTTTCCGGAATGCTTCGTGCATAAACAGAGAAACTTACATAGGGATGCGTTCTCCCGAAAAACAGGAGAAGGCTGAACATGATTTTTTACATAATCCTGATGTCCTGTATTTGTCCATTAAGAAGGAAGATTCTGAAAGTAAAGGTTATATGAGACTTTTCAGAGACAGTGAAGGCTGTGGGTGGCTTGATAATATAACTCCTTTCACAACTTACCATGTTCTTGGAACCAAGGATAGTATGAAGGATATCTTTAATGGTCTTTATGTCAGACTATCTTCAGGTCTCAACGGAGATTTTTATGCTGGTCTCCCTGATATGAAAAAGCAGCTCTGGATGGAGAACGAACCAGTGTATCATCATCGTTTTTCCCTGGGTAAAGATTATCATATTGTGGACATCCTGAAGTGAAAGTTCTTGGTAGTCCCAAATATATTTAAATGAGTTTTATATCCATAGCTATATGAGATTACTGAAGATTTCTCTGCTGATGATATTGCTCTTACCTTTGCTGTCATTCGCGGAGACACCGGATGAAGTACAGCTTGATTCTTACGTGAATGATTATGCGGATCTGCTCACTGATGAAGAAGAGAGAGAGCTTTCCTCTTATCTTGAAGATATCCAGGATTCAGGTGAGGCGGAATTTGCGGTCCTTACTGTTGATAATCTCGGCGGTTATGACCGGAACAGTTTCGCTTTTGATGTGGCCCAGGGCAATCTAGGTGATGAGGATAAGAACAACGGGCTTCTTATACTCGTGTCGGAAGAGGGGAGACAATACAGGATCGAGGTCGGGAGAGGCCTTGAAGCTGATCTGAATGATGCCAAAGTAGGCAGGATCGGAAGAGAGATAATGGTCCCTAATTTCAAAGAAGGCAATTATTATAAGGGTTTGAGGGATTCGGTACTCCAGGCAGGAGCGGAACTGGATGTTAATTTTTCTGGAAAGGATGTTAAGGAAAGCGGTTCTTATTACAGCGAAAGCCAGGGGAGCAATTATGAGGGCTGGATAAACCTCGCTATCATAGTCCTTTTCATACTATTCATGGTTGCCAGGGCGAAGGGAAGGAAGAAAGGAAAAAGAGGAGGAGATGATGTTTTCCTTGCGGCTATGTTCGCTTCCTCTATGATGAGAGGTGGCGGCGGAGGTCTCGGCGGATCCGGTGGTTTCGGCGGATTCGGCGGCGGAGGCTTCGGCGGAGGCGGAGCCGGAGGAGGTTTTTAAAATGCTGGAAAAATTTAAGAAGAAGTTCGGAAAGAAGAAAGATTCGTTTCAGGAGAAGGAGCTTAAATGCCCCAGGTGCGGCATAGTCATGGACAAGCTTAGGAAAGATGGTGTTGTTATAGACAACTGCAGTAAATGTAAAGGATTATGGCTTGATGATAAGGAGATAGATAAGCTTGTCTCCTTGGCTAAGAAGAAAGAGGGTGATGATGATGGCAAGTAATAATTATACACCGTATGTAGTGATAGGGATTATAGTATTATTGGTGATAATATTCTTCTCGACCTTTATCGGTGCTTACAATTCCCTTGTGAGACTTGATGAGACAGTAGATCAGAGATGGGCCAATGTTGAGACTGCTTACCAGAGGAGGGCTGATCTCATACCTAATCTAGTTGAGACTGTCCAGGGTGTAGTTGATTTTGAGAAAGAGACCCAGACTAAGATAGCTGAAGTGAGGAGTCAGGCTTCTTCTGCGAAGGAAGAGATGGAGGAAGCATCCGATCAGGAGGAGTTCAGGCAGGCAGCAGTCAAGTCCGATAAAGCGATGTCCTCGCTTAGTGGCCTCAATATAAATGTTGAAAGGTACCCTAAGCTGAAGGCTAATGAGAATTTCCTCTCCCTCCAGGATGAGCTGGCAGGAACAGAGAACAGGATAAAGACAGAGAGGGATCTTTACAATGAGGCTGTGAAGGAGTACAATATAAAGGTAAGAAGATTCCCTTCCAATATAATCGCTAATATGTACGGCTTTGAGGAGAAGGAGTCTTTCGAGTCTGACGAAGGTGCGGATGAAGCGGTTGATGTGGATTTCGAATAGGTATTTCTTTCATGCTTTTTTCTCTTTCTTTTTCTCTCTGGGTTATGGATAGATTTAATAATAAAAAATGATTCTTAATTTACATTATGTATGATGTAATACTCGTGATAGGTGAGCTGTTCTTCGATCATCCTCTCTCCGGAGCGGCTATAATCAAAAGGCTTCTTGAGAGGGAGGGCTATAAGGTTGGTGTGATTGAAAAGCCCGAGAAGCCGGATGATGTAAAGAGACTGGGCAGGCCTAGATTGTTCTTCGGTGTGAGCTCGGGAAGCATAGACTCTATGATAAGGAATTATACTCCTCTGAAGAAAAGGAGGGACAGGGATAAACATTCTGATTATGATGAGAATGTAAAGGACAGGGCCCTGATAGTCTATACTAACTGGATCAAGCAGTCCTTCAGGGACGTGAAGATAGTCCTCGGTGGTACGGAGAGCACTCTCAGGAGATTCGTCCATTATGATTACTGGCAGAACAGGCTCAGGAAGCCTATCATCTTCGATGCCAAGGCTGATATACTCGTATATGGGAACGGAGAGAAACAGACTCTTGAGATTGCAGACAGGATAAATAAAGGCAATGCTCTTGTGGATATAAAGGGCACATGCATAATCAGCAGGGACCTGCCTGATGGCTTTGAGGTAATACCGGGATTTGAAGAGATAAGGGAGAACAAGGACAGGTTCATTGATGCACAGAGGATGTTCAGCAATGGAAGGAATCTGGCGCAGAAGATAGATAACAGGTACCTGTTGCAGTATGAATCTCCTGTCTATACGAGCAGTGACCTTGACCATTATTATTCGATGCATTTCACGAGGAAGATTCCCAATACTTTGAAGGGATTTGAGTTCTCAGTCGTCACACACAGGGGCTGCATAGGGAATTGCAGTTTCTGCGCTCTCAGGCTGATCCAGGGAGATAAGATCATAAGCAGGAGCGAGGGATCCATACTTGACGAGATAAAGGGATTGACTGAACATCCGGATTTCAAGGGCACGATAGATGATCTCGGTGGTCCTACAGCTAATATGTATGGAATGGATTGTAATCTTTGCAATGGAAATTGTATTGACTGCAGTAATCTGAAGACTGATCATAATAGATTGTTATCCTTATTGAGGAAAGCGAGGAAGATCAAGGGAGTTAAGAGGATCCATGTAAGGAGCGGGATAAGGTTCGATCTGGCAACAAAGGAATACATAAAGGAACTTGTCGGGCATGATCATATCATCAATACTCTCAGGATAGCACCGGAGCATACTGACAGGAGGATCTTAAAGCTTATGAACAAGGACAGAGGGGATCTCGATGAGTTCATAAGATTCTTCAGGAGCCTTGACACGAAGAAGGAGCTGTCGTTCTATTTCATTACTGCACATCCCGGTTCTTCCCTTAAGGAGGCGAGGAAATTATCAAACGATATAAAGAGGCTTAAGAATTCAGAGGATATACAGATATTCATACCAGCTCCTATGACTGACTCTACCTGTATGTATTATACCGGAAAGGATCTTGACAAGAATGAGATACATGTTCCTTATACATACAGGGAGAAGAAAGAACAGAAGAGGATCCTTTACAGTAATTAGAATTCTTCCTTCTCGTATATCCTTCTCTCCCATTTCTTTATGCCTGAAGTGAAAAGCCCGTATGATGCTCCCAGGAGTATGAGACTGAACACTATATAAACGGTAATCCCGTAACCAAGTACAGGCATTACCATCCCTAGCATAAGCACCGGCAGCATGAAGGCTGCTGTCATGAGGAAACTGGTCGATTTCATAGATCTTTCATTCGGTTTCAGGCCATTGACGAAGAGATTGACAGCTCCTGAATATACTATGAAGGAGAATAAGATTATGATGCTTTCAGGGACCAGGATGCTTTCGTTCAGGTAAGAATAAAGAAGCAGTATAGGTAAGCCAATGAGGAAGTTTATCAGCACTACAAGCGTCAGTTTGGAAAAGACAAATTGCCCTAATCTCACTGGCAGGAAGATATAATAGCTCATCGAATCCATGCTGAAGAGTATATTAGCGAAGTTTATGCTTAAAGTTCCAATCAGGATAGAGAAGAATACGCTGTTGCTTATCACTGAAGAGAATCCTATAGGGAGGCCTTTGAGGCTTGTGAACAATAAAAGCAAGAGTCCGGAAGGCATGACAACATTGAAGAAAGGCTTTGCGAAAAGACCATGAGATCTGTTGAGGTCTATAAGGTCTTTCTGGAAGAAATGCGGGAGCTTCCCGAATCGATAGGAGCTCAAATTTCTCTTTCTGGAAGTGATGTTGTACTCTTTCCCCACGATCCTTGAGATGAGGAATACAAAGATTGCCAGCAGGAGTATGTTCATTGAGATGCTGGTTAGGCTGAAGTCCGTGAAAGCAAAGTATGGAAGGAAAAATTCCCTGCCGATTGTAACCATACCATAAGCTGATAAGCCGGACAGGACAGTGAGGGCAAGGATGAAGAAAGCTCTGTTCTTCGCATATATGACAGTCAGCAGGAAGGATAACAGGAAACCTGTGATGAATGATAAGACCGAGGATAATAAGAACGCGCCGAAGAAAGAAGCGCTCATCCCTGCAATAAGGATAGAAGCCAGAAGACCTGCTGTAAGGGGAAGTATGAACCACCCTATATAGAATATGGTGTCTGAAAGCGCAGTAACAAGGAAGATCTCGCTCAGTTTTATAGGCAGGATCATAGAGTTAGAGAACAATTTCCCTACATCCCCGAACTTTCTTTTCAGGAAATCATTCGCATTGAGTCCGAAAGTCCCTGAGACAATTCCTGAGATAAGGAAGAAAAGGAATGTGTAGAATGAAAAGTTAAGGATGTTCAGATTGATGTCAGAGAAAAGGAACAGGCATGAGAATATCAATGCAGAACTAAGGAAGATAACCATAGGAAAGGCCAGGAAGTTATTCTGGTTGTTCAGTGAACCATGGAGCCTTGTTTCCTCCTTGATCAGGTTCTTAAGGAATAATGCTCTAATCTGTGTCATTTGAGATGACCTCTAGAAAGTAATCTTCCAGGTTTTTCCTCTTATTCCTGATATTCTTCACCTTGTCCTGAAGGATGAAACGGCCTTTGTTTATTATCCCTATGTCTGTGCAGAGCTCTTCGGCTATGCTCAATACATGTGTTGAAAGGAATATGGTATTGCCTTTCTTGACATAATCCCTTAGGAATGATTTGAACTTTTTCTGCATTACCGGGTCGAGGTTTATCAATGGTTCGTCGATGAAGACCAGCTGCGGTTTGTGGATGAAGGCCTGAGTGGCGATCACTTTCTGTTTGGTCCCTCTGGACAGATCCTTTATCTGGTTGTTCTTGTCTTCTTTGTATTCGAAGAAATCAAGCCAGTCGTTGATGTACCTGTCCATGTTTTTTATGCCTCTCACTTTGCATATGAACTGGAGATATTCATAGACGGTAAGGAAAGAAGGAGGCGATTCCTGTTCAGGCACAATGCCTGTCTTGGCTTTGGCATGGACAGGGTTCTTTGATACATCCTTGTTGAATATTAAAGCATTTCCGCTGTCAGGCATCATCTGTGCGGTCAATAACTTCACCAAAGTTGATTTACCTGCTCCATTGGGTCCAATACAGCCGAAAAGCTCCCCTTTCCTGAGGCTTAGGTTTATGTCCCTGAGCTTAAAATCGTCAAATCCTTTAGCGAGGTTTTTTGTCTTTAGTATCATTCTTGTCCCTTCCCGGAGCTTATCTTAAGTCCTCCTGTCAGTTTCGTTAAATTCATCATTAAAAAGTATTTCTCTTTTGGATTTTAACATAAGAATCCTGAGAATTCAGGGCTTTGCATCCTTGGCGAATCCTGCTTCGAATTTACAACCGAATTTTTTTGCATGAGCGGCGCTCTTCGGGTATTCCCTGCAGACTTCAGGCCTTGTCTCGTATATATCACAACCATGCTCACCCAGGAATATACATTCCATATTGTCCTTATGGATAAGGAATCTGTTGTTGTCAACCCATGTATCCAGGCAGATGATTATGTCGTATCTGTTTTCCTCTTTCCATCTCTTTATGTCCTCATCCCTTATCCTCACATAAGTAAAAGTACAGCAATTCCTGCAGTCCCCGCATAGATTCATCCTGAATCGGGAAATGTCATGGAATAAATACTTTACGGAAATCACACATATTGGGCCATGGTGTTGAACCAGATGAGCATTGTCGCGAAATAGAAAAGTTCGATTATAGTATTTAATCCGGTAATGATGAAGAGAGCGAAAGTGCCAAGAATAGAGATGATTGGTGTGTATCTTGATATGAATTTCGCTGCCTTATTCTCTGGATGGAAGTCCTTGTCTATGACATAGATTATCCTTGTCATGACCAGTGCTGCGGCGATGCCCAGGAAGGTATGGATAGCTTTGCTTAACATCATCTCGTCATTATAGGGCAGGAGGATAGCTGTGATTCCTATAAGTGCAAAAGCAATATGTTCCCTTTTTAATCCTGCATTCAATTTATCCGTTATCCTCTTTATTACGAAAGGGAGAAGAACTATGACTATGCCTGTTCCGGCCAGGAATAAAGGATAATTCCCTTCCATGTTCCCTATCATCGAGAGAGGTTCTTTGAGCAGCGAAATCTCTCCGCTCTTAAGTATGAGAAGGGAAACGATGATTATGGAGAGAACAGAGATGATCCTTATCGATGTCCTTGTGCTTATCATAATTGCTCTCTCGTAATCACTTAATTAAATATTTTTCCGATTTTTGGAAAGTTTTATAAAACAGTATTATAGGAGTAAAGTTACAATGATACACTCAACTACAGATGAGATTGCGGGTTATAAGGTCAAAGAAGTCCTCGGTGTTGTAAGAGGGAATAGTGTGAAGGCAAAATGGTTCGGTGCGGATTTTCTTTCAGGGCTTAAGAACATGGTCGGCGGAGAATTAAATCATTACCAGAAACTCTTCGGTCATGCGAGGGAGAATGCGATATCCAAAATGGATGAGGATGCTGAAAAGCTGGGTGCTGATGCAATAGTGGGGATGAAGTTCATGACTTCCCAGATAGCGCAGGGGTCAGCAGAGATACTCGTCTATGGAACAGCTGTGAAGCTTAAAAAATGAAGATAAAAGATAAGGCCTCGGAACTGTATGAGGATGATGCCAAAGAGGCCCGGAGGGATACAGAGCCTTATGCTATGTGGTCTTTTGTCCTTTCGATAGCTCCGTTTTTCGTTTTTTTCATCCCTTTCGTTAATTTCATCATCCCTTTGCTTCCTCTTGCATCTATAGTACTTGGTATAGTTTCTCTGAACAGGGACTTCAGTGAATTCAGCGGCAGAGGTTTTTCTATTGCAGGTATAATCATATCTTCAATTGAGATTATTTTGGCTGTCCTCATTCTTATAGTGCTGGGTCATCCTCCAATATATTTATTAAACAGTTTTGTTTAACAATATTTATGGCCTATTCACTTGTACTCGGAGGCGGGGGTGCCAGAGGAGTTTATCACATAGGTCTCCTAAAGGCATTACAGGAGAAGAATATAAAGATAAAAGAGATCTCTGGTACGTCCATAGGGGCGATTCTTGGTCTCCTTTATGCTTCTGATCCTGATTTCGATTTTGATAAGGTATTCAATGATTTTGATTTCATGAAATTCATCCGGTTCACTTATTCTCTCTCAGGTTTCCTCTCTCCCGAGAAGATTGAGAATTTCCTGAAAAGGCATGTTCCACAGAGGGATTTTTCAGAACTGAAGATAAAACTGAGCTTTAATGCTGTCGATATAAATACCGGTGAAGAGGTTGTTTTCAGCGAAGGGAAGATATTCCCTGCAGTCATAGCGAGCATGGCAGTTCCAGGAGTGTTCCCTTTGGTGAACATGGAGGACAGGTTACTCTGTGATGCGGGAGTGATCAACAGTCTTCCAGTCTCACTGATAAAGAGCAGGAACAAGAAGATAATCTCCGATATAAGACCTCCACTGAAGAAGATAACAAAGAATTCTTCCAGATATGATATCCTGTCCAATTATCTTGTCATCCCTCAGATGTCTACCAAGATAGAAGAGGATTCCCTTTATATGAGGTATAAAGGAGACCTTGGGATGTTCGATTTCAGGAAACAGAAACTTCTTCCGCTTCTTGATGAGGGTTATCGAGAAGCAACGACTTTATTGTCCGGTAAGTGACAGGGTATTCCCGCGGATCCAGCATCCTTGTATGAAGGTCGCTGTTCAGTGTGTCAGTGCATTTACCCTTGATCTGGAAATTCTCAGCATATTCAAGAGGAACGTTATCTGCGAGCACGATCCCATCTCCTTTTCCTTTATTCATATCACATCCAATTCCCCTTATGGTATAAATCTCTGTATCTGTAGGTATGAAATTGTCTAGTTTCCTGAGGAATACGCTCCCCTTTTTCATATCATTGCATTCCCTCGAAGCGCCGGTCACGGAACATAGTCTCTTGACCCTTCCTTCTATGCCTCGATTGGGTGTCCCTACAAGTATTAGCTTATTGACCCTTTTCTCACCGAAAAGGGAGAGATATTTCCTGGATACGAGACCACCCATAGAATGGGCAACTATATCAATCTCTTCTGCTCCTGTCCTGTGCCTGACTATCTCGATGAGATCCTTCAGGCGGATAGCATAGTTCTCTATGCTGTCGCTTTTCTGTGTGACTATCTTGTAATTTCCTATGTCGTAATATGCCAGTTGGTAATAACTCCCTCTCACTGCTACCCTGGCGTTCATCTTTCCCCATTCATTATAAGGGAGATCCCTGATCATATGTTCTCCTCCTATCTGTCCTGCATTTATGTATCCTTCTTCCTCCAGATTTTTTTGTATCTTTGAGAATGCTTCGTGGGACATTTCTGGCCTGTTCTTCTCGCTTATTGCATGTCCGTGGATGAAAAGTACCGGTCTGTTCCCTGTCCTGCTGCATGCTTCACATTCGGAATAGATACAGCATTCGTTGGTGACCTTTGGAATGCTTATGTTCTCAGGTTCTGATTCAGGTATATCTATCTTTTCAGGGATGGAGAAATTGAAGCTTATGAAAGTGTCTTTGTCCATGCAGAACTTTGGCTTTTCGGTCTCTATATATGATCTATTCAGAAGACTCTCGTTTTCCAGCATCATGCTTTCGTTAACGGTAAGGTTATCTTTTCTTGCTTTTTTCATGATTATTCTTGAGATGCTCTGATTGCTCTCGTTCCTGGGTGGATTATTTTTATCTGTGAAATTGTTCACTCTTTCGAGAGTCCTGCAGTCTTCTCCTTCGAAAGAGATATTCCTTCCGGCAATATCATTAGCTCTGATAAGTGTGTTTATGGTTGAATTAAGTTTATTTTTTTCCCTTTCCAGATCTTTTGTGTAATTATCCATGATACTTTCTGCATCGATTGTGAAGTTGCTGTATTCATAATTCTCGAGAAGCTGTATCTCACTGAAAAGATTGTTCCTGAAATCGTATACTTCCCTGACTTTTGGTGAGCTCATCCTGTTATAGAACTCATAGACGGGCTTAAGTTCCGGCAGTTCTTTTATCTTCTTTATCTTCTCGTTGATCCTCTTCGCTTTCTCCTTCACTTCTTCATTCTTCTCCCTATACTGGCCTAATTCAAGTGTACTGAAATTTTCCTGTAATCGTTTGTGTTCCTGATCCTGCCAGAGTTCAAGTATGGTTCTTACATTGCTGTTTATGGTGATTTTCTTTGTGAAAGGGAATCTGTTGATCTCTTCTGCAAGGGCTCTTGCCCTGCTTAAATTATAAGTATATTCAGTAAGCCTTTCTTTTAGTTCTTTTTTCAGTTCTCTTTGTTCGCTGGAGAGATTGTGGTTGAGTGTGATAAGCGAGGTTTTGTAGTATTTTTTCTTGTGGCCGGAACAGAGCCTGCTCTTTATATTACTGCACTCGATATTGAGATTGTACATCACCTGGCCTTCTCCTCTGGCCGGAGCTGTGAATTCATGCCTGAATTTTTTCTGTCCGTAGAATTCACCCTCTTTCAGGATTGATTCATGGCTTATGTCCTTAAGCTCATAGCTGCACTTGGCCTTGCAGACAGCCGGACTTTTTGTCTCTATGCTGAAGTTTATATCTTTGCTTCCTCCGTTCTGGAGCTCCATGGATACTGTTGTGGGTGTCATGTCAAGGTCCATCTGTTCAGAGAGTATAAACTGGACCTTTAGGCCTACAACATAGATTATGATCATCAGGGCTATCAATGAGATGGCGAGGATGACCAATGTTTTTTTCCTCATACAGATAAAGAGGTCTTATTTGTTTAAAACTTTTTCGAAGAAATCCTTGAAATCTATCTGGGCTTTATCTTTCATATCCTTTCTGGCGAGAAGAACGACCCTTGAAGGCTCATGTTCGTCTATTACCTGGTAATCCTTGAGGACCTTCTCCAGCTTTTCGGAGTATTCCCTTATCTCGTGATGCCTCGGCATGTTCTTTATGGAAAGCCTCTGTCTGGAAGATCCCACGAACATATAGGCCTTCACTTCTATAAAGTCAGGTCTTGCTTTATCTATTATATGCTTGTACCTTTCAGGTTCGACCATGTTCATCTCCTTGATCATGGTCATCCTCATGCATGTCCTGTAGTCTTTCTCTCTTATTATGTCGAGGCTCTCCTGCTGCCTTTCCCAGGAATTTTCGAATAGAGGCCTTCCTATATCTTTCGCTAACTCCTTGTCCGGCGCATCCACACTTATGTATAGCTGGGTTACATCCTCTATCTCTTCAAGCTTTTCCGGGAAAGTCCCATTAGTTACAAGGAAGGTGGATATCTTCCTTTCATGGAACTTTCTCAGGATCTCGTTTATCTTCGGATAGGTTATGGCCTCGCCTGTCAGTGAGAGAGCAACATGAGCCGGTTCCTCGCTCTCTTTCAGGAGTCTCTTATCAGCTTTATCATTGCCCCAGAAACCGTTGAGGAGTTTTTTCTGTTTCCTGATGGATTCATCAATTATGAAGTCAGGATCATCCACGTCCCATTTCCATTCCTTTGATACAGGTGCTTTGTAATCCCTCCAGCAGTATATACATCTATTGGCACAGCTTAAGGAGGTTGTCATCTGGAGGCATCGGTTGCTCTTTATCCCGTAGAACTTATGCTTGTAACAGCTCCCTTCCCCTCTTATCATCTTCTTGCTCCATCCGCATACCTTTACAGCGCTATGATTTCCGACAACACCGTAATGCTGTTTCTCAAGGGATTTTTTGCCTTCTTCTGTGATCATATGTCTCTAGTATTCTGTTATTATTTTTATTTCTTTGCACTTTGCATTGTGGGTATAGAAATAATTAAAAACTTCAAAAACGATCTTGGTATTATGGATATGATAAGTTCTTTGTCACAACTGGAAAATGTGCTGTCTGAACAGAGAGGGTTGATATTTGAGAAGAAACCGGGAGACTATATCCTTGCTTATTACGATGGATCAAATGATTGTGTTAATAAATATCTCATCAGGGATCCCTGCTTGAAATCTTCATACGAAAATAAAACTGTTGATAAGGTGAGAGGGGAGATATTTTCGGGGGGTTCTATAGACTTTATATTTGAACCACAGTACTTTAAGAGAGCTGCATGGAGGTCGAAACAGGAGACTGAGATGAAAAATCTTGAAAGTTTTTCAGATGTCTACTCAAGATGGATGAGTAAGGTGAGGGGCATTGATTTAGAGGGGTACTATGATCCTTATCGTGGCAGGATATTG
Source organism: Nanobdellota archaeon (assembly GCA_051819665.1). Lineage (GTDB taxonomy): Archaea > Nanobdellota > Nanobdellia > Woesearchaeales > CAZZGN01 > JBNJDG01. The sequence continues at coordinate 23,528 of JBNJDG010000004.1, forward strand.
CTTATGGGTATAGAGAAGGGGGAGAGAGAAATGAATTACATATTGAAGTTCGATAATAGGTGGAATAATACTATGGCTCCTGGTCTTATAGAAGTTTCGGCAAGACACTCGAAAAGGGCAGCAGAGATAAATTCAAGGATTGCTACAACTGATCCTTCTATCTACTTCTGAATATATGGACAGTGAACCACAATATTTATAAATGAAATCTCCTTCCTCGCGCCTATCGATAGGTAAACCGGTCCTGAATGGGCTTGTTTATACTGGAGACTCGTTCTGAGTTTCCTTATAGGAGGTATTTTATATGGCAAAAAGATTTTCAAGAAGCAGAGGTAAATCAGGTTCGAGCAAGGTGCTTGATGGGAAGAAACCAGTATGGATGACGCATAAACCGAAAGAAGCAGAGATGCTCGTAGTCAAGCTTGCAAAGGAAGGTTATTCCTCATCTGGGATAGGCATAACCCTGAGAGATAAGTACGGTATCCCTTCAATAAAAGCCATAACAGGCAAATCGATAACTAAGATCATGGAGGATAAGGAGGTAGTCCCTAAACTTCCTGAGGATCTGATGAATCTCATGAGGAAAGCATTGTCCATAAGGGATCACCTTGAAGAGAACCATACCGATATGACAGCCAAGAGAGGTCTTGAGCTCACTGAAGCTAAGATCAGGAGGCTTGTCGGTTATTACAAGGAAGAGGGAAAAATATCCAAAGACTGGAAGTATAATCCGAAGGATGCCAGGCTTTATGTAGAATAAACATGGATGATATATTCGGCAGTTATCTTGATAAGGCAGCCGCGAAGTTCAGGCAGAATAAAGGTCCTGTCAGGGTAGTTTCCCATTTTGACAGTGACGGGATAGCTGCTGCTTCCATCCTGATCCATGCCTTGAACAGGCTTGGTTATACTTATTCTTTGACTTTCGTGAAAAGCCTCGATAGGAAGACGATAGATCTCCTTTCAAAGGAAGATAATGAATTCTTTGTTTTCACTGACCTGGGAAGCGGTCAGACTGGAGAACTGAACGAGAAGATGACCGGGAAGAATGTCTTCATACTTGATCATCATATCCCAGGTGAGACAGTGTCTGATTTCATTCATATCAATCCTGTTCTTTTCGGCTTTGACGGAACAAAGGAACTTTCCGGTGCCGGCGTAGTCTATTTCTTCTGCAAATATCTGCTCGGTTCGGGCAGGCCTCTTCCCCATATAGCCTTTATTGGTCTGATTGGTGACAGGCAGGATAAGGGCGGAGTGAAGTCCTATAATAAACAGATACTTGATGAAGCAGTGGAAGAAGGAGAGATAGAGGTAGAGAAGGGCGTGAGGTTCTTCGGAAGACAGACACGACCTCTTTACAGATTATTGAGAGACTCGACTAATCCTTACATACCCGGGGTCACTGGCTCAGAACAAGGCACAAAGAAATTTCTTGACGAGCTAGGGATAGATATGAAGAGCTCAGGCTCTTACAGGAAAATAACAGATCTTGATAAGAGCGAGACGAAAAAGCTTATCAGTGGAATAATAAAGAGAAGGAAGGATGAGAAGAATCCTAAAGACATCTTTGGTAATATATATACTCTGGTGAACCAGAAAAGGGAGAGCCCTTACAGGGATGCAAAGGAATTTTCCACGCTGCTTAATGCATGCGGAAGGATGGGTAAGGCCTCTGTCGGTATGTTCGCATGTCTCGGTGATAGGAAGAGCAGGGAGAGAGGGGTTGAGATACTCAAGGATTACAAGAAAGAGATCCTCAGGACTTTGAAATGGTATGAGGGTAATAAGGAGAATGTATATAGGGGCAGGAATTATGTGATCGTTGATGGGAAGACATCTGTGATGCCTGAACTTGCCGGTACTTTCGCTTCGATAATATCTTATTCTAGAGAGAACAGTGATTATATAATGACCCTGGCCCAGAATGTGGACGGCACAACGAAGGTCTCTTTCAGATATGCCGGCAGAAAAAAGGATATAGATATAAGGGGTATCCTTAAAGAGTCAACTGAAGGACTGGATGCTGAAACAGGCGGTCATGATAAGGCTGCTGGCGCAATCATAAAGACAGATAATGAAAAAGAATTCATCGAAAGGGTAAAAAAGAAACTTGAAAGGCTCTAAAGCGCGTTATTGATCCTGTCTATATAATCTGCCACTTCTGATCCTTTCTTAGTGAGAGTGAGAACTTTCAGCCTTCCTCTCTTCTCGAAATTGATCAGGTTCTCATTCTCCATATGCTGGAGGATCTTGACTACATGTGAATATGTGCAGTCTATCTGCTTCGCAAGGGAGGAAGCATATATCTCTGACTCCGAGTTGTATAATGTCGCTAGCATCATTGCGGGCTTTTCTCTGAACAAAACTTTGAACATATCTTTCGTATTCATCAATGACTCCCCCATTCTATGATATATATTTAATAAAATAGATTATTTAATGTGTATTTAATTAATATTGTATTCTAAACTCATATATAAAGCTTATGTTTTTGGTGATTTTTCTTGTTTTCTTATCACGTTGTTAACAGTAATCTTTAAATATATCTTTGATTCAATAACTCTACAGGCGTATAGTAATGAACGACATTCCGAGAAGGACGACGCTGAAAGAGATCATTGAAGGAAAGGCGCCGGAATCACAGAATCTGGAAATATGGCTGGGGAAGGAAGATCTCCGTCTGGAGAGTTTCCACAAGGGCCATTCTTTATCTCATGGTATGAGGCCTTATTGGGAGGCCAAGACAAAATATGGTTCTAAGGTCCGTTTTCTGAATGGGGTAAAAGGATATGATTTTGAGACTTTGTACAGAAAGACGATCTCTGCGATAAAGAAAGGAGAACCGGTGATCCTTCAGGGAAGTTATGATGGAGAGACTTTCAAGGCAGACAGACTCAAAGTGAACGGTACTCAGACAAAGAATTTTGATTATACTAATCTGGAGAGGGACCTCGAGAGAAAATGTTATGAGGATCCTAAAAATGCTGCAGACTCTTCATTGGATCTGCCTGAGTCTAGTAGAGAGCATATAATAGAATATGTTACTGCTGGATTGGAACTTGATCCTTCGCGTGTAGGTAAGACTGATAGGAATTATTTTACAGAAGCTCCTTCCGGGCAGAATTATCTTTTGAACGGAAAGTTTAGTGATAGTCTGGAGGCAATAGGTAGAAATGCAGAGAAGTTCCTTGAAGAATATAGGACAGATTGTATAAATAATCTTGGAAGGATTATAGAGACATATGAGAAAGCCCAGGGCAAGAGTAACTGATGAAGATTTGTTTGTTTTTTTCTTGAATTTTATGGCTGAAGTTTCATTTAAAGAGTTGGCAATATGGATATATCGGATAAAGTGAAGGACATTGGAAGAGAAAAGAAAAATAGAAATGCTAAAAAATTAGCCCAGATATTGGTTACAACAGCTGTTACTGGTGTTTTTCTCTGGAATGTTACAGGAGACCATTATATTAAGTCTAAGGGCCTTAAGTTTGATTATGAGCAGGATACGGTAAATGTCGAGAATAAAGCCGGATATTCAAACACTCATCCTGTTGATGAAAAAAAGGATACAGTCCCTTATAGGACCAAAGGGATAGATTATAATCTCATTAACAGTTATCTTAAGGAAAAATAAGGAGTTACAGAATTCATAAAAAGGTGGGGTCGCTGGGATTTGAACCCAGGACTCCTACGTCTTCAGCGTAGTGCTCTCCCAGTCTGAGCTACGACCCCGTGAGAATCGATAAGGGGACTGGAAAAACCGATCCTTTAAATTATTTTCGTTCTTCAAGATCGTCTATAGAAACAATATCGTCCTCTTCGAGGTCTTCGACCTTCTCCAGTTCATTGAGCTCTTTGTCTTCTTTCTTGAGCTCTTCCATGCCTCTCTCGACCTCATCTTCCTCTCCGAGTTTCTCGATCATGCCGAATTTACCGCTCGTGATCTCTTTCTCTCCCTTGAACTCGTTGACGTATCCTTTCTTGATATGAAGTCTGTCTCCCTTGTTGATCCTCTTAGTATCATGATCCCAGAGGGTTAGGTTTATCCTCCCCGAGTCATCATTTATGAGAGCTTTACAGACTTTCCCTTTCTTGCCGTATTTCTCGAATTCCTTGACTTCTCCCTTGTCCTCTACATTCACGATAAGGTCGACATCCTTCTGTTTCGGCTGAAGATCGGCGATTTTCATTTTCGTAAGAAGGAATCAGATAATTGTATATTTAAAAGTTGTGGAAAAAAGGGTTGTTTGAAGAAGAAAAGTATTCAGAGAAAGAACAGTATAAACTCATTTCTTCGCTTTCTTCTTCCGGCTCTTTCTCTTCACTTTTTTCTCCAGCTCCGATTCCTTGCTCTCTTCAGCCATCATAAGATGGTGGAGGGTATAGAAAAGAACTCCCCCGCCGAGGATGATGAAGATGTACCAGACAGGCTGGGCTATCCAGACATAGCTGGAGATTATGAGCCCTATGCCTATGCCTATGAAAATCTTGGATGTAAGCAGAAGAAGGAAATGAAGCAAAGAAATCTCTTTTTTTATTATCTTCTTCTTTAGCATAAGCTATAATTCCGGACAGGTTTTAATAAAATTTTTGGTAAGATTCAGTATATGAGCTCTCTCAGCTTATCATTGAGCTCATTGATCTTGACCCTTTCCTGTTTCGTTGAGTCCCTGTGCCTTATCGTAACAGAGTCATCCTCAAGCGTGTCGAAGTCGACAGTCACACAGAAAGGAATCCCTTTCTCATCTGCTCTTGCATATCTTCTTCCTATTGAGCCGCCCTGATCGTAAATGGAATCGAATTCCTTCTTCACCTGGCTGTAGATTTCTCCTGTTTTTTCCTTGAGCTTTTTCACGAGAGGATAGACTGCCACTTTTATAGGGGCTATGCTGGGCTCAAGTTTCAGGACCTTGTTCCCTCTTTCCTTATCATCAACATAACCCTGGGTTATTAGGGCGAGGAAGACCCTCTCGACACCGAAAGTGGGCTCGATGACCCTAGGAACAACCTTCTGCTGGGAATCATCATCGAACATCTCCAGCTTTTCCCCGCTTTCGTTTATATGTTGCGTTAGGTCATACTGTCCCCTGTTCGCGTTACCTGCAATCTCTTTCGTTCCGAAAGGGTACTGGAAATCGATATCGTAAGTAGCTGAAGAGTAATGTGAGAGCTCTTTCTGGCTGTGTTCTCTCACTTTCATATCTTTCAGTCCTATTCTCCTGAGCCACATTATCTGCTCCGCAAGCCAGTATCCGTGCCATTCTCCAAGTTTTTTGTTATCAATCAGATATCCTATAGTGCTCTCTGATCCGTCTCTCCCGTTCTCCTGATCTTCTGCTGTAGAGAGGAGGAAACTGCATTCCCTGTGTTCCTGTGTCAGTTCATTGCATTCTTTCTCTTGCGGATGTATGAAGAACTCGAGCTCTGCGATATTGAACTCTCTGGACCGGAACATGAAGTCTCTCGGTGCTATCTCGTTCCTGAAGCATTTACCTATCTGTGCCACGCCGAAGGGCAGTTTCTGTCTCGTTGTCTCTTTAAGAAGTTTGAAGTTAGTGAACATTGCCTGAGCAGTCTCTCCTCTCATATAAGCGGTGGAAGCTTTGCTTTCCTCGGGCCCCACATTCGTCTTGAAAAGCAGATTGAAGTCTTTAAGCTCTTCAAGCTTCCCCTCGCATTCAGGACAGGTGATGTTGTTATCGTCGATGATCCGGTTGATCTCATCGATAGACTCGCCCTCGACATTCTTATTCAGGTTGTCCTCTATAAGATGGTCTGCCCTGAATTTGGCTTTGCACTTAGAACACGTAGTTACCATATCACCGAAATTCTCGAGATGTCCGGAGGCTTTCCATATTCTCGGGTTGGCTATTATGCTAGAATCCATGCCTATTACATTGTCTCTGGATTTCACGAAATAATTCCACCAGCTCTGTTTGATGTTGTTCAGGAGTTCTACACCTAAAGGACCATAGTCAAAGAATCCTTTCATCCCTCCGTAGATCTCAGAGGAAGGATATACCAATGCCTTTTCCTTGCAGAATTTTGCGAGCTCTTCGGTCGATAACATAGAGCTGAGGCTCTATTATACATTTATAATGTTTTTGGTTTGTTCAGGGCCTGAATTCCTCCCTCGCGAGTTCCTCTATCACAGGGTGTTCTTTTATCACAGCAGGAGAAAACGATTCGAGCCTGTTCCTGTACATGACTTTCTCTTTGAGATCCCTGAAATTGCATTCGATGATGAAGCCGCCGGGTGTCCTGAAGAGGTTGTTTATCTCTCTGTGCTTACAGAGCTCATCCTCTAAGAAGTCTTTATTTGCGGATTTTATTATGAAGAGTATCTTTATCGGAAAGTCAGGGTGTCCGATAAGTGTTGTGTATTTAATCTTGATCTTATCTATCTCCTTCATCCTGCCGTGGATTGTTGACATGGGTAGTCCGGTGTCTTCTGAAATCTTCTTGATTTTTGCTCTCGAGTCCTCTCTCAAACTTCTTATTATGCTTCTCATGACAGACCCCTGTAGACGATCTCTTTGCAGCTCTTCGCGATTATCAGCTGTTCTTCATAGAAGAGTTTCTCGGAATTATTATCTGTATTCTCATACGCTTTGTATAACTTCTTCTCTGCATTTGATAATTTATCTATCTCTTCCTTGAGTCCGTCATTCACCTTTTTTATCAGCTTCTTCCCGTATTCTTTCGAGTGTTTGTTGTCTTCGGTTTCCTTTTTTATCCTGTCCTTGAGCTCGTTTATGACGAGGATGTCCCTGTCGTATTTTCTCTCATTGAGTTCATACTTCTGCCTGAAGATATGGTGCATGCCCTGGCCGTAGTTCATGATCCTTGAGATTGATGGTTTGGGGTCTCTGTAGTCCCTTATCTCCTTTGTCTTGTTGAGTATCCTGTTTTTGAGGTCCAGAAGCTCATCCCTTTCTGTAAATGACAGGTAATCGTTTATGAGCTGGTGATATTCTAACAGTTTCTGAACATCCTTATCGTTGATGTCATCACTGAAAAAGCTGTCTATCTCTTCCCTTATATCTTTATAATTGTCCAGGAAGTGGTCTATCTCTTCCTCTTTCCTTATGCATTCTTCAAGAGTCATTTTTTTTGTAGGTATTCATCTGTTCATAGTTTATCTTGTTCTTGTCAAGTATATCTTTTGCATTCTCGTAATCCTTTTCTCCGATGTACCTTATCTTTGCCAGATAAGTGTCATGGATCTCGATCCGGTTCTCCGGCTCGGGTTCTATGAAATCTTGTTCTTTGAGCTCGTCTATTATCTGTTCGAGTTCCTTCTCGGGGTATCTTATTATGAAATCTTTCATTTGTATTCCTCCATCAGATTATCTGCTCTAACAAGGCCTTCACCGAACTTGTCCTTCTCTCCGAGATATTGGGATGTATCTTTTAGCTTGTTCTCTATATCCTCCAGTCCCTGTGATTTCGCTAAAGCGCATACTCCGCTTACATGTGGTGAGGCCATGGATGTGCCGTCGTATTTGTCATACTTGTTATTCGGTATAGAGGATTTTATACTAACTCCCGGAGCTGAGATATCATTCATATCGTTCCGGTTGCTGAATCCTGCATGCTCGTTGTTTCTGTCAACAGCTGCGACGCTTATGACCCCTTTGTTTGCTGCCGGGTATTCATAGATCTCATCTCCTGCATTTCCTGCGGCCGCAACTACATCTATCCCTTTTTCATAAGCCATCATGCATATGTCTTCAAGTGCCTTTGAGTGTTTCGGCGATCCTAGGCTCATGTTTATCACATCTACGGCGTTGTTTATAGACCAGTTTATCCCTTTTATTACATCGAATGTGCTTCCTGCTCCGTCATCTCCGAGAACTTTTACAGCATAAAGCTGCGCTTCGGGAGCCACACCCACATCTTTTCCTGCTACTGTTCCTGATACATGAGTGCCGTGGCCGTCCTTGTCCATTGGATCTCTTCCATAAGCGAAGTCTTTGCCTTTTATCTCGCCGAATCTTTCAGCAATCTCATTATGCGTATAATCAGCACCTGTATCGACGATGGCTACTTTAGCACCTTCTCCTTCTGAGATCTCGTTAGCATCATAAACACCGATATTGTCCAGGTTCCAGAGAGTTCCCTTCCTTACTGGGTTCTTAACTTCGACTAAACCAGGGATGTAAACATAAGGCTCTTCTTCCACATAAGCTACCGAAGATATTATGTTCCTTATGCTCTTGAGCCTGAAGTTGTTATTGGTTATATCTTCCTTGATCCTCTGCATATCCTTTATGTCTGATTTAAGCGAGATGAACGGAAGATTCTCTTCATAGTTAAGTTCAGTATTGGAGAAACTTCTTCTTATGTTATAGCTGAGTTCTTCCGGGTCTCCATCATATCTTATGATCAGATTACCTGTTGTTTCTTTCTTCTTTTCCTCATTCCCTCTTTTAAGGTGTTGGACTTCCCTTTCGATCTCTTTTGTCCTTCTGTCTGTGGCTATCACCTTGTCCTTAATCACAAGATTTTCCAGATATTCTTCCTTCTCTTTCAGGTATCTCTTCTGGAGCTTGTCCAGCGCCTTCTCCTTATCACCTGCCAGCCTGTACTTTAGCTTATCCTTCTTCTTTGTCTTTACCGTATGCTTGTTCTTGTTGTCCTCTATATCAAGGGCAAAGTAGTCTGTAACTTTCCTTCCGCATATGACGAGGTAGCCGTCTTCGGTCTTTCTCGGGAAGGAGAAATCGTTGTCGATAGAGTTGTAATGTTTTGCGAGTTCGTTCAGGAAATCCTCAAGGTCATCTTCTGCTGCCATACAGGGAAGGGTTTCCTCAGATTAAAAATGTCTTATTGAGGATTTTCCGGAGATATTTTCCCTCTCCTGCAGAGCTTCCCTTTCCATTAGAATTATTCCGAAATCTCCTTCATGGTGTGGAAATATTGCAGAAAATCAAAATATTTAAATATGAATATATATTCACAACTCATGGTGATGATTATGCCGGGATTAGATCGTAGAGGGCCTATGGGAAGAGGCCCAAAGACTGGAAGAGGGCTTGGAAGGTGTGGCCCCGGGAGAACCGGGAGGGATTACATCGAAGAGCTCGAGGAGAAAAAGAAGGAGATTGAGGAACTGATAGAGGATGCCAAGGCCGAGGTCAAGAAGAAGGATCAGGGGCAGAGTTGACTCGGACTTCTTCAAGCCGAGAGGAAAGCCCCTTTCAGAGACGAGGATCATAACCCTGACTAAAGAGGAGTTTGAAGCGATAAGGCTCAGGGACTATGAATGTTTAGACCAGAATGATTCAGCGGAGAGGATGGAAGTCTCTCAGTCGACTTTCCATCGTGTGTATGCTGATGCAAGGAAAAAACTAGCGAGAGCTATAGTTGAGGGAAATGCGATCGAGATATCTTAAGCCTTTGAAACCGTTAGTAAAGTCCCTGCCTATGATGTTGGGCGTGATCTTACTGATCTCTTTAGTCAATAATATGTTCTCTCCGGGATGGGTGGCCTCTCTGATAACAGAATTCCCTATTATAGATTCATTAATAGGAAGTGTTTTCGGAAGCATTGCTGCAGGTAATGCGGTCTCGAGTTATGTGATAGCCGGCGAGTATTTCTCTGTCTCAAAAGCTATGATGACAGCCCTTATGGTTTCATGGGTGACTGTGGGTGTTGTCCAGATACCTGCAGAGTCGCTTATGCTCGGGAAAAGATTCGCTATAATAAGGAACATCCTTGCTTTCATATCATGCATTATGATAACGATGGTGATGATATGGGTATAAGGCCCGATAACAGTACAAAATTCCTGCTGGCTGTGATAGCTCTTTATATTGTTGTGGCTTTCTTTGTCCCTGGTAAGATTCTTGCTTCATTGAAATCTTCAGTGAATATATTCAGCAGGGTCCTGCCAGCATTGCTGGTCGTTGCTGTTCTTATGTATCTCTTCTCGGAAGTGAAGGGTGTAAGGAAGTTCCTGACAAGGAAAGGTCCTTTATCATGGTTCTTCTATTCCTTCGCTGGTATACTCTCTGCAGGTCCTATATACATGTGGTATCCTCTCCTGGCGGAGCTGAAGGAAGAAGGGGTCAAGACTTCAAAGCTTGTTGTCTTCATGTATAACAGGGCTATAAAATTACCTCTTCTGCCTGTTATGATCTCTTATTTCGGTTTGAGGTATGTTCTTCTATTGATGTTATTGATGTTCGTCTTTTCGTTCATAAACGGTAAGATGTATGAGGTGGTATCATGATAGCTGTGGCTTCGAAAGGGAATACAAAGGATTCAGAGATAAGTGACAGGGCTGCAAGAGCTCCGTATATATTGTTCTTTGATGATGGAGAACTTGTTGAGGCCTACAGGAATCCGTATTCGGAAGGAGGCGGTGGAGCGGGCTTTGCTATGGGGAATCTCATCGCTGATAAGAAAGCAGAGAGGTTTATAGCCGCAAGGATTGGAGAGAATCTTAAGGTTGTTCTGGAAAAGAGAGAGGTTGAAGCCAAGGTAATGTCTGGCAAAGTAAAGGATGTTCTTGGATGATCCTTTATTCTTATTCGATACTTTTAAATTTCTTCTGTATTTCCGGACAAAGAAGCTAAGTCAGGAACAGAGGACTCTGTTATGATCTTTAGCTCTTATTGAAAGGTGATATTCATGGCGGATAAGTTTTATGTCAGTAACCAGGGCGGTGAAAGGGTTATAGGTTTTAATGATAGCGAGGAGACAAGGGATTTCGTGAAGAACATCATTTTCTTCGAGTTCAGGATAACAAAAGGAGATAAGGTCAAGAAGGAGGACGAGCTTCTCTCAGTAGAATCCATGGAAGGGACGGATAATCTGAGAAGTCCTGTTGACGGAGAGGTAACAGAGGTGAACGATGATGTACAGCATGATCCCGAGATGCTTGCTAATGATCCTTCTGTGTGGCTTGTGAAGATAAAAGATGAATAAGGCACAGAAGTTTCATAATTTGCCGGAATCCGGCTTGTAACCGAACTTGATCGAATATCTTATAAGATTGGACTGCGTGTCGTTAGGGAAAAGGGTGTTCCATCCGTAAGGGTCGAATTTCTTCCAGTCCTTCTTGCCTTGTGCTATGCCTTTCATGGTGTTGTAGATGATATGATTGTTCTGTGCCCCTTTTCCGGTTCCTCTTATGAGAATGGGAAATGAGTTTGGGTACATGAGGGATATCCTGACTATGTCTTGTGCGCTTCCGCAATCCCCTGAGTATGCGATCATCTTCCTGTCTGAAGGTACGGAGAAAGTTTCTGTCTGGTGGGGGCTGTGCCCTCTGTGGGCGATCATGATATAATCCTTGTCCTTGATCTTCTGTGCAACGTTCTTATCCTTTACGAGTTCTATCATTATGTGCTTATCATTTATCTCTTTAGTGAGTCTCTTGTGTTCTTTTCCGTTCTTGGTTAACTTCATACCATATCCATTGTTGAAACTATGGGCACTGTGGGAGAACCATTCCTCATCCGGGTAGTAGACCAGTACAGCTTTTAGGGTGTCCCTTTCTGACCATTCATCGGGGACTTTGGATAGGGGTATCTCGGGCAGGGTTTTCGTTATATCTGATCTGTTCTGTTTCTTCAGCATGAAACCGTAAACACCTTTCTCGATGTTCTTATCGGCATTACGGAACCTTTTCTCCAGGAATTCGTTAAGCTGCTCTGAATATTCTGTCCCGAAGAATCTTTCGAGATTTTTGACGGCAAAACTCCCGTTCCTTATAAGCTTGTATTGGTCTTCTGATTTTAGCCCTTTTATGAGTGCATCAAAGAAAAAATCCTTATCTTCATCTATTATTTCCTCGAGGTATCCTCTGCTTGACAGGGCATATACGAAATCGATCCACTTCTCTCTTTCAGAATCTACCTTTCTTATGCTGTCAGTTATATCTTCAGGAAGGTTGTCGTGTAATCTCTTGAATGTGCTTTCATAGATAGTATCATTGGCAGAGGAGATCATATCATAGATAGCTTTGAATTCGAGATCATCCGTAATATTATCTCTTATGAGATCTGTCTTATAAAGCTCCCATTCGGTGTCGTGTATATAGTCGATCAGTTTTGCGGCTTTTTTCTGGTTCTCTGCTTTCCCCTGGTTCAGTTTTTCGGCGATCTCTTCTGCAAGGCTTCTCCTTCCCCTTATCTCAGAATAATCAACACCCATCTCTGTCATTGTCTTCTGTTTTAGATTGCTGTATTTGTCGGCTATCCTGATCCCTTCCAGGATATCATAAGTATTCTCATCATCTTTGATCGCTTCAGGAAATGTATGATAGAATGTGACTTCCGGCGTGCTGAAGTCTTTGATCTCCTTTATAGAGCTTATCAATTCTTTTTTTGATATATTCTCTTTTGCTGGCTCTAGGATATATCTGAAAACAATATCTCCGTATTTCCCGCTCGCATTCACTATATCTTTTATGTATGCTGTGTCCAGGTCATTAGCATATTTAAGGGCGCTTCCGGATCTTTTTCCTGAAACTTTTATGATATCCTTTATTTCTTTGATGCTCAGTCCATCTTCAAGAGCTGAAGGTATCTGTTTTATAGTATATCCTGAATAATCGCCGGCACATTCTTCGGCGTAAGGTATGAGAGATCTAGCGCTGTCCGGTATCTGGGCTTTCGCTGTATTGAGGGTTAGCAGGATACCTGCAAGCCCGACCCATTTCTTTAGCATCCATATTGGCATGGGGCTTCAGGTTTATATATTTTACTGTACAGTAGTTAACATTGTAATCGTACAAAGTTTTTTAATTGAAGGAGTTTGTTTTTTTCTGTGATGGATAAGACCATAACGAAATCGGATTATCTTGCATATCTTGATTGCAGTAGATATTCATGGTTCCTTCACAATAAACCGGAGCAGTTACCTAGTCCGGATGCTTCAGCTGAGTTCAGGATCAACCAGGGTTATGAGGTGGAGGAATATGCCAGGAGATTGTTCTCCGGTAAACATCCGACGAAGGAGAAAGACACGAAAGCATTGATAGATGAGAAAGAGACTATCTTTGAGGCGGAACTTTCTGTTGATGGTCTGTATGCGAGGGCAGATGTTCTCCGTTATGATGACGGCTGGGAGATTTACGAGATAAAATCCTCGGGCAGGGTGAAGGATGAGCATAAGGAAGATCTCGCTTTCCAGAAATTCGTTGCAGAGTCTTTGGGTCTGGATGTGAAGAGATGTTATGTGGTTCATATAGATACCTATTATGTAAGAGAGGGAGAGTTAGAGCCGGAAAAGCTCTTTACTGTTGAGGAAGTTGAGATGGATGACTCAGGAGTGGGAGAAAATATCCAAGAGCTGAGAAGGATCCTGGCTTTGCCTGAACCGACGGGCTGTTCTATAGACAGAGGATGCAGGGATTGTTCTCTTGACTGTATGGAATCTTTGCCCGAGAATAGTGTTTTCGGGCTCTACAATGGGGGGAAGAAGAGCGATGAGCTTTATTCTTCAGGGATAGAGGATATTAAGGACATACCTGATGATTTCAGGCTCTCGGAAAAGCAGAGGATACAGAAGGATTGTGTGAAAACAGGTAAGGAGCATGTTGATGAAGAGAAGATAAGGTCATGGCTAGATTCATTGGAGAAGCCGCTGCATTTCCTTGATTTTGAAAGTTTCCAGACAGCTGTACCCAGGTTTACCGGGATAAGGCCTTATCAGCAGATAGTTTTCCAGTACAGTCTTCATATCAGAGATGGGGTGATCACCCATAAAGAGTTCCTTCATGACAGTAGGGATGATCCGAGAAAGGATTTCATCTCTAATCTTGTTCACGATGTCTCAGACAGAGGTTCTGTAATCGTATATAACAAGACCTTCGAGAAGGGAAGGTTAAGGGAGCTTGCTAAAGCCTATCCGGAGTTCTCCCACGAGATAGAGAGCATGATCTCGAGGATTGTGGATCTTCTTGATATCTTCAGGAATTTCTGGTTCTATTCTCCTCTCCAGAAAGGTTCGGCATCCATAAAGAAAGTCCTGCCTGTCTTCTCTGATCTCTCCTATGATGGCCTTGATATAGGTAATGGCACTGATGCATTCGTCACTTATCTAAAATTCATGGAAGGGGAGATAGAGCTTTCAGGTGTTAAAGAGGCTCTTCTCGAATATTGTAAGCTTGATACGTATTCAGAGATTGTCATATTGGACGGCCTCAGGGAAAGGGTTGATGGCTGAATCTCTAGATTCTCTTTACCTCCCCCGAAAAAAATATATATCCTTTATTGTCAGTTTTTCTTAGATGGCCTTGGATGGTTTCACTATACAGATGATCTCTGTGGGAGTTGTATTGTTTCTCTTTGCGCTTCATATCTTCTCCAAGAAGGTCCATTATTTCGTGGGTGGATTGATCCTCATGGGTCTCGGAGTCCTTAAGTATCTGGTAGCCCGGAATTATTTCCATTTTCAGTTATGGAAATTCCCGGTTATAGAATTTGCCCTGTGGTTCCTGGCTGTGTTTGCCGGGAAAGACCTTCTCAAGGAGGGTTTTAGTGAGGATAGTAAGGTGCTCAAATGGCCCAGTATAATCATCGCCCTCACTATCATCGTGCTTACTACGGTCCCTACTCTTAATAGCATGGGTATCATAGAGTTTGCATTGCCCTCTTATCCGCCGATAATAGACCATGTTATCTATGTGCTGACAGGTATCTTCCTCCTGATCGGGACTTTCACTCTTGTTGATGAATAGTCTTAGAATAATTATTTAAATATGTTCTATTTACCTTCTTACAATGGTAAACATTTTGGCAGTGTCTGATGAGAGCCTTATAGAGAATGGCGGGAATTACCTTGCTGCAGAGGTGAAGGAGAAGATTGATATCCTTGTGAATTGCGGGGATCTCGGGCCCATAGATCTCCAAAAGCTTGAGATGGATTTCAAGCCTTCGGTAAAGTTGATGGTCTATGGCAATCATGACAAAGGGGCCTTTGCATCCAATAAACTTACTAATGGTGGCGTCACGGGTTATGGAAGGGATGAGAGGTTCCTCCCGAATAATATGAAATATAAGGATGAGGAGTTTGAGTCGAAGGAATTCTCTGAGCTCTATAAGACGACTGTGTTGAATAAGGCCCTGCATAAGGTGAAGCCGGGAAAGAACAATGGGCTTGATGATGAGATCATATTCGGTGGTTTTTCAGGTTCGATGACCGAAGGTATGAACAAGGAGAGGAAATGGCCTTTCTATTTCACCGAGAAAAAGGCAAGGTCATTCGCTAAATCTTTGAAGAGAAAGAGGAAATGGAAGAGGCTTTTCGGTTCTGATCTGTCTATAGATATAATGATGAGCCATGCCGCGCCTGACATAGGCGGTTTCTATGGTGATCTCGGATCCCATCATCTTCCTTCGAAGGCACTTGGGGAGATCCAGAAAGAGTTCATGCCTTCCCTTTGGCTCTATGGCCATATTCATCCGAGTTATACGACAGAGAATCTTGATTTCAAAAAGAAAGATTCATATATACTTAATGCAGTCCCGTTCAAGTTCATCGACTATGATGAGAAGAAAAAGAAGGTAGTGGATTATTATCCGAAATGATGCATGATAATATGTTGGGGCCCAATGCCGGGAAAGTACCACCAGATCAAACTGTGAGAGGGCATTCTGAGAAGGCTGCCAGAGCTTATGAGGATGCAAGAGGTATAGGCCGGTCACAGCTCAGGAGACTGCCCTGGGAAGAGAAATCTTACCTTCATCTTCTGGATTCTGTGATGGCCGGTCATGAGATAGAAAGGAAAGTCAACAAAGGTGATGAGCTAGTCTCGCGGTTCATGATTGAGGGTTCTGCGGCTGAGTTGAGGTATAAGGATTTTTCCAGGGGTTTTATGCCTCTCCCTAAGCCCGATACTCCTTTTGCCAATAAGTGGAAGGAACTATATTCGCAGAGGCGCAGGTGGTTCAGTTCAGGGAATAGCATAGAGGTCAAGGAATTCCTTCATAAGCATTATGTAGTGGAAGGCCATAAGAGGGCCAGTGTGGCCACTTATACAGGATTTGATCCAGTGCCGGTGCAGATTGAGAGACTGATCCCGAAGAATAAGGGAGACAGGAAGACCAGGGAGTACTCAGCATATCTTCAGTTTGAGTCCCAGACAGGAATAAGCCATATATGGTTTCACGACGAGGACGGGTATAATAAACTGAATGACAGGATAAAGAGGCTCTTTCCCTCTTTCTCATTTGATGATTTCAAGTCTGAGATATACAGGCCCTTCATGACATTGTATAACCAGTTTGAGGATAAGAGGCTCCAGAAGATACCTCCTGGCGAGTTATTGCTCTCTTATATAGATAATCACTGGGAGAAGGGGTTAGGGTCTTCAAAGAAGGCAAGGAAAGGACTGAAAAAAGAGATAGGAAGGTTAAGCAGGATGTATTCAGAGTAAAATTCTATGAATTTCCAAAAACTTAAATAATCACAGATGAGACTTAGGTAATCATTATGAAATACAGAGGTCTTGAACTTGATAAGTTCCAGGAAGAAGCAATAAGCCATATAGATGAGGACAAGTCAGTTATAGTCTCGGCCGGTACAGGCACGGGCAAGACGCTCATAGCTGATTACCTTATCGAGAAATCCATCAATGAAGGTAGCAGGGTCATCTATACGAGTCCTATAAAGGCGCTCTCTAACCAGAAATTCAAGGATTTCAAGGCACTCTATGGGGATAAGATCGGCCTTCTTACAGGTGATGTGTCCATAAACGAGGATGCCCAGATATTAATAATGACGACTGAAATCTACAGGAATATGCTCCTCTCTAAGGATCCTATATGTGATACGATATCTTATGTTATCTTCGATGAGATCCATTATATAAACGATATAGAAAGAGGCACTATCTGGGAAGAATCGATAATCTTTGCGAGCTCAAACACGAAGATGCTTGCTTTAAGTGCTACAATCCCGAATGCGAATGAGTTAAGGGACTGGATATCCTCCCTGAGACCCGAGGAAGTCGCTCTGGTCTATTATGAAGACAGGGCTGTGCCGCTCAATCATATGTTCTTCGAGCATTTCAACGGGCTTATGGAAAGGGAGGAGATGCCCAAGAAGATAAAAGAACTTAAATCATACGCAAGGCATTCTCCCGGTAAGAAAGGGAAAAAGAAGAAACCGAGGCTTCACAGTCCGGAGATAGCAAGGAACCAGTTCCTTGATCTTGTGCATGAGCTTAAACAGAAGGAATGGATGCCCTGTATATTCTTCTCTTTCTCAAGGAAGACATGCGAGATGAAAGCTGATAAGGTAGCAAAGAAGATGAATCTTCTCAGTAAGGAAGAGAGGACCAGGGTGGCAGAGATAATCCCTAAGTACATAACAGCTGAAGCCTCTCACCTGAAGAGTGTGAAGCTTGTAAGGAATGCGTTGATGAAAGGAGCAGGTGTGCATCATGCAGGGATCCTGCCTGCTGTCAAGGAACTGGTAGAGCATCTGTTCTCTGAAGGCCTGGTGAAGGTCCTTTTCGCTACAGAGACCTTTGCAGTAGGTATAAACATGCCTGCCAAAGCAGTCTGTTTCTCCTCGATGGAGAAATTCGATGGGATAAGTTTCAGGCATCTTACGACGAAGGAGTATTTCCAGATGGCCGGCAGGGCCGGAAGGAGAGGTATAGATAATGTAGGTTATTCGATTGTCCTCCTCGAACCTGACTTCGCTGATACGAAGAAACTGATGTATATAACTGAGAAGGACAGGGACCCTATCAGGAGCCAGTATACTTTGTCTTACAACACTACTGTGAATCTTCTGAAATATCAGGATGAAAAGACTATAGAGAAGATCCTGAAGAGTAATTTCGGTTATTTCGTGAAGAAGAGGCAGGAGAACCAGGTAAGGATCATGTCCTCTTACAAGAACCAGCTCAAGAGGCTCAGGAAGCTGGGATGTATAGACAATCAGAATAACATACTTGAGAAGGGCGAGTTCATGTCCCATATTTATTCTGATGAGGTGCTCATGACAGAGCTTGTATATAGTGGGGTCCTGGATGAGCTTTCCGCCGAGGAGATAAGCATAGTCATAGCCTCGGTCGCTTATGATGGCAAGAAGTCCGATCATTTCTCCTTCAGGGGAGTTGATAAGGAATATTCCAGGTTGATAAAACTGCTTTCAAAGGATAAGGTGATCGAGAAGAACATAAACAAGTTGTCTGTCAAGAGGATGATCAATGTTGTCATGAAATGGAGCGAGGGCTGTGATTTCCTTGAGCTGATGGAATACAGCAACCTTGCAGAGGGAGATCACATAAGGCTTTTCAGGCAGATCATAGACAGGATCCAGCAGCTGATAAAGGCAGGAGTCTCTGTAGAGCTCGAGGAGAAACTGGTGAAAGCTATGAATCTCCTGGATAGGGATGTGGTCAAGGTAGAGTTTTAGATATCAGAGAGATCTTCCTTTATCTTTTCAATATTTCCTGGCTCTGCTTTTATGACTTTCATCCCTAGTTTTTCAGCTTCTTTGATGTTATGTTCGCTGTCATCTATGAAAACAGTATCTTCAGGTTTTTCTCCGAATCTCTGCAGGACATCATTCAGGTTGCCGGGTTTGAGCTTTCCTATGTCGAAGGAGAATACCTCATGGTCAAAATGTTTTCCTAAACCTAATCTATCGGCAATTCCGGCAGTGAATACATCCGTGTTGGAAAGAAGGGTTTTCGTATCTTTAATCGAAGACAGGAGATCTTCAGCTCCCTCGTATGCTTCCGCTTTCCTTATACCCTCCGAGAAGACAGAGCAGACAAAATCTATATTCTCCTCTGTCTCCTTTATGCTGAAGGCTCTTAAATAAGAAGCTGCTAGGTCTTCCATGGTCCTGAACCTTTTCAGCTGGACAGCTTCTTCATACTTCCTGATGTAATCTTCCTTTTTCTCTATACCGAAGTGTTCCCTTAATGTAGAGGATATACCAATGTTCTTCTTCGCCAGCGTCTTCCAGAGATCGAAGATTATCATCAGTAATTCCTGTTTTAAAGGGTTATTTAAAATCTTTGATGTTTTGAGAAAGAAAGAAGAGGAGGGCTATAGTCGAGATCAAGAGGTGTGATCATGAGGCGAACTGAACCAGGGTCTCGATTGGGGGGAGGTGTGATCTTCCCTGGTTTCTCTCGGCTGAGACCATGCAAATTCCTTTACAAGCTTTTCAGCATATAGGCCCTCCTCTTTCATATTATCCTCTTAGGTAATTTTTTTATAAATACGTTATTCAACTCAGATAAAGACCTGAATTTCATAAAATTTAAAAATGGTAAACATACGTTAACCCTTGATGGATGTTTTATGTATCTTACCGGACTGGTTCCTGGGTTATGGTATGCTGCTTGAGTTCATCTTTTTCCTGTTAGCAGCGTTTATAGCTTTCTATTCATACAGGGTTTACAAGATCACCAAAAGGAAAGATGTAAAGAATATATTCATAGCTTTCATAGCTTTTTCCTCTTCTTATCTGATTCAGTTCCTTGCGAATGGTGTTTTTTATATTGATAATAATCTGATGCCTCTGGAGACTATATTACTGAAGACTTTACCGATGTATATATATTTCATCCTGTACATGTTTGCATTGGTGACTTTAGCTTATGCCGTTCTAAAGCCTAAGACAAGCAGGTTTTATTATCTTTTCCTGGCTGTGGTATTGATAGGCATATTCATGGCACAGAGCCCGGTATTGGTTTTCAATCTGTTTTCTGTGTTGATACTTCTTTATACAGGGGCATTTGCTTTTTATAATTATTATAGGGGGAAGAGAAAGAATAATCTGATGTTTGTAATATTCATAATCCTGCTTTTCATAGGCAAGCTTCCTTTTGTTTTTTCAGGAAGGATATGTACATGTTCGATCATCCAGCACATTATGTTCTCTTTCGCTTATGTGATACTTTTTACTGTGCTTTTTATGGTAATGAGATATGGGTTCGAAAAGAAGTAAACTGGAAGTTGTAAAAGACATCCTGACCTCGATAAGGAACAGGGATGGTAGGATTAAACGTACCCATATCCTTTACAAGGCGAACCTTTCTCACCGGATGCTGGATGAATATCTCAATGATCTAATTTCCAGAGGTTTTGTCGAGGAATTGGAGCAGAAGAAAGGCAAGAGGTACAGGCTTACACAAAGAGGTCATGAATATCTGAATAAATTCAATATGGTCTCCGGATTCATGGATCTCTTCGGTTTCGATTAATCATTAAGGAACTCTTCCTTGCTTATCCTTTCAGGAGGAGCTTCTGTATCATAGTAATCGAAATATCTTGTTTCTTTAGTGGTTGGTTCTATCGGGTCTCCCTCTTCTTTCCTCCTGCTTATGATCTCCCAGGGAGTAGGCCTGTCTATACCATATTCAGAGACACAGAGTTTTTCTTTGATGTCATTTGAAAGATTATTGCATTCATAGGCATTTATAGTTATGTTCTTCTTGTCAAAAGCCGGCTCGTCATCAAGATAGAGGCTTATATCGAAATTGACTGTCCTGGTTTCTCCGGGGCCAAGGGCTTTCTTGGAACCCCAGCCCCATGCTATATCTTTCCCTCTGCCTTTCATATCAAGGACTACCCGCTCGGTTTGCCCGTTGATTATCGTGATGTTCTTCCTCCATATCTCATCTTCAAAGTCCCCTCTGGTCCTGGAGAAATCCTGCCATTCTATCTTCAGCTCTCCATCTCCTTCTGGTCTTGACCTGTCCTGTTTGAAACTGCATTCGTCCTCTCTCATGGCTTCCTGGATCAGATTGTTGACCTCTTTGCCGTCTATTGTATAGTTCCTCATGTCCTGATTGACTGAAGGATCAAGCGTGTCCCTGAAATATTCTGCGAAGGCATCTTTCATTCCTGGAGATAAGTTGCAGTCCATCTCTCCCTGGCCCGGTATAATCTGTATGAAATGGCAATCTTCTCCTTCCTGACCGATAATTTCCCTTCCGATCTTACCTGCGGTTAGTGGATGTTCCGCTTTGCATGAGTATGGTTCACAGTTCTGTATCTTTTCAGGGAGAGCCTCGCATCCAGGACTGGCTTTGTCCTTCTCGGTTAAGTTATCCTGTTCTGCAGGATCCTTCTCAGGCCCTTTTTCTTCGCCGGTCGTTTCATCTTCACTTTGCTTGTCATCTGATTGGGTCATGAAAGCCATGGCTCCTCCTATAAGTAGCAGTATTATTATGCCGGTAGTGATGAGGATGGTCGATCTTCTTGAGTCTCCTTTCTCTGGTTCTTCAGAAGCAGCTTTCATTGCCTTCTCTACATCTTTAGGGTCGTGTCCCTGCTTGACCAGGTGTTCATAACACTGTCTTGAAGAAAAGCCTCTTGATTGCGCTTCCCTGAACCATTCCACCAGCTTCTTATTGGCCATTGATGTTTTTATTGTAGCTCTTTTTTATATATCTTTGGTTCTACTTGATGGTGCTCTATGAAAAAGTCTTATCGTGCTGATTATCCTGAAAACTGTTTTATCTTAATTTTTATCATATGGCCCTTGAAAGGGATTGATCAGAGGAATTCTTTCAGGGATTTGTATCTCTTAAGCATATTTTTTCCTTTCTTGAGGTAATAACCGATCAATTGGGGTTTAACATCAAATTCTTCTGCAATACCTGCCATGGATGATTCGTATTCGCCGATACCATAGAACTTTCTGAGAGTGTATGCTATGTTCTCATTCTTTTTGGCAATATCCTCCAGAGCCGATTCCAGCCTTGCTTTTAGATGATGTTCGTCCAGTCTATGTCCGGGAACTTCGAAAGTTTCATTAGGTAATCTCTCCTCATAGGTTCTCTCGTTGCCTAATCTATGGTCTATGTACCTGGCCTTGAGGGGAACTTTGTGATCTTCTGAAACCGAATGTTCGGGTACGTCGCTGAGAAGTTCATGAGTAAGGGACTCAACTTTTTCTGAATTCTCTTTTAAAGACCTTTGTTTATTCTTTGGTATCCTTATTGCATTGGTCTGGTCCCTTACGTATTCTATGATTGATGCCCTTATATTCCATACTGCATAGGATATGAATTTGAACCCTCTTGTCTCATCAAAGCTTTCTGCAGCCTTGATGAGGCCTTTGTTACCCTCATTGACCATATCAGATAATGGAGCGTTCTCATGCCTGTATTGTTTTGCTATTGATACTACGAACCTGAGATTTGATTTTATTAGTGTCTCTTTGGCCTTTTCATCACCCTTCTTTAACCTATATGCAAGTTCAGACTCC
Source organism: Nanobdellota archaeon (assembly GCA_051819665.1). GTDB lineage: Archaea > Nanobdellota > Nanobdellia > Woesearchaeales > CAZZGN01 > JBNJDG01. The sequence continues at coordinate 45,735 of JBNJDG010000004.1, forward strand.
TCTTCAGGCTTCAATAAAGGGTATTTCTTGATTTCGTTGATATATTTGTTCAGTATGTATCCGTTGTTCAACGGCCTTTCCTGTATCTTTATCTGTCTCATCAAGTAAGGGTGTGTTAACTAGATTAATAAAGATATCGTTTTTTGTTCATAATCCCTGTTTCTCCATCCTCTCCCTGATGATCTTGACAAGCTCTGGATCCATATACTCGAATCTGTCGGGAATTTCAAGAGAGAGGGTCTTATCGGAGGGAAAGAATCGTTTCATCCAGTCTTCCATGACAATGATCTTATCTGCCCATTGTTTTGCTGAGTTAGTTACTGGCTTTACGGCCATCGGATGCACTCCTGCGGATTTTGCCTCATACTTGTCCTTATATAGTTCTTCTGCAGTCGGACTTCTCTGCAGATTTGCGTGGCAGATGAATAATACTTTCATTTTTATCACCTTATTTAATACAGGTCATGTTGATGCATTCATAACCTTTTGCACAATGTTTGTCCTTATAACAGTCTATGCAGGACTCGCTCTTCTCTACACAGGTTTGAGTACCGCCGGTACATCCGGTGCATTCTTCGTTGCAGTCATCATCAGAAGCGCATTCAGAGGGGCTGTTACCTCCGCTGACGGTGATCGTCTGTGAGAAAGAGCTTATCGGTTCAATGTCCTTTATATCTTCATTCTCTGTATCATCACATTGTTTTCCTGTTTCTGCTCTTATTATCCTGCAATCATATATATCTATAACATAATTGAAATTTCCTTCTGAGTAGAAGCTGTCCGTGAATCTTTCATCTACGTATTCTTCTGTCCTGAATGCCCGGTAACTTTTTTCATCGTGCTGATGTATATTTCCAGTTATCATCTCCTGATATATCCTGTTTGTGCCTTCTTTATTGTAGTTATAAGTGATCAATGTCTCAAGAGGTCCTCCGGAATATTCAATGCTGAAATTCCCTTCTACTGGTTCTCCCATCTCAAAGTTGGTCCTGTTTATGCCTTCAATCGTTATCTCTCTGTCCAACTCCTTAATGCTTATTATGGGGTATTCGTCCTTTATTGATACGAGGGTTATCCTGAGTTCGTCTATGCTGTCATTATCAGTGTCAAGCCCTTTGAACTCGCCGGTGTTGAAGTTCATCTCTGTATTATCATCGAAAATAAGCCTTGCGCTTTCCTTTCCGGTTTTCCCGGATATAAGAGTGTGCTCTTCACCTTTATGATCAAAGGAGGTCTTGTGTTTGAGCTTTATATTTGTAATATTATCTAAGCTGATGTATGCTATATTCTCGCATCTGGCTTTCTTGGTTGAGGGTTTCTTGCATGTATCCTTTGTGGCACGATACCCGTCATTGCAGTCTGCATCATTACAGCATTCGTATGAGATACATGATTTGTTCTCTTTGAATTGGCAGTCTCCACAGGTAAGGCTTTCGATATTACCTTTTTCACCAGTGTCTGTTTCTTTCCCTTCTTCTTCCCCGATAGGATTCGTTAAGAACGATATGAGGACAATGGAGATGATTATCATGAAGACCGCTCCGATGATGATCTTTTCGTATGACTTCTGCTTATTTTTGTCTTTATTCTTGTTTTCTTTCCCCTCTTCTTCCTTGTCTTGTCCGGTTTTCTTTTTCTGCTCAATCTTTTCAAGGTATTCCTTTGAGGGTTTTGGCGGAGCTGGAGGGTTGTTATTGAGCTTATCTTTCTGTTCACTCTTCTCTTTTGATCCCTTTTTCCCTTTTTGGCCTTTATTATCCTTTGCTGATCGTTTATTTTCTTCTAATTTCTCAGGGTTTTTTTTGGAGGAACCGGGAGGAGAGGTATTATTGGCCTTGGGCTCATCTTTCTTTGTTGTTTTCTTCTTTGATTCTTTTTTCTTTGATCCTGCTTTCTCAGTCTTATCTTCGCTCTTTTCCTTAGAATCTGCTTTTTTTTCTTTCTCCTCTTCCTTGATGATATCTTCAGGAGAGACAGAATGATCCTTCTTATACCTCTTACCATACTTCATCAAAAAAGACATACAGTAGAATTTTCAATATGGATTTAAATAACTTTCGCCGGGATGAATTTGAGGAAGCTCTGTTTGGGCATTATGTGTTCATCATCGAGTTTATAGCCCGCTTCAGTCAGCTCGTTTATGATCCTCTCTCTCGGGGTACCATGGCCTTTTTCCTTCTCCCAGTCGATAATCACAAGCTCACCTTTGAGGTATTGTTTAAGGTTCCTGAAATAGTTCACCCTGTCAGTAAGATGATGGTAGACATTCCTCATGAAAATGAGGTCCATCTTCCCGGGGAGTTCTGTTGATTCCTCCACGAGGATGGTCTGGACATTATCGAATCTCCAGGTCTTCTTTTTCACATGCTCGAGCAATTTCCTGTCCACATCCACAGCATAGACCTTCTTTGCTCTCTTTGCGAATTCCTTTGTGAGAAGCCCTCCTCCTGGACCTATATCGGCAACTATGCTGTTCTCATCAATATCCAGCCTTTCAAGGATCATGTCCTTGTATCTTTTCGCTTTCCAGTTGAATAATCTTCCCATGAAGCTCATTTTATATGGGAATAGTTGTTTATATTTATAAAACTATTCCGGAATCGGACCCATTATATTTCTAACAGGCTCATATAGAAAGATTTTTTTATATCCTCCTTAACCTAAACGTGAAATAATTCAGGGGCCGTGTTGTAGCTTGGCTATCATCGGTGGTTCGGGGCCACCCGACCGGAGTTCGAATCTCCGCGGCCCCATCTCGTTTTCATTCTTTGGCAAGCTTATATATCTGATAGACGTCCTCTTCCCCGAGAGGCAGATAACTGCCAATCTTCCTTTTGCCGGCAGCTTTCTTCGAAAGTTCTCTCAGTTTGTCATCATCTATATTGTGCCTTACAGGCATGCCTATGTCTTTGAAGAATCCTTCGAGGTCTTCTATAGAACTGAAGACTTTAGAGAAAAACCTGTCGAATTTCTTCGGGTTCCTCTCTTTTACGTATCTCATCCAGGCGGGGAACATTATTGCAAGCCCTGCGCCATGGGCAAGGTCATTATAGGCAGAGATCTCGTGCTCTATCATATGGGTGGCCCAGTCTCCCGGACCTGTAGCTGTATTCAGCATCCCGTTATGTGCTATGGTGGAACACCACATGAGATTGGCTCTGGTGTCATAATCATCTGGTTTATCAAACACCTTGTAAGCGTTCTTCTTTATGGTCCTCAGCACGCCTTCGCAGAGTTCATCTGTTATCCCTGAGTCATCATCGTTCACGAAATATCTTTCGAATAGATGGGCCATCATATCAACGATACCGCAGGCAGTCTGATAATTTGGCAAGGTATATGTTATCTCGGGATTCAGAATGGAGAATACAGGCCTCATGCATTGTGCCCCTGTACCTTTCTTCTCATTGGTCTTCTCGTTTGTGATAACTGAATTCATGCTCCCTTCGCTTCCGGCTGCTGGTATAGTCAGGACTGTTCCGACCTTTAATGCTTCCTTTGGCTTGCTGCCTGTATAGAAATCCCAGACATCCCCTTCGTATTTAGTTCCTATTGAGATGGCCTTGGCAGAGTCGATGACGCTTCCTCCGCCTACAGCAAGTACGAAGTCTATATCCTTCTCCCTGCATATCCTGATCCCCTCTTTCACGAGGTCCAGTCTCGGGTTTGGAACAACTCCCGGAAGTTCGGTGAAGTTTATTCCCTCTTGCTTCAGGGCTTTGATTATCTTATCATAAAGGCCGGTCTTCTTGATGCTTCCCTGCCCGTAATGGAGGAGTATATTGGTGGAATGTTTTTTTACCTCTTTTCCCACTTCCTCTTCTTTGTCCTTGCCGAATATGTATTTAGTGTTTAAGTGTAGATTGAAGTCTCTCATAGATTAAGAGGAGAAGAATTGTTCATATTTAAGTTTTGAGGAACTCTGGAGAGAATAATAAATCAGGGCTTATGTTTTCTGTTATGATACATTAATTGTTACTTTTTAGTAACACAAAAAGGAAAAAATTATAAAAGGCATATGCTCTCCCTATAATATGCCGGAAGATTATGAAATAGGCGCTGATGAAACAGCTGAAGTTTACCCTCCTGATATGGCATGGACAGGTGGAATTGATACCTGTCTGGGTGTTGGGATAGTGAATGATAAGAAAGGTTATCTCGGGCATTTTTATGGTGGGGAGGAGTACAGAGCTTATGAGCTGATTGACAGAGCGATAGAGGAATCCGGAAGCATTAGTGATCTGGAGGTAGTTCTTGTGGGCAATAAGCCGGTGGATGTGTATGACCGGAAATTCTTGGATAATCATAAGAGGGAAAAGAAAGACTTGGTTGGTTATGTTGAGGAAAAGGGAATAGAGTTCAGGAACGAATTAGAGAAAAATCCAGATGGTCCTTCCTACACTTTAACAGTCGATCCCGGAAGGGGTGTGATTGATGTGGCGGAGGATTATCTCTGAATTATTCTTCGTAAAATATTAAAGAGAGATATCACTATAAGGTATTTATGATAATATCCAACAAGGATCTTGACTATAAAGGGGATTATGTAAGCATCTCTAAAGAGCATACTCATGAGATAATCTCCGGGAACAGGAATGAAGAAAGGGTAATAATGGCCGGTGGTGATGGCACAGCAAGCACCGGCCTGGATGCGTTTCTTAAGAACGGTATGGAGGAAAAAACATTCGGGATATATCCTCTTGGCTCGGGTAATGATTTCGCTTTGAATGCTCTCGATGATAAGGTCAGGAAAGTCGATGTAGGTTATTACAATAATGACCATTTCCTTAATATTTTCGGAATGGGTCTGGTTGCTGATGTTGTGGAAAGAGCCGGATCCTACCAGGGAATGTCTTCGAGGTATAAATTGGCTGCTATGAGATCATTGTTTGGAGGGATGCCCTCTACAAGGATAAAGGATCTTGAGATAAATGGTGAGAAAGTAAGTACAGAAGGAGAATATAGTATGTTCATGCTCATGAATACTGAAAAGGCAGGCAATGGTATGAGGTTCAATCCTGAAGGGAATCCTTATGACGGCACTTTCGAATTCTTCGCTCTCAGGAAGGATTATCCAAGTACCTTATGGATGCTCCTCAATCTTTCCTTAGGCAGACCTACACATCTTGTCTCTGATAAGGTCCTTTACAGGAGAGGTGTCAGGAGACTGAGCCTGGAGAATGAAAAGCCTCTTCCTGCACAGAAGGATGGTGAGACTCTTGGGTATATGGATAAGGTAGATGCGGGTTTTTATAAGAAAGTAAATATGTTCAGATACTTCAAAGAAGATTGAAGTTATAGAATAGTTTTTATATTAATTATGTTTCTCTTTCTCCAGGTGATATTCATGAGGTATGTTTTGATAGCTTTGGTAGCCATGGTCGTTTTGACAGCATGCACTACAGCTCCGAGTAATGAAACTGAATGTGCAGAGGCCGGCGGACAATGGTTAAGCCAGTACAATGAATGTGAAGGCATTACAGAAGAGCAGTGCAATCAGATGGATGGAGAATTCGATAACTGCGCTTCTGCCTGCAGGCATGACCCGGATGCGGATGTATGCACAAAACAATGTGTCCTTGTATGCAAGGTAGCGGAATGATTATAGGTTATTTGTAGGTTATCCGCTCTCCGTTATAGGCTTTGAAGGTTAGTTCATTTCCCTGCTCTAATCTTCCTACAACTTTATTTTTAAGACCGTACTTGTCAAGTACCTTAGAAGCTTCATCCGGATCTCTTGTCGCTATGAAGCCATCATTTCCCATAGGCCAGCTCCGGTATGCTTCGGATGCTTTGCTTCCGTCCAGTTCTATCATCTCTTTATCCACTTCACTGGGATGGAAGATGTTATGAAGTTCAGCACCAAGGTCATGCTTGGCCAGCTTTTTTTGTAGTTTCCCTTCAAATGAGCCGCCGCTCATGTGTGTGAAAAAAGTAGCATAACCGTTCTTTGCGAGTTCCATTACAGCCGGGTAAAGAAAAGTAGAAGGCCTTGTCAGATATTCCATCCATGGTTGCATATCATCTCTTTTGTGATAGTTATCACCAAAATGTTTCTTCATTGTACTTCTCCTTGCACTTATGCCATTTGATCTCGTGTTAGGTTTATCAGAGCTTATAGCAATAAGATAATCTCCTTCACTGAGAGAGTTCAACTGATCGTAAAGGTCTTCATTCAGTTTGCCAACAACATTGCCGCTAACATTGTGTCCATATCTCTTATCGAAACCCTGAAGCCTTCCGTCAACAAATATAGGCAAGAGGTCATAAGCAAAATCACCAGTCTCTGATATGAATGAAGCATGATGGAAAGCTTTCTGTAATTTATCCATTGGTACTTTGCTGCTCAATTCAAGTATATCCTGCATGGCCTTTATCTCCGATCCGACCCTTCCAGCATCATCCGTTTTCATTACAGCTGAATCCTGTACTGCCGGCCCTATTATACCGGCTCTTTCAGAGAACTCAGGTTTTGTGCCAACACCGTCAGAATTCATGTAGAATGGGCCATTGTCATCAAGTCTCCTATAGATTGTGCCTTTCTTTAGGGAAGGCGGGAACTTGAAAGGGACTATGCTTATCATCATGCCTGACAAGTTTATCCTGTATTTATTATTGACCCTGTCTCCCAGTTTTGCCCACTCGCCGTTAAGATAAGCGAAATCATACTCTCTGGCCTTGTTTTCCAGTGTTTCTCCCAGCTTTTCGGCAAGTTTTTTATCATCATCGTGAGAGTCAACTACACATGAGAATGCAAGAGGTGAACCACGTATATTCTTAGAATCATTGACAAGTTTTTCTATAAGCGATTCAGTGTATTTCCCTGGCTTTTTCTCTTTACTGTCACCTGTTGCAGAATGAACTACACCTATATAACCTTCAGGAACATTAACTGTTGCAACACCGCCCATACCAGGAGCAAGAATTCTGACATTGTCATTATCCCATGTTTTAGTTGCATGCTTCGCCATTATGGAAGAAACATCGTCACCTTCTTCCTGGAACTTTTTATGGTATTCATCCAAAGAGATCTCATCGTCTGCCATATTACTACTCTCTGTTAGAAACAACTATTTAATTCTTTCGTTAATATTTATGGTTGATCTTTCACTTATTTTCCATATGTCTGAACGAATCATCATTGATTCATTAGCTACAGACGGAACTTCAATGCTGGCTTTGTTGTTACCGATGATAATAGTTGATGTAATTCTTATGACTATAGGTATGGTGATTTTATATCATCTGGGCGGCTGGCTGAGAAGTCTGTTTAGGAGTTCATAACCTATCGCTTCCATCTCGTGCCTTATATCCTGGCAGGGTTCTTTAGCTAAGATTATATTTTTTCCCTTATTATAGGCCATGCCTATCTCCATAAGGGTGTTCGTCCCAGGCTTTGAATAATTGGCCACTATTATTCCGTCTGCCCATTCAAGGTTTTTATTGAATTCCTCCATCGCTTTCCTTTTCTCTTCTATTGGTATGGGCTCCGGAAGGTCCTTATTCTCAGGTTTTCTGACTTGATGGCCTTTCTCCTCAAGCTCCTGTATTATTTTATCAAATTTTTCATAATGCTTCATGCTGCCTATAATTATGTATCTCATGTGCATTCCCTGTTCTTTTTTTATTTTTAAATATTCTCATTGCTTCATTCTGGATCTCTATAAGTTCTTCATTGTTGACCTTAGATACTTTATCATACATCAATCCCCCATATTTTCCATCTGAGGTCTTGTATCTTGGCATGTAATCATTACCAAAGAAATCTTCACACATCTTTGTGTTAGGATACAATTTAACTATATTTATTCCAATATAATCCCAAGGCAATCTTAGTGCTTGATTCACTGTATTATAGACTTCTTCTAAAGTCTCATCAGGAAAACCGATCATATAGAAACCCTTTAACTCTAGCTCCCTTGGTTTATTCTTGAATAATTCCTCAACATGCATAGACCTATGGGATTTTCTTATTTTTCTCAGTATACCATCGTTCGCTGATTCTGCACCAATTGATACTTTGTATACACCATATCCGGGAAGTTCATCCTTGATAGAATTTATCTTTCTTACTTTTCCCATGGCTCTTGTTTTGAAACCGTTCTCTTTTAATCTGCTCAATATATCTCTGTAATTTCCCGAAAAAAGGTTATCATCAAGAAAATGTACTTTGTTTGTATTTTTGCTATGTTTTTCAATATATCATCTGTGAGTGTTTTTATCTTTTTTCCATTACAGAAGCTTTCAATAAGCATTCCTTTCTCAAAATAAACTGGTTTTGGTGCATGAAAACCATCTAATATCTTGAGCGTCTTGTATTCATTATAGAGATTTCCTTTTCCTGAATCATCATTATTTATTCTTATAATATATCTCTTGGAATCTATCTGAAGAATATAATTCTCATTATAACATCCTGTAGCCAGTTTTTCTATCTTGGGTTTCTGGATCTTATCTACATCAAACACAGAAGGATCCAGGGAAAGGATATACTCTTTTAATCTCTCCATAGCTAAAAATCAAGAAGGCACTTATATAAATTTAAAGAAATCAATCCGGTTTAGTGAGCGAGGTTTTCTTCAGGGGTCTTATATCCATCTGGGTATCCTTTTTTTATAATCAGTATAATCCTTTCCGAATTTTTTCTTGAGGTTCGGTTCCTCTATATGAACAACATAGGCATGTATAAGAGCAAATATAAGTATTGTATAAGATATGAGAATAAGCGCTCCTGTCAGGAAGGCCTCTCCAAGGACGATCATTATATATCCTATGTACATTGGATTCCTGCTATATCTTGTCTTTTACGAGTTTCTTGGTGGGCACATATGGGGGGGGAGTGCCTTTCCCTTTTTTTATAAAAAAGCTGAAGCAAAGGAAGAATATAATAAGACCGAAGGTTATGAGAACGCTTCCTGTGATCATACCGGCAATAGTTGGATGAGGGTTTATTCCTATTATCCTGCCTAATTTAATCAATGAATATGGAATAACTACAAAGAAAACTGATGCTACTAGAAAAGCTCCTGCCAGGGCTTTCATGATTTTTTTTATATCCATTCTTGTGGTCCTCATTTTGTGTTACACCCGTGCCGGGATTCGAACCCGGGTCTCAGCCTCCGCAGGGCTGTGTACTGTCCAGACTATACTACACGGGTATGTTTACAGCAAGATTTCTATGATTATTATAAATCTTTCTGTGTTAAAATCATTAAACAGCTGTTAAATAGGATTAACATCACCATGCTATCGTAGAGGGCGCTTTCCTGCCTACAGGCTCAACGTCTTCAATAGTAAAACCTGCCTTCTTTAAGT
>JBNJDG010000005.1:0-54277 GCA_051819665.1 Nanobdellota archaeon
GGTAGGGACAGCATAAGCCACCTTCTGTATCATGCCGACATTCAACTAAGCGTCCGAACGGACTTGCACCGGCCGGGACTCACCGTTTCATCCTTCCCTGCAGAAACGTCATCCGGGTTAACTCGGCCTTATCGCTAAAACCTTCGCCGGTTTCATCCTCTCTGCAGGAGGTCTCGTTTCTGAGTGATTGCCATCCTGTTAGGGATCTCGCTTTCGCGAGCGGCCACTGATGGTGGGTGGACTTTCCTCATTATGATGATGGTCGGCTGCTGCCCTACCAGAATAAGAGTCAATCCTTTCTCTTTATAAATTTGACTATTACCAGTCTCTCCCTGCCGAGAGAGCTCTCCACCTCCTCATGGACTTCAAAACCATCCACAAGATCCTTTATATAGGATATCGTCTTCGGATTGGAGACGAGGGTAATATTCCCCTCATCCTTGAGCAGGAATTTTGCCTGATAGAAAAACTCTTTCACCAGGTCCTTATAATCCTTGAAATACTCTGTATACCTCGGAGGATCTGTAACTATGACATCCACTTCCTTCTCATCGAACTTAGTATCGAGCCACGAGACATCTATCTTGCTGAAACCAATGAACTCATTCACACCAGCGATCTTCGCGTTCTTCCTCGCCGCCCTGACATGATTGAGCTGGCAGTCATACCCATAAACATCCAACTTCTCAGAAGAATACTCCTCCTCATCCACAGGGAAATCATCGATCGAATAATGTTTAGGAGAAAGCCCCGAACCGTACAAGCCGGCCTCTATAGGTATTATACCGCTCCCGCAGAAAGGATCGACAAGAACTTTCTCCTTCGAATAACCCGCTTTCCTGAGAAGCAGAAATCCAAGAGTACCCTTGAGCGAAGCAGGATGATTGAACACCTTATAATCCCTCTTACTGAGGTCCATGCGGAGCTCGTCAAATCCGACATAACAATCATCGTCCTTTATATAGATATATATTATATTATCAGGCTCTTCCAGATCCACTTCTATATCATTATTCTCGAGGATGAAACCGCCGGCCTTCTCCTGTATATCGTGGCTGGAGAAATCATGATCCCCGTCTCTCTTGCATTTTATCCTGAAACTTCCCTCGAGCTTCATATCCAGAAGCTTTCTGAGGCCTTCAAAGAATTTCTCGTCAACACTAAGCTCGCCAATATACTTCAGGACCTTTATGACAGACTGGCTCTGGTAAGCCAACTGAGCCCTCTTCTCACTGTCGAACCTGACGACGGAATTCCCGCAAGAGGTCTCACAATCTAGCTTTTCTTTGATCTCCTCTTCCGCCTGCTTTTCAAGCCCTTTATGAGTTATCGCCAGACTCTCCATCAACTATACTCTCCTCTTCCTTCTCGCCTATTATCTTTGCAGCACCGACAACATTGTCATCCTCTTTCATCTTCATAAGCCTTACTCCCTGCGTATTCCTGCCTATCACTGAAACATCATGGACATTCGTCCTGATGACAATGCCTTTCCTGGTGATAAGGAGGATCTCATCAAGCTCGGAGACAGCTTTCACCGAAGTGACCTCGCCGTTCCTGTCATTAGATTTTATATTGATTACACCCTTGCCACCACGGTTTATTAGCCTGTAATCCTCTACAGGCGTCCTCTTACCGTAACCATTAGCAGTTATAGTAAGAATGCTTCCTTCAGCCTTCACAGCACCGACGACATGATCATCACCATTAAGACTAATACCCCTGACACCGTGAGCGGTCCTTCCCATATCACGGACATCGGTCTCCCTGAACCTTGCTGCAAGACCCTGCTTAGTAGCGAGAATTATCTCATCATTACCGCTGGTCTCGAGGACATTCATCAGCCTTTCATCCTCAGCTGTGTTTATGGCTCTTATTCCTCCTCTTCTCGGCCTGCTGAACTGTTCCATGCTCGTCCTCTTGACATAGCCTTTATCTGTGGCCATGAAAAGATAATGATCCTTCTTGAATTCCTTGACAGGTATGTAAGCGGTTATGTTCTCATCAGATTCCTTGCCTATCAGGTTGACTATAGCCTTGCCCCTTGACTGCCTTGCCGCCTCAGGAATGTTATAGACCTTGAGCCAATAGACCTTGCCCTTATCCGTGAAGAACATCAGATAGCTGTGTGTATTAGCGACGAATATGCTCTCGACGAAATCACCTTCTTTGGTCGTGGCCCCGACAACGCCTTTGCCGCCTCTTCTCTGCTGCCTGTAAGTATCGATGGCAAGCCTCTTTATATAACCATGATTGGATATCGTAACAACAACATCCTCTTCCTCTATCAGCTCTTCTATATCAGTATCTCCGTCTTCCTCATATACGATATCGGTCTTTCTCTTATCTCCATACTTCTCTTTTATTGAAACTAACTCACCTTTTATTATCTCAAGCACTTTGCTTTCTGATTCCAGGATGGATCTGAGTTCTGCGATTGTCTCTTTAAGGCTCTTCTGTTCATCCCTCAATTTCTCCCTCTCAAGAGAGGATAGTTTCTGGAGCTTCATATCGAGGATGGCCTTAGCCTGCTTCTCAGATAGTGAATAATCCTCCATCAGCATGGAAGAGGCGGAAGCTGTATCCTCTGAAGCCTTGATCTTCCCAACAACTTCATCTATATCATCCAGAGCGGTTATAAGACCTTCAAGGATATGAGCTCTGGCTTTAGCCTTATCGAGCTCGAATTCGGTCCTTCTCGTTATTACCTCCTTACGATGCTTAACGAACTGAGATATTATATCCTTCAGACTGAGAGTCCTGGGCTCATTATCAACAAGAGCCAACATGTTAAGACCGTAAGAGACCTCGAGCCTGCTGTACCTGAAGAGCTGATTGATGAGTACTTCGCTCTGGGCATCCTTCTTGAGCTCTATCACTATCCTCATGCCTTCCCTGTCAGACTCATCACGAAGATCCCTTATGCCATTGATCTTCTTGTCCTTGACAAGATTAGCTATCTGTTCTATCAATGCCGCCTTATTCACCTGATAGGGTATCTCGTCTATAATGATCCTTTCCTTGCCCTTGACCTCCTCGACATGGTACTTGGACCTGATCTTTATTTTTCCTCTTCCTGTCTTATAGGCTTTCTCAAGGCCTTTATCAGTAGAGATAATTCCCCTCGTAGGGAAATCGGGTCCCTTGATATAACCCATCATATCATCGACTGTTATATCCGGATCATCTATATACGCATTTATGCCGTCACAAAGCTCAGTAAGATTATGGGGAGGGATATTAGTGGCCATCCCGACAGCTATACCTGCAGTTCCGTTAGCAAGAACATTAGGGAGCTTCGAGGGCAGTACATCCGGCTCTTTCAGGCTACCGTCGAAATTCTCGGAATAATCGACCGTATCCTTATCTATATCAGCAAGCATCTCCTCAGAAAGCTTGTTCATCCTTGCCTCAGTGTTATGATTCAGAAAACCATTAGCAACGAACGAATGACAATCACTCTCTACCTTAACAGAATATACCTTCTCAGGTTTATCATCACTCACAGAGACCACTTTGTTGAAGAAATACTTCCTCTCAAGAAGCATCTTCACAATCTTCATGTCAGCCGGTTTAAGTATCTTTGAAAGTTTAGAAAGATTCTTCTCAAGCAGATTATACCTGTCCAGATTATTTTTCTGGATAAAGTTATGACTATACTCCGACCTGAGATAATCAGATATATAAGGAATATAATCCGTCTTGCTCATCCTTAATGAGTTAAGCTTATCAGCCTCATCTAAGACCGAGTTTTTCTTTTCAGAAAAAAAGCCGATTTCCTTAAACTTACTTATGCTATATGCACCTGATATGATAAGCTTATAGCATTTCTTCCTGTCATGATAAGGTTTTGTAGTGACAACACCGAAATTAAGAAGCAGGGTCTTAAGCTGTCTTACGAGTTTCAGGCTTTTAGTGTTATAGGTGAGCTCTATCGATTTTCCACCATGTCTTTTATCAGTATTAAGCTTAACAGAACCATCACCTTCAAAAAGCCCCCTGAGGAAAGCCAGGACTACACCCTTCTTTGACCTCAGCACAGAAAAAGGTATCTCTTTCTTATCCGACCTTGAATTCTTGAACCCAATGTTTGAAAGGAACCTGACGATCTGCTGATGGTAAAGATCAAATTCCTTGCATCCACCACTGATATCTCTCTCATAAAATTCCAAACCTTTAAAGGTCTTCTTCAGAGAGCTCTTGACAGCCTCATAATAAACATGGTCTGAGTTATTAAACATTATCTTATTCTGATGAAAGCTGCCCTCAGCTACAAGAGCACCTAAAGCAAAGGCAAGATCCTTTGTCATCTTCTTTGGAAGACCGAATTCACTGCCCTTATTAATCTCAGGGAAAAACTGCTCAAGAGACAGATTCTCCTTTGAGAACATTGAATAATTTCTCTGAAGTAAAGCCACATCACCCTTCTTAACATCAGAAAGCATCTTCCACTTGAATACCGGTACGCCGAATTCATTCCTGGTCCAGCAAAGGAGCGGATGATTATGGCTTCCGGCAATGCTGTAGCCCTGCTCAGTCTCAACTCTCTTTATATCATGCTTTCCCGAATCAAAGAACCTTGAAGCCTTATTCTTCCTGCCGTCATAACTTAAGACCTTAAAGGAGACCTCATCTTCTCTCTTATCAGATATGTCCCCTATATTAAATATACCCTTGTCTGTAAGTATTAAAGAATCACCAGTGATACAATACCTCATGGCTGCAGCCGAGTCACCATCGACGCTCCCGAAGTTACCATGACCATTGACCAGAGTGTAATTGAGCGAGAATTCCTGCGCCATCCTCACCATAGCATCATAGACGGAAGTGTCACCATGAGGATGGTACTTACCCAGGACTTCACCTACGATCCTTGCAGACTTCTTATAGGGCTTATTATGGAACATGCCCATAGAATGCATAGCATAGAGTATCCTCCTGTGGACAGGTTTTAGACCGTCACGGACATCAGGCAGAGCCCTTGAGACGATGACTGACATCGCATAATCAAGATAGCTCTGCTTCATCTCTTCTTCGATCATTCCCTCTTTAATCTCTGGTTTCATAGGGAATAATGGGAATTCCTTCCCTTTTTATATGTTTTGATTATAGTCTTGCCCGAGAAAGGCTGTGAAAGGCGAATTCTGTATTCTCAGCCTGAAGAATACCGCCTGCAGAGAAGCTGAGGGATCACTCTCCCTTGATTATATTCCCGAGTACCTTAAAGCTCTTTCCACAGAACACACAGGACTTACTCTTTCCCGTCAGTGTCCCCTTCAGGAGCTGATACTTCATCTTGTTCTTGCATGCCGGGCATCTTAGAAGGTAAATCATTGAACATCTCCTTTACTTCCTTATCCGATTCCACATCAAAGTATTCATAGAACTTTGTGGTGAGCCTGAGAACCCTTGTACGACCCTGTTTCTCTGATTTTATGAAACCTGCATCCTCAAGCTGTCTCAGATGATCATAAGCCTTATTTGTCCTTATCTTTATTATATCCGACTGCATGGCAGGGTTCTTCCAGGCAACAACTGCCAGGGTTTCCATAAGGGTCTTGCTTATCTCAGTATCAGTCACGAGTTTCCTTATGTAAGGTATGAAATCCTGCTTAACGGTCATCTTCCAGCCATCATCCTCATCAAGAATAGCTATAGAAGTCTCCTTATACCTCTCCTTTAGAGACTCAATAGCCTGCTTGATATCCTCTTCCTTCCTTACCTTTGCAAGCCTTCTAAGCTCGGAGAGGGATAATTTCCTCCCGGAAGAGAAAAGTACGGATTCCACACGATTTATCTTGTCTTTCATTTCAGATAATACTTACCTTTTTCCTCTTTTATCTTTCCTTCCTCTACGAGCTTGTCCGCATACTGCTTAAGCTTGTCCTGCTTGACACCGGAAAGCTTCTCCATATCCTCAATTGTTCTTGGTTTCGTCAGCATATACTTGATAAAATTCCTGATTATATTGGTGAGGCTCTTGTTATATGTCTGATTGTCCTGATGCAGCTTCTTAGCAAGCATGTCCACATGATGGAGCCTTCCCTGAAGATCAGTAAGGAGATCGGTCATCACATTCATATTGATAGTCTTCTTATCAGGCTCTAGTATCTCGATACTGGAAGGCATGTAATCGAAACAGAAATTTATCACCTTCGACATATCCTTGAACCAAGCCTTAACTTCAGCGAAAGTGCTGTACATGTCCTCCTGCTCGGTCGGTTCCTCAATGTGGGAGTCCTCTACCTCAATCTCCTTATCCTGCTTGATGTTCTCAACATGATCCTTGATAGCTTTATGTATATGCTCTTTAGGCTTACCAACCACCTCGAGAACGGCATGGGCAAGCACTTGTCCTTCTTCGGCTTTCTCGTTTACCATAAATCAAGTATAGGACAAGCTGTTTATAAATTTTGTTATACCAGATAGTTGAGAAGAATCATAAAGATGCATAAAAAATCAAATCATATGATGATCTAATAAAAATCAAACGCCTTCTGGTTGTCATATTTAGCCGTATAATCCTCATTCTGAACCAGTATATTCGCTTTCATAGAGGAATCCCCGAACCATCTGTTCCTGTTAAGGTTCTTACTTATAGTATTCACCAGACCCACAAAACCCAGCATATCAGCATAGACAAGGTTATCACCCTTCATTTCAATATGGTTCTCTCCCATCACATCGATCTTATCAGACAACTCGGGATTAACCCCCTTGAGTTTCCCGTCCCTGAGCTTATCCTTTGCCTCCTCTATCTTCTCTGCAACGAAAGGGATAGGAAGATTATCATAATCTGCTGCTGCACGAACATTCTGTTCTCCGCCCTGCCTGTAAAGATCCCATCCAAGCGGAACGTTCTTATACTTACCGGAAGAGAAAGAAGCAGAATCAATATTTACACCCATAAAACCCTTTATATTCGGCAGGATATCAATCACATCATCAACATAAACACCTTCTCTGAAAGATATTTTCATCCCGAGTTTCCCTTCTTTATTATCCTTTATCCTTGAAACCCTGGAAACAGAAGGAAAAGTGTCTATATAGGACCTGAACATGCTCTTTTCTGATTTTTCAGCCCTGTAACCCTTCATCTGAGGTTTCATTGTGAGATTTAATTTTCTTACTGGTATATTTTCTTCATTCATTCATCTAACCCCCTATAAATAACCAGGATAAAACAATCATATATATATCTTTTCCAGACCACCATAAAGTGAAAAACTGCTTAGGACATACGGTCCCTTATCCCTTTATAAACGAGATAGAACAGGATAACAGCAATATTGCCCAATAGGAACCACACCGCTATATCGGGCTGTGATGCGGCTGAAGAGGCAGTTGCTGATGCAGAATCATAAGTTTCTGAGGCCATCCTGACAGCTTCTCTTCCTGCAGGTGCTGCATCATAGAATAACCTTATCCCAAAATAACCAAGGACTGCGAAAATACCAAGAGGTATGACCTCCTTGAGCCTGTCAAGGAAATTTCCCCCTCTCGGAGAGATGACAATGTACTTGTTAACAAGAGTGTAATGCTTCACCTCCCGGCCCTTCTCACTATAATGATACTCAGGACTTTCAACCAAACCGACTTCCTCAAGCTTCCTCAGATTATAATGGACCGTGGACATCGCCAGTCCCAGTCCTTTCGCAATGTCCGACTCAGTGGCCTTATCGTTCTTCGAGAGATGATCGAGCACCTTCTTGCATGATTCACTGGAAAGCGCCTTTGCAACTTTAGACAATCTGCCCTCATCCATATTGATTACTGTCATGTCTTCCATAATCCCGAGAAAAGAAAAACTTATATTTAAATCATTCCACCTAAGCTCATGAGGTGTTCATATGGTCTGTGATATGTGCGGAAGATCCGGTAAGATGTATAAAGCTTTGATAGAGGGTACCCAGATGACCGTCTGCGAAAATTGCAGCAGACACGGGAAGGTTATCGATAAGAACCAAAGATCCACAACAGCGAAGAACCCTAGGCCGAAACCCAGGAAACCTGAGAATGTGCTAGTGATAACAGAAGATTACGCTAAAAAGATAAAGGACGCAAGAGAGAAGATGGGCCTAAAACAGGAAGATTTCGCTAAAAAGATAGCTGAAAAGCAATCGCTCCTGCACAATATTGAGTCAGGACACTTCGAACCCAACATAAACCTTGCAAGGAAACTGGAAAAGTTCTTCAATATAAAACTCGTGGAACAACAGAAAGCTTCGGGAAGCGTTTCTGCCGGCTCGGAGACAAGAGGACTCACTTTGGGAGACATGATGAAGGACAAACTGAAGAGATGATCATTCTCCTTTCACTTCTTCTTTTTCTTTAGTATCATTAATCGGCTTTACCCCGTCACAGACTTCCGGGCTTTCGGAAAACTTATCACATATTATGCTGAGTATCTCGTCCTTATCTGTCAGGCCTTCCTTGACCTTATCGCCTATCACCAGAGTTGGATAATCATCCACCTCATACCTCTCCTTGAGCATCTTTACCAAAGGCTCTCTCTCAAAATTCGCATCTATCGAGAACACGAGTATGTCCTCCTTAAGAAGCTTCTTGAAATAATTCAGTACAAAAGCCTGCTCCTCACAATTCGGGCATTCCTTCTTATCTGAGAAGAAATAAAGCACTGTTACCTTATCAACATCACATACTTCATTAGCTTCCTTTGATATACGATAATATCTCAGCTGAGCAAGGATATATTTCCTCCAGAGACGTCTGAAATCTTCCTCATTAACATCGGCATTATCCTTGTACCTTTCCAGCCTGATCCTTGTGTCTTCCAGATCCTTCAGGTAAGTATCAAATGTCCTCATGTAAGCATCACAGTCCCTGCTTCCCGTCATACTCTCCAGGAACTGGTACTGGAGCTGAAGACTCTCAAGATCAAGGGACTGTTCCTTATTCTTCTCAGTTATATAGTCGACCCTCTTGGACTCAAGAACAAACCCCAATAAAAGGCCAATGAGGAATATTCCGAGGGTTATGAAGAATGCGGCAAAATATCTTCTCTTCTTGAAATTGCTCCTCACCATTTCTGCACTCTCCTCGTCACAAGGTCCTTGATGAGACCGAACCAGACAACACTAAGCAGGAGGAAATAGAAGAACACGAAAGAGATGACCATCGGGACACCATATTTCGTTGTCTTCTCTCTCGTGGAACTGTTGGCCATATAAAGCATGAATATAGACAAGGAGACCATAACCACCAGGATGAGTATATTGGATATGTTCACATCCAACAGGTTCAGATTGGGGGTAAAATCTTTTATGAATGTCATGAAATCAAAATTGACCAGATTCATATTGAACATATAATCCACATAAGGCTCAAGAAAATTATAGGTCAGTGTAGACATCAGGATTATTGCAATCACGCCGGAGATTATGAGTATAGGTAACTGGATCATCCCGAAATCACCCCAGCGGGCGTTGAAAAGCATCTCCTTATATTTCAGGGCATTAAAAAGACCACCCTTGAACCACCTGTTTCTCTGGTTGTAATACTTCCTGAAATTCTCAGGGGCAACAGTGTACACCTCAGCACTCATATTCTGTATCAGCCTGTAATGCTTTTTCTGGAGCCTGATGGCCATCTCGAGATCTTCAGTGAGATTATCTGTCTCAAAACCCCCTTCTTTCTTCAACACCTCGGTCTTATAAGCACTGAAAGGCCCCGGTGCAACATGTATACAATCCAGAAAGCCCATAAGCTTCTTATAATAGATATTCAGAAGATATTCATACCATTGGAACTTCTGAAGGTAATTCTTCGGATTCTTCACCTTCATCAAAGGCAATACAGCTGCCACCCTCTCCTTGCTGAAATCTGGGATCATCTTATCAAGCGCATCCGGCTTCGCTTCCGAATCAGCATCAAGACAGACAAAATACTCGCCTGTTGCCCTGTATAAAGCAGTATTGAGAGCAGCCCCCTTACCCTGATTCTTCTGGTCAACAACAGATACATTGCCACCTTCGTATTTCCTCATCAATTCAAGGGTTTTGTCCTCAGAACCATCATTTACCAAGATAATCTCGAGCTTATCCTTCGGATAATCAAGGTTAATGGCAGACTCGATCGTCGGGGCCAGAGATTTTTCCTCATTATAAGCTGGGACAGCAATGGTCACTCTGGGTCTGGAAGTCTTCTTCCCGCTCTCATCCTTGAGACCGTACTCTACAAAAACAAGTATCCAGAAGACGCAGAAGTACAAAGATACGAAGTACACAAGCCATTGCACAATGCTCCAGATAGTCAGATCCATGATTCACACACGTGTTTATCGATCATTTAAAGGTTTCGAAACCTCATATATGTCTACCTCTGGATTAGAATATGCTTTTTTAAATGTTTCGTTATTCCTGAGGAGAAAGAGGAGCCCTTCTTCCTCTTTATCCCACACCTGACCATCCCTCATCTCCTCATCTATCCATATATAGCTGATATTATTATCCTTCAGATAACCCCTCGTCTCCTCAAGGTTCCTCGAATAGAAAATACTGTCAGCTATTTCCTTGTACTTACGGGCAGCCCCATTATTATTGTAGAAATAATCATCAAAGAGAACCGGCTTATCAGAGAAATACTCTATCCACAGCCCTTTCTCATGATGGGAGAGAACTTTCCCCTCTTCCTGTCCGGCAAGCCAGTGGAGACTTTCTACCTGATCTTCTGTAGGTTCATCGGGCCTGTCTACGAATGAGACAAGCGAGAATACCAGGCCGGATATTATGGTTATCACGGTCAGGTATTTCAGGGTTTCAGAATACCATTTTCTGTCAATTATCTTAGCAAAACCATAGGCGGCAAAATAAGTCAGGAAAAAGGACAGGTAAAGCGGCTGGCGGAAAACGAAAAGGAGCGATGCTATTATTATGGAGATCCTGTCACCTATCAATAAGCCGACAATACCAAGGAGTATCTTGAACATGCCCAGCCCGCCTGAAGCACCAAAATCAGATATCATATCTTTGAATATATTCCCCTGTGAAAATGAAGGGCCAAGAAGATGCGGAGAGCTATTAAAAAGTACAATGCTCACACCTATAAGAAGGAATAATATAGCCAGATTCTTCCAGTTCCTCCTCCTGACAACATAAAAACCAGATATAAGAGAAGGTATTATCCCCGATAATCCTGTAATAAGGAAAAAGGGCAGGGAAAAAAGGGATCCTCTCTCCAGAAGATAGAAGGAAACAAGCATAAGAGTGACCACAAAGCCCATCTCATTGGGCACAGAGAAAAGCCTCATAAAAGCGGGAGAAAGGACAAAGATGAATATCACTAAGGGCCTCAAGGTATCATCCTTTATCCTCCTTGTAAGCAGCCATAAGAAAAGGAGACTCACAAGACCGAGAAAGAAAGGCATCAGCCTCACCGAATCTTCAGAGAGCTGACCCACCAACTCGTTGTAAGGACTGCTTTCAATAACCCTTCCATCATAGGCCATATCATCAAATTCCTCAAAATCACCGGCAATCCTCAATGAGAGATAAGGTGAAGTGCCGTCCATAACCGGGTCCAGCAGAGGCACAGCAAGTATCATCAGACCGATCACAATTCCGGCTATACTGTACTTATCCGCCATGCTTTTCCTCCATCTCACATTTCACCTTGTAGAATGCCTCATTCGACATCCTTTCGAAACACTTGTCCTCAAGGTAATCTATCTCATCTATGCCCATCACATTTCTTAAATCATCATTGACATATATATAATCAACTCCGTACTTTGTAAGAAGCGGTATTGCCTCTGTCTGATAGCTGGTTGTATATATAGTCTTTATATCATTCACCCTCTCCCCCGGATCAGGCGCCTGCAAGAAATTGGTATCAGCAACATTCTTCCTCTTCGAATAATAAGAGATGAAATTTCCCCTGAAAGCATCAGCCAATATAACCGAATCCTTATCCGTATTCTCCCTCAACCATAACATGTCCTCAACCTCACTATGGTCAAAGGCTGCATCAACATTATCCATAGCTGCCCGAAAAGTTCCCGGGACAGAGGTAAGGACAAAGACAAGGATTATGACTCCGAATACTATGTTCCTGTTCCTTATCTTGGTCTTCTTGATATAAGTTTCAAGACCCTTATAATAATAGGAGAAGAGTATTATGAAGAGTATGGCGAGTATGGAAAGTCCGAAACCCAGGCTGATCATCCTGAACCAAAGGGCAACGAGGACCGCAAGCATTATGCTCATGTAAAGGTAATTCCTCTTCCTCTTCTTCCTGAAGAAGAAACTGTATATAACATAAACGCCCGAAAGGAAAGGGACAATCCCAATTCCGGCTATTCCTTTCACTATATTGAAATCCGGGAAAAAGAAAGATCTGAGAGACATCGGGATATTCTCCCATATTATATTGGGTCCTGTCTGTATTAAAGCTGGCTTATATAATAGGAAATAAGCCCACGCCAGAAAGAATGTTGAAAAGAGAATAAGTTCTGTTTCCTTATTATCAAGGTTCATCTCCTCTGTCCTTATGAGCACCATATAAACCAGGAGAGATACTATGAATAGGATGCTCAAAGGATGGGTGAGAAGCATCGCAAGAAAGGCGATGACGAAATAGGTTATGTTTCTCCTGTTAAGGTCAATGAAGAAATACAAAGCGAGGAAGAACAAAGGTATGAAAAGTGTTATCGGGCTTGCAGAATTAAGGGTTGTCCTAGTGAAGACAGGTATGAATATGGCCATGAAGGAAGCTATTATCGAAATCCTCCTATCACTGGTCAGCTTTAGAGACACAGCGTATATTATGAATATCAGAGATGCTGAAATAAGGGCCGGGACCACTTTAGCAGCAAAGGCGACGGGCATCAGGAAGGAGAAAGCCGCAAGAAGATAATAGAAAAGCGGGGCATGGACACTACTTCTCCCCCCATAGCTCAATTCATCCTCATTGAGCGGGACACCCTCTTCCATTATGTTCTCAACATTCCTGAGGGTAAGATATGCCTGGTCTCCCGTGAACTCATCCGTCATTCCTGTATGGACCAGATTGAACGTAAGGCTCAACAGGAAAAAGAGCAGCAACAGGTATCTTTTCATAACACCCGAGAGAGGTTTTTACATATATAAAACTATTTAGCAAGATATTTAAATCAAGCCTGATTATCCATAGATGTATGATTTCAAGCGGATGTAAGGGATTCGATGATTTTCTCGGCGGAGGATATGAAGGAGATGTTATAACCACCATCTATGGACCCGGCGGTTCGGGAAAGACAAACCTCTGCCTTCTTTCTGCAAGGGAGACACTCAAACAGGATAAGAAAGTAATATACATAGACACTGAGTCATCATTCTCTACCGCCAGATTTGAACAGATAGCTGACAAGGAACTCATGAAAGGCATAATATTCCTCTCCCCTGTTTCTTTCGAAGAGCAAAAGAAATCTTTCGAGAAATTGAGGAACATAATCAATGATAAGATCGGCCTTATAATAGTCGACTCGATAGCCATGCTATACAGGCTGGAATTCGGCAAGACCAATGACATCTATGAGGTAAACAGGAGCCTCGGGCTTCAGATATCCTATCTTACAGAGATAGCAAGAAAATGGAAAATACCAGTCCTGGTTACCAACCAGGTATACTCGAATTTCAAGGATAAGGACTCCGTGAACCTCGTTGGGGGAGACATCATAAAATACGGTAGTAAATGCCTAATTGAACTCAAAAAAGGCAAGAGCAACAACAGGACAGCTATAATAAGAAAGCATAGATCTCTTCCCGAAGATAAAGAGTACGGATTCAGGATCACTGACGAAGGCATCAGGCCGAAAGATTTATAATCTTATTCTGAATAGATATATTTATGAGCAAGCTTCTCGAATACTTCCAAAAGACGAAGATTCCTTACCTTTTTGAGAGGATCAGTCCCATACTCATAAAACCTAAATCGAGCTCCATCACGATAAGCCTTTCAAGAAGATTCCTCCTTTTCAAGCTAATAAATGAGATAACGAACAAGATAGAGAACGATCCCCATCTCAATTTCATCAGCCTTCTTAAATACTACAAGGTATTGGGCAAGTTCCTTGAAGGCACCATCTACGAATTCCATAGGGACAGGAACAAGGCGTATTTCAGGAATTTTTTCATTCATAAGGATGTATACAAGAAGGTAAAAGGGAATATCGAATATGCGTACTCTATAAACAAAGAGGCCAGGATGACCATCACTAAAGAAGGCATCACCATATACAACAACTACAGGAAGAACAAGTTCAACATACTCCTCCTGACAATACATGCAGGAACATTCGTGCCCCCCAAAATACAGAAGAAGATGAATATGACAAAACAGGAGAGGTACAAGGAAGAAGACGTCTTCACGGACAGGATATATTGTAAGCTTGTCCTTGAACAGGGCGGGATATGGATAAACAACACGATGTCAAGGTTCTACTGCGACCTGAACAGGAACATGTCAAGATGCATTTATGGCAAAGAGGACCATAATGTCTCCGGGAACATATGGGAAAAAGAACTCAGGAAAAGCGAGATAGAAGAGATACACAATTTTTATGGACAGTTCTATTCTATGCTCACGAGATTGCTGGAGACCCATAGTTTTAACATCATATTCGATGCACATTCGATGAAAGATTCTGAAGGAAGACCGAATATAAGCTTCGGGACCCATTACATTCCCAAATTCTACCTGCCTATAGTCAGGAGCATACAGGCGAAAGTGAGAAGCCTCGGTTATAACAAAGTTGCCATCAACAAACCTTATGGTGGAGGATTCATACTTAAATGGATGTCAAGGAAATACCCTGACAGATTCATCTTCTCGATGGAGATAAACAAAGCGCTTTATATGACACAGGACAGGCTGAAAGAATATGATAAACGGATAAACCAGCTTTCAGATGCTCTGATGAACATCTTCGATATCAGGGAGGAAGAAGGTTTCCGGATGGAGAAGAGATAATTTTATAAAAAATAATCGCTTCCCTGTGCCCCATGAAATGCTTATCGGTGTTTGACCAAGAATATAAGACACTGGAAAGGCACATTCTTGAAGAGGGCAGTAGAAAAGACAATCAGCTTACAATTATCCCTCATTCTGGACTTATGATTCCTGAAAGCCTCATAAATTTCTTTTATACCGACAAAAAGACCATGAATGAAATATTTAAGGACGGCGACCCATGGCTCGATCTTTTAGAGATAGAAGAGTCAAAGAACATGACTTATCTTCTTCATAGAGACTCAGGTGATCCAAACAGGGAAACTGAAGATAATTACTTCATCAGGAAAAAGAGTTTTGACCGGTTTGAACTCCATGAATCAGAGATAACGGAAGAGGCAAGGGAAGAAGCAAAAAGACTCGTTAGAGAATACACAGAATCAATTGGAAAGAGAATTGAAGACCATAAAAGAAGATACCTATTAGTACCACATATCCACTCGATGGAACCCACAACACCACGAGGACACAAGCATAAATTAAAGAGACCGGACATCAACCTTGTTTTTGGCGAAGGAGAATCGCTTATGCCAAGAAAAGTACAGAGGATGATCGAAGAGCAATTCTATGAAAATTTTCAGGGATATTCTATAAAAACGAATGAACCTTTCTATAAAGGAGGATACCTTCTACAAAAATTTTCAGACTATAATAAAGGAGTTGTATCATTTAATATAGAAATAAACAAAGGAATCTACATGAACGATAAAAACCCTGTCAAAAAAGAGATGAGCGAAATATCAAGGAGATTAAATGAAACGTTCTATGAAATAAAGAAAGAACTCTAATGCTCGATCTTATCCAGTTTCTCCTTGAACTTATAGAGATCCTTCTTATAATCCTTTGAGTATTTTACCGAAGCTTCCTTGACGATCTCCTCATCAAGGTCGCCCTTATAACCTTTCCTCCTGAAATAATCGACGATCCGGTCGGAAACGGTCTTCTTTGAGTTTATCATCTTCTTGATAGGCTCAAGGAGAGGATGATAACTCTCTTTCGTGACTCTCTTGGCGAACTGATAGAAGTTTTTCACATAAGTATGTACCTCCTTATCAGCGAGGCCTTTGTAAGCCGCTCTTTTCTGGAGTTTCGTAACCACAGAGAAGGGAGGTATGAACACCATGTTATTCTCCACAGTAAAAGATTCATCAACACCCATATCAATCGGCATGACTATCCTGAAATTCTGCTGCACCTCTCTCAGTACAAACTTGAGCAAGGTGGATATGCCCATGATATTCGACATGAAATTCATATCATAACCCCTGTATTCAAGAGTCCCGTGAGGATTTATCTTCACCGGGCTCCAGTTATACTCAAGCATCTTCTCCTGTTTATCATACTTGTCTATAGAAAAACCATTCCTTCTGATAAGATTAAGCCATTTCTCATATCTTCTTTTCTGTGTCGAAATAAGATCCTGTGTAGTGAATTTATACTGCGCTAAAGCACCATAAAGCCTGTGTCTTGAATAAAGACCTTCAGGATAACCGAGGAAACTACCTCCACGATAAACGACAACCCTCGAATCCTTGGCAACATAACTACCATCTACATAAGGGGATGACTGGCTTAATGTTGTAAGGACAGGATCAAGTGCAGTGATAAGATTAAAACTGTCAACAAGCGTCTTGTTCACCTTCGAATTCTTGAGTATCTTCACATTCTTCGTCTTAGGGTCAAAGAGTCCCCGGGGCAGAGCGTAATGTTGATGACATCCACAACAGTAACCTGCATACTTGAACTTACTCATACCAAAGACCTTCTTCTTTATAGCATAAGGTTCCGCTTCCCTGAATTTAGGATTGTTCTTCCAGAAATAAGTACCGAAAGGATAAAGAAGCTTTCCCTTCTTCTCCGCAACTTCCTGAAGAGCTATATGATTGTCGATCATAGACATGCTGGAAGTCTTGAGCCTCTTCGCAGGAAAGCAGCTCATCTCGATCATGCTCTTCGCACATTCCTTCTGTACATCTACCCCTGCATCCTTTGCTTCGGAATACAGCTTATCGGAATGATCGAGACTTCCATCCGAATTAAGGATGAACTGTTCGGTCTCATACCCTGACATCGACCTTTTGAGAGGCTTCCCATTGGTCTTCTTCGGAAACAATCTGTTTGTAAGTTTCTGTCTGGAGTTTATCATGATAATAAGGAAGCTTGAATGGTCATATATAATTTTTTGTATTCAAAGACCCAGATTTAATCGACATTATGAAAAAACTTATAAATTAATTAATCAAAGATAATAATTAATGCCCGAAAGAAAGGATACCAAGAAAAACAAGAAGAGCTCTGGAAGCCTTCTCGCAGAGGGTTCTTCAGCGGTTCTGAATAAAGTGAAGAATTCTGTCAAAAGCAGCATAAATGAAGTCAAGCGGGACTTCACCGATGCATTCTTCGACAAATTGATGACCTTCGCAGGCATCATTTTCATAGCAATCTCTGTCACTATATTACTTTCTTGGTTTATCGGTCCCGCGCTATCATTCCTGATAGTGGGCATAGTGATTTTGATATGGTCTAAACTCCGGAGGTGAGATTTAATGCCAAAAACAACAAAGAAAGGTACAAAAAGAAAAACAGCCAAGAAGGCTACTAAAAGAACAACAAAAAGCAAATCGAAAAAGAAGAGCACTGCTAAGAAAGCAACCAAGAAGACAGCAACTAAGAAAGACGCAGCTATGCAAAAGAAGCTTAAAGAATCCAAAGCTAAAGCAAAGAAGGGCATGAGTGAAGCAAGGAAAACCTTCAACTCTGCAGAGAAAGAGATCAACAAGCTTCTTGAGAAGAACCCAAGTAAATCTGGATCGATGGCTACAGCAGTGAAATCGGCTTTTAACACTGCAGTCAAAGAAGCTGTCACTAAAGTTAGGAAGAAGGCTAAAAAGAAATAAGCCTTTTTCTATTTTTTTCTTATTGTTTTATACTAAATTATTCCTACTTGATTCTATAAGATACAAACAAAAAGTCTAAATAATAACCAATATTACCATTATAACAATTATAGGTGCTTATAATGTATACAACCATTGCAGTTTCCCCAAAGGTAAAAGAAGCCATAAAAGAATATGGAAATAAAGGCGAAACTTATGACCAGATCCTCTCTAAGATTCTTAAAAGTGCAAAAGACAGACAGATACAAGAACTTCTGATGGACACTGAAGGTTATACCACTGCAAAAGATGCCCTGAAAAGAGCTAAGAAAAAATGGCAGTAGTCTTCGTTCTACCTTCACTTGAAAAAGAAATAGACAAGAAATTCAAGAAAGAATCAATAGACATATTCTCATTAATGTATTCGCTTGAGGGAAGGGCAAAAAAAGGGAAATTGGTTGGAAAAGTGGGAGATGTAGCTGTCAAGGAGATAAAATACAAGAGATTCCGGTTTTATTTCATAATAGATAATCATAAAGTAAAGTTCCTCTCTGCGGATGAGCTAAAGGATCTTTTCATTAAGTTTGTCAGGATGTCAGATAAAAAAGAGCAGCATGAAACAATCGAAGAGATAAAGCATATCCTTAGGAATCTCGGAGAGGAAGGATTCTAGAAACAATATGAAAGCCTCCGGCGGGAGTTGCACCTACACGCAAACTTTTTACAAAACTTTGACCAAAACAATGCCATAAAGGCATGATTCTTCAAGAAATCAAGAAAGCCTCCGGCGGGAGTTGCACCCGCGACCTCGAGATTACAAGTCTCGCGCAATAGCTACTATGCTACGGAGGCATTAACCAACTCGAGCAAGGGAGACCAGATTCCTTTAAAAATGTTACTGATAATGGTCACTGGGACCATGGACCTGATTTATATCAGGAGACTTATCATCATATTTCAGGAGGTTCAGATAATCCTTAATTATACCCTGCAGAGTCTCCGCCTCCTCTATCAAAAGGTTCCTGTTAGCATCCATATCCTTTGCATTGATCCTCTTCACATACAAATCCAGAAAATGTTTCAGCAACCAATTATTCCTCCATTTCATCTCAGCATCATACTCTAGGTAGCCCCAGACTTTCACTTCGATAGTACCTTTCTGTACCTTGAATTTCTTGCCCTCCTGGGCAACCTCAGCATCTTTGATACCGACAGCTTTTATCAATACATCATACCTTCTCTGATAGAACTTCACACCGCCGGGCTCCTTGCTGAATCTCCAGTGGATGATCAACTCCCTTCCTCTTTTCTGGGAGTTCCTGTCCCTCTGGTAAACCTCAGGGAACTTATCCTCATCACCGCAGAACTCCTCCTCCACGAACCACTCGTGAAGCATAGTATAGAAAGCTTTCAGATTAAAGACGTTGACATCCTTCACCCTAAAGTAAACATTACTCTTATAGATCAACCTTTTCCTGGGGTCCTCGACCATAATATTAATACCCCATCATGATATTTATAAAGTTTTCTGCAAAATGTTTTTATATACCTTGCCTTCACATCTGCCAAAATGTTAATCGGGATCGTCGGGAAACCAAGTTGTGGAAAAAGTACACTGTTCAAGGCCTCTTCGCTTGCGGACGTTGATGTGGCCAACTATCCTTTCACTACGATAAAACCTAATCATGCAATAGGATTTGTGAAAACGGAAGACCCCTCGGAAGAGTTCGGCGTCGAACCAACTCCTAGAACAGGTTTCATGAAAGGCAATTACAGGTTCGTCCCCGTTGACCTGATAGATGTTGCGGGACTTGTCCCTGATGCCCATAAGGGCGAAGGCATGGGATCACAATTCCTAAATGATCTAAACCAGGCTGATGTTCTCGTCCACGTGATTGATGTAAGCGGAAGTACAAACGAGAAAGGAGAACCGGTAAAAAGATTAAGCTATGACCCGGCAAACGATGTAAGGTTCCTCGAGAAAGAGCTGGATCACTGGTACCTCGACATACTTAAGAGAGGATGGGAAAAATTCGCAAAACAGGTACAACAGGAAGAAGGAGATATAAGAAAAGCGCTTGCCAAACAACTTTCCGGATTAGGCGTTGACCTGGACATGGTGGATAAAGCAACAGAGAACCTGAACATAGAGAAACCCCTGGAATGGACTGAAGAACAGCTTTTCAGCATAGCCTCTTACCTTAGAAAAAAATCAAAACCGATGATCATAGCTGCAAACAAAGCTGACGTGCCCGGAGCTTATGAGAATTTTGAGAGATTGAAGGAAGAGTTCAAGGATTACATCTTCGTCCCTTGCTCAGCAGAATCAGAGCTTGCATTGAAAGAAGCTGACAAGGCAGGCATAATAGATTACATTCCCGGATCTGATGATTTCAGCATCCAATCTGAGAACATATCCGGAAACCAGAAGAAAGCATTGGATTTCATCAGGGACAAGGTCCTTTCGAAACTGGGCTCAACAGGGATCCAGGAGGTACTGGACAAGGCAGTATTCGAACTTCTCGACCATATAGCCATATACCCGGGAGGCGTCAATAAGCTTGAAGATAGTGAAGGAAGAGTTCTCCCCGATTGTTTCCTCCTGCCGAACGGTTCAACAACCCTTGACTTTGCATATTACCTGCATACTGATTTCGGAAAGAAATTCATAAGAGCCGTGGATGTGAAGAAGAGGATGACCGTGGGGAAAGACCATAAACTGAAGAACGGAGATGTCATAGAGATAATAGCAGATAAATGACCGGATCACTCTTTCTTTGAATCCTCATCAAATTTCTGAAGGAGGTCTACCACATATTTGCCCTCTTCAAGCTTATAGACGAGAGGGCTTTTCTTGAAAAGATTGACAAGGTCCAGCTCATACTTTCCCGGTTTCACGACATTGATAGATTCAAGATCAAGAACAATAGGCTTATCCTTATCTATCTTACTGCCCATGATGTCATAAACATCCTTCTCGATACGCTTCTTATCCGTGTCAGAAAGATTAAGTTTTTCTTTTTTCTTCTCTACATCTTTCTTCTTCACAAAGAAAAATAATTTCGCACCGCAGGAACAGCCTTTAAGAATCTCTTCAGCACCATCATCATACATAGTTCCGCATCTGACACACTGATGTGGCATTTTAACTCTTTTTCCTCAACTCTTTGGTCAGGAGCTGTATCTTGCTCGGATCCTTCTTGATCTCTTTCACTATGGTCGCAGGACCTATGATAGTAAGCCCCATTCTGTCACCAAGAAGCATGTTTGCCAGATTCGCTTTGATCTTATCGAATAACCCCTTATCCTGAGACTGCGGATAGATGACACTCATCTCAACGCCTTTGAACTCATCATCTATCTCTTCCATCGTGACCCGGATAAGCTCGGTCTCTTCTTCCTTTTTCAGCCTGCCTTCAAGTACCACTATATTATTATCCTTAGCCATCTTCAAGAGTTTGTTTATCTTGGTTACAGGACTAAGGTTCTGTATTTCCGAATGTGGTACGAATTGTAATGTCAAACCCATTTTCAATCAACTAATTTGAAAAGCTCCTTGTATAGTTTATCTACGCCTTCGCCGTACTTTGCGGATATTCCCACAACCTTATATTGAGGGAAAGCTGCTTCTACCTTCTTCAGGTCAGCCTTCTTAAGATCCACCTTGTTCGCTGCTATAAGAACAGGTATGTTCCTTGCCTGAAGATTACCTATGATAGTTATATTCACTTGTGAATAAGGATCAAGTGTTGAATCCAGAACCACCAGGACAGCGTCCATATCATCCAGCCATTTGATCGCATCTATGATACCCTTGGTACCTTCCTTGGCCCTCTGTTTGGCTTCTTTCTCTTTCATGCCCTGTTTTATGAAATCCTCATAATCGATCTTGGTAGCTATTCCCGGAGTATCTACGAGGTTGAAGTTAAGCTCCTTGCCATTCTTCTTCATGGTGACCTCTTCCTTGATCTGTATCTCCCTCGTCTCATGGGATACATTGGATACTGAACCCATCTCTTCCCCGAGCCAGTCGACACACACCTTATTCGCAAGAGTCGTCTTACCACCATTGGGAGGTCCGTATAATCCGAGCTTCACACCGCCCTTCTTCTTGAATAACTTTCCAAGCAACCTATTTAGTACTTTCTTGAACTTCTTAATCATTTTACGGGAGATAATCTTTTTTTCTCCTATTTAAAGGTTTTGTTTATAAGAATGCTGTTTTATAGTATAACAAACCTTTTTAATTAAATCTCTGAAAGAAAAACTGATGAAGCTTTCAGAACTGGCAGGACTGATGGGAAAGAGTGAAGACGAGGTCAAAGGGATCCTGGACAGCCAGGATACTGTTAAAGTAGATCTGAAGGATGGTAAAAGGAAGAAAAAGGAAAGGGGAAAGATAGAAGTAGTCTCATAGAGTATTTTAGACAAAAATTTATAAATAAATTCTCTTCATTAGAATTCTCATGAAAAGATCAATACTCCTCATCGGATTTTACATCATTGTATTTTTCCTGCTTTTCGCTGTTTTCAGAGGATTTGTAACCGAAGACATGCAGGAAGAGGATATAGATGAACTTAAAGAGGATGAGGGCAACATAACAAAAGAGAAAAATAAGACTGAAAGATCTTTCTGGCAGAAGGTAAAAGGATACTTTTCGATCGAGGAAAGATTGCCCCAGATGTGCGAATTCAATGAGGATTTCATATGCAATGTCTATACACCTTCAAGAAGCAATAATGCTATCCAGTTCTTCATAGAGAACGATAAAGGGGAAAGGCTCTTCCTCAGGAACATCACAATAAGGGGCAATACAACATGCTCTGCAGATCTGCAGGAGAAGATATATCCCGAACAGGAATTCAGTGTTGCCGTTACCGGATGCAACATGACAGAAGGGAAAGCAGGGATAAGATTGAACTACCATTTCAATGAAAGGAAGGATGGTATCCTGCACACAGCAACAGGAATGATAAACTATAAAGAAGATTGAATATGAAGATCCCAAAGCATATCGGTTTCATTATGGACGGTAACCGCCGATTTTCCAGGAGATTAATGAAAGAGCCCTGGAAAGGGCACGAATACGGCGCTGATAAAGTAGAGAAGCTCCTCGGGTGGTTGGGCGATTTAGGGATAAAGGAGACTACACTATACGCTTTCTCTTCTGAGAATACAAAACGGCCGAAAAAAGAATTCGACTTCCTGATGAATATCTTCGAGAAGGAATTTACAAGACTCAAAGATGATAAGAGGCTGGAAGAGAACGGCATAAGGATCAACATAGTCGGAAATACGAGCATATTCCCTGAAAAAATACAGAAGAAGCTTAAAGAGATACAGGAAAAAACAAAGAATAACAACAATTATATTGTCAATTTCGCAATGGGCTATAATGGAAGGGATGAGATCGTCGAAGCGGTGAAAAAGACCGCCGAGGATGTTATGGAAGGAAAACTCGATAAAGAGGAGATCGACAGGGAGACTATAAGTGAAAGGCTCTACCTGAATTCTGACCCAGATATAATCGTAAGAACTTCCGGAGAGAAAAGATTATCGGGTTTCCTCATGTGGCAGTCATGCTATTCTGAGCTGATGTTCATAGATAAGTACTGGCCGGAGATAGAGAAAGAAGACATAGAGAAAGTTATTGAAGAGTACAGCAGAAGGAAAAGACGCTTCGGAAAATGATCAATGATCCCTTTCTCCTATGTAATCACATATATCTAGGATGAACTTTCTGCCCTCTTCTTTCAGACCTAGCTCAGCTATACACTTTTTCGCCTCGGAAATATTGTCCTTGATCATGCCCCTGCATCTCTCAAGGTTCCCGGAGGACCTAATGATCTCTCTCGCCTCCTCCGGCGATTTCCCTGAAAGATCCAGACCCTGGGCCAGGAGAGTCTTCTTTCCCTCTTCTATATCAGAACCGACCGGTTTCCCTATCTTATCCTCTGAACCAAAGATACCTAAGATATCATCCTTTAGCTGGAAAGCTATACCTATGAGCTCCCCTATCCTTTCAAGATCAGAATTATCCTTTCTGCCTGCCAACAATCCACCGAGTACCATCGGGCCGGTCGTGGAATAAGCAGCAGTCTTGAGCCTGTATATATCAAGAATCTCCTCATCTTTAACCGAATCCCTTGAAGATGCAAGCAGATCCTTGTGCTGTCCCCTGCAGACAGTCTCTATCATCCTTGACACATAGGAGACAACATCTTCCTTGTTCCTTACCTGTGCAGAATTTATAATCTCAACAGCATAGGTATAAGATACATCCCCCGCTACAATAGCAAGGGAATTTGAAAGATGCCTGTCCCCCGTGTCCTCATAATACCTTTCATGGACAGTCTTCATGCCCCTCCTTAGAGCATCCTTATCCATTATATCATCATGTATGAGGAGAAAACTCTGTATAAGTTCAAGCGAAGCTGCAACCCTGAAGACCTCTTCATCATCTTCCCTGAAACAAAGGAAAGTATGATAAAGAAGTCTGGGCCTCAGTCTCTTACCCCCATTCAGGGTAAAACGCCTAACCTCATCATTGATCCTTCCTTCCTTAGAGGAAAAGAAATTCTCAAGCACTGACTCAATCTTTCTTCTCATTTTTCTTCATTTCCAGAACATGGTTAGCAAGGATCTCTTCCTTCTCCCTTACCTGTTCAAGCTCCTTCTCTATAGAACTCAGCCTTTTATCCATCTCATCAATCCTGGAGCTGAAAAATTCAGACCATCTTGCGAGTTTGTTATGCTCACGTTTCAACTTCTCGTGCTCCTTATGTATGACCATAATATCACTGAAGTTTTATCTATTTAAATAATTTATTGATTCTCTCCTGATAGGCACAATAGTTTTATATATCTGACACGAATACTATGCATACATGAAAAAATCACTTTATCTCAAGACTGCCATAAAATCTGCAAAAGCCGCAGGTAAACTGATCAGGAGAGGCTACGGAAAACATCTTAACCTTCATTACAAGACAGGGATGGAATTTGTTACTGATGTGGATACGAACGCAGAAAAGAAAATAATAGAGACCATACGGAAAACATTCCCCGGACATTCAATTTATGGAGAGGAAAGCGGCACCGACAAGAAAGAGAGTGAGTTCACCTGGATCCTTGACCCGCTTGACGGAACAACAAACTACACCATTTCCAACCCCTTCTTCAATACTTCTATTGCCCTCGTGAGGAAAGATGAGATAATAACAGCGGTAGTGTTCAACCCGCTAATGGATGATCTTTTCTATGCAGAGAAAGGGAAAGGTGCTTACCTCAATGATGAGAGAATCTCTGTTGATTCGAAAGAGGATATGAGGAAAACGGTCCTCGCATTCTGTCACGGATCTAAAAAAGAACATATAAAGAGAGCCACAGAAAATTATTCCAGGATAAAACTGGAGACCAAACATGTCAGACAGATGGGAGCAGCAGCTCTCGAGCTTGCCTATGTAGCGAGCGGGAGAATATCAGGATTCTTCATGAACAACATGAATTCTTACGATGTTGCCGCAGGCGCTCTTCTTGTGGAAGAAGCAGGAGGGAAAGTGACGGATTTCAATGGAGAAAGGTTCAACATAAATTCGAAAGACATCCTTGCAACGAACGGGAGACTCCACCAAAAATTACTTAAAAAGCTGGAATGATTTTTAGTTATCCGATAATGATAATAAAGATTTATATAAACTCCGGCTTCTTTCTGGATTATATATCATAATAAACATAAAAAGAGAGGGTTAATTTATGGACAAGGAAAACGCATTCATTCTATGGTTCGATCAACTGGGAGTTGACGATGTAGGACTGGTCGGAGGCAAGAACGCTTCTTTAGGAGAGATGTACAGCAACCTGACAGAGAGAGGAGTAAATGTGCCGAACGGATTCGCAATAACAGCTGCGGCATACAGGGATCTTCTGGGACAGACAAAAGCTGCTGATAAGATAAGGGAAATACTGAAGGATCTCGACACCAGCGACCTTAAGAACCTTCAGAGCCATGGTAAAAGGGTCAGGGACCTCCTCAGGCATCTTGAATTCCCCGATCATCTGAGAGACCAGATTCACGAAGCATACCATAATCTTGAGAAACAATATGGTGAGAGATGCGATGTTGCTGTAAGAAGCTCAGCGACAGCTGAGGACCTTCCCGATGCAAGCTTCGCCGGACAACAGGAGACATACCTCAATATAAGAGGACCTGAGCAGCTTATAGAAGCATGCAAGAGATGTTTCGCTTCACTTTTCACAGACAGGGCGATCTCCTACAGGGAAGAGAAGAATTTCGATCATTTCGAGATAGCTCTAAGCATAGCTGTACAGAAGATGGTAAGATCGGACCTTGCATCAAGTGGAGTGATGTTCTCCATCGATACCGAATCAGGTTTCAAGGACGCCGCTCTGATAACAGGTTCATACGGACTCGGAGAGAACATCGTACAGGGAACTGTAAATCCGGATGAATTCTATGTCTTCAAGCCCACTCTAAGGGAGGGGAAAAAGCCGATCATCTCAAAACAGCTCGGCTCGAAAGAAGTCAAGATGATATACGACCATGGCGGTAATAAGCATACTAAGAATGTAGCCGTGGACAAGACACACAGGAACCAGTTTATCCTCACTGAGGATGAGATCCTTACCTTAGCCCGTTGGGCAACTACGATTGAGGATCATTATTCCGAAAAGAAGGGGAAGCTCACACCGATGGACATGGAATGGGCCAAGGACGGAGAATCAGGCGAATTATTCGTTGTGCAGGCAAGACCTGAGACTGTCCATTCACAGAAGGACATGAGCGTACTGAAGAAATTCCATATGAAAGAGAAACCAGAGCCTGCCGTTACAGGACACAGTGTCGGTGAAAAGATAGGCAGCGGTAAAGTCAATGTCATAAAGGATGTGAAGGATATCCACCAGTTCAAGAAAGGCGAAGTCCTCGTGACTGAGATGACCGATCCTGACTGGGAGCCAATCATGAAGATAGCCTCCGCGATAGTGACGAACAGAGGAGGAAGGACCTGCCATGCTGCCATAATAAGCAGAGAGATGGGTATCCCATGCATTGTAGGCACCGAAAATGCAACAGAGAAGATCACTTCAGGCCAGGAAGTCACTGTAGACTGCAGCCAGGGAGATATGGGATATGTTTATGACGGACTGAGGGATTACGAGATCGAGAAGGTTGACCTTAGTGACCTTCCTCAGCCAAAAACAAAGATCATGATGAACATAGCCAATCCCGAGCAGGCCTTCGAGCAAAGCTTCATACCAAACAAAGGAGTAGGACTGGCAAGAGAAGAGTTCATCATCAACAGCTATATAAAGGTACATCCTCTGGCCCTGCTTCATTTTGACAAGGTAGAGGACAAGGAAACAAGGAAAAAGATAGAGAAAATCACGCACGGGTATTCCAATAAGCCACAATTCTTCGTGGATAAACTGGCTGAAGGAATAGGAAGACTGGCAGCCGCTTTTTATCCGAAACCTGTCATCGTAAGGATGTCCGATTTCAAGACCAATGAATACAGGAACCTTATAGGCGGAAAATACTTTGAACCTGAAGAGGACAACCCTATGATCGGCTGGAGAGGAGCTTCAAGGTATTACTCCGGTAATTACGCGGAAGGCTTCTCCCTCGAATGCAAAGCCATAAAAAAAGTCAGGGAGGAATTCGGGCTCACCAATCTCGAAGTTATGATACCTTTCTGCAGGACCATAGATGAAGCGAAGAAGACAATAAACGTAATGTCAGAGAACGGTCTGAGACAGGGTGAGAACGGGCTTAAGATCATCGGCATGTGCGAGATTCCCTCAAACGTCATTCTGGCTGACCAGTTCCTCGACATATTCGACGGTTTCTCCATAGGGACAAACGACCTTACACAACTTACCCTCGGACTTGACAGGGACAGTGAGATCGTAAGCAGCGTTTACGATGAGAAGAATGAAGCCGTTAAGTCTCTGGTTAAACAGGTCATAGAAAAGGCAAATGAGAAAGGTAAATACATCGGTATATGCGGTCAGGCTCCGAGCGACTACATTGAGTTCGCAGAATTCGTAGTGGAGAGCGGCATAC
This sequence comes from Nanobdellota archaeon, assembly GCA_051819665.1. Classification (GTDB taxonomy): domain Archaea; phylum Nanobdellota; class Nanobdellia; order Woesearchaeales; family CAZZGN01; genus JBNJDG01. Next base: position 27,968 of record JBNJDG010000005.1, read on the forward strand.
AGACAATGTCCCTCAACCCCGATACTGTACTCAAGACAACCCAGAAGATAGCGGAGCTTGAGAAGAAGCTTGACAGGTGATCAATATGAAAATAGCAATCAACGGATTCGGAAGGATCGGCAGGATGGTCTTCAGGGCCGCTTATGAGCAGGGATTTGAAGGTCTGGATATAGTCGCAGTGAACGACCTGACTGACACCAAGACCCTTGCCCACCTGCTGAAATACGATTCGATACACGGCAGATTCAAGGGAGAAGTGAGCCATGATGACGAAGCGATTTACATAAACGGGAAGAAGATCCTTGTGCTTTCCGAAAAGGACCCGGCACAGCTACCATGGAAAAAGCTTGGAGTGGAAGTTGTCGCGGAATGTACAGGCCTTTTCAGGAAGAGAGAAGACGCTTCCAAACACCTCCAGGCAGGAGCGAGGAAAGTGCTCATATCAGCGCCTGCAAAGGACCCTGACTTCAACATCGTACTGGGTGTGAACGAACATGAATACAATAAGAAGAAACATCATATAATCTCTAATGCATCATGCACGACCAACTGCCTTGCGCCGGTTGTCAAAGTACTGAATGACAATTTCGGTGTAGAGAAGGGTTACATGACAACAGTGCACGCTTTCACCGCAGACCAGAACGTGCAGGATGCTCCGCATAAGAAGGACCTGAGAAGAGCAAGAGCAGCTTCAGAGAATATAGTCCCTACAACAACCGGCGCTGCTAAGGCTGTAACGAAGGTAATACCAGAACTTGACGGGAAACTTGACGGCATGGCGATGCGTGTGCCTGTCTCAGATGGCTCGATAACAGATTTCGTGGCTACACTGAAGAAAGAGACCTCTCCTGAAGAGATAAACGAACTCTTCAAGAATGTGGCCGGGCATCATCTTAAGGGCATCCTTGAATACACAGAGGATCCGATCGTCTCAAAGGATATTGTCGGGAATAAACATTCCGCCATCTTCGATTCAGATTCCACAAGAGTAAACGGGAACATGGTAAAAATCATAGCATGGTACGATAACGAGATGGGTTACAGCCACAGGATGGTGGATGTGCTCAGGAAATTATGAAATAATACTTTTTCTTTTATTCTTCCTTATATTTAAGACGGTTCTAATGATGAAAAAACAATCAATATCAAAAATTATTTAATTATAAGAAAGAAAATCTCTTTATCAGATAACCTTTAGAGAGTTTGAAATCAGATGGTTAATAAAGAACTGATTGATTGGGTGAACAATGCAAAGGAAAAAGGCTTTGATGATAGCCAGATAAAATATTATCTCAATAGATGCGGTTATGACAAAGGGACCATCGATGAATGTTTTTCAGGGGATTCTATCCTGGACCATATCTCGGACGAGCTGATTTTTCTCATAATATTCAATATAATTATATTCTTCTTTGCTCTTGGAATACCGGATGGAAAAATTTCAGAAACCCTGAATAAACTGGGTATGCCGCTCCTACTCCTGCCTTCCTTTATAACCATGATAATTACCTGCTACAAGCTTTCCCGAGCAAATAGCCAGTACAAGCATTGCCTGTATTCCAATCTCATCATATCCATAACTTCGTCCTTACTCTACCTGCTAATCCACGATAATAATGAAGTGATAATGACACTCATTTTCATCGGCCTCGGAATTGCAGTTTCGCCGACATACTTCATATTCAAAAGGCCTGGAGAGAAAAAAAATCTGCCTCTAATAATAAACCAACCACTGATAGAAAGGAAGAGCATGAAGGATTTCCTGAGACCGGATGGAATAAAGATCATCATATCTTCCGTTTTCCTGATATTGATGCTGATACCTTTCCTGATGAATATTATGGTTGCGGAAGACATCACAAGTGTAAATAGCAAATTGATAGAGACCCTAAGTGAAAGAGGTAAATCAATGAACAAAATTATTGAAGAGATAAATGAAAAAAATCCCGATAAGACAAAAATAACGGAATTAGGAGAAAAATATGAGAACACAACCCAAATACCTTTCGAGGAGGAAGAACCAGAAGCACACCTAAAAAGAACTTTTTTCATGAAAACAGCGAACGAGATATACGAATTTCCCCTTATAAGAGCATACCCATACACTCCTGTACCATGTACCAGGAATTTTATAGAGGATAAAGACAAATGCAAGAACTATGGAACAAAAGAGAACTATAATAGACTAAAAAGAACAAGCTCTTATGAAAAAAGCTATGATAAGGTATCAGTAGCGGGTTATATGATACATTGTCTGGCCATTGTTCTTATCGCTTACCTTGGTTCATCGATTCTATACATCCTCAACCATAATATAAGGAAAACCAAAAAGAGAAACAGGCTCTTAATTGCAGCAATTGGCTTTATCTCATCAATCATTCTGCTGCCTGAAGGAAAACTGGATTCTGTTCTCCTTGTCTCTGCGATGATAATCTTCATTGTATTCTTCCTCGACAAAGAACCCTCGAGCAACAAGAATATAATCTACCAGATTATCGGCATCGTTACTATAATGGCAATCATCATACCATTCTTAATAAATTCAGGAGAAGATTCCAATAATATTCTCGAAGATATAGGTTTCAGGAAGACAGAGTTGAATATGATAGATTGTCAGAACACCAAGAACCTAACTAAAGAAGAGAAGGAAGGTATAAACGTGCCTGAAGAACTTATGGGAGAAGATTGGAATGTATGTTATGAGCCCGGATGCAATAAGATATGCGAGGACCATTGCTGGGATAAAGACTGGAATATAGAGAGATCAATGTACTTAAGAGGAAACGACCCTGGTTGTTTATGTCAATGCGGCAAATCCCATACTTATCAAGAATAGCTGTATAATAAACACATAATCGATGTGCTCAGGAAACTATGAAATAAAGCCCCATAAGAGAGAGGGCATATTTTATAGCTATCCTGAATTTCCTTTCATCTATCATCTTATTTATTCTTTTACCCGCTAGAACAGCTACAATTATAGGCAGAGGGACCCACCATATATTGCTTATTGCAGAGAAATCGAATGTTCCCTGGATGAAATACTGGAATCCTCTGATTATATTAAGAGAAAGGAAGAACAAAGCAAGATTCGCTCTCAGCTGCTTCTTTCCCATCTCCTGCTCCATTACCTGCACTGCCAAAGGACCGCCAGTACCCAGAATACCATGAATGAATCCATTGAAGATCATGAACCATCTCTTCAGATTAAAAGAGGTCAATGAAATAAATATCACAAATATCCCGAATAGAGTGATAAGCCAATCAGAGCTTATGGATTTCAGGAAGAAAGCACCGAACAACAGACCAGGTATTGCCATCAAAATAAGCCTGAAGATATCTTTCTTAATATGCTTATAACCGGTAGAGAGGACAAAAATATTCACTATGCTCCCTATAAAAAGGGCAGAGAAGATCCCTATCTTTATATCAACAAAAAAAGACAGTATCGAATAGGCGATTATCGTCCCTCCGAAACCCAACGTACTTTCAATCAAAGCACCAACAAAAAAAGCTAAGAGGAGCAGGTATTCCATAGAAATTGGCCCTTCCCAGTCATTTATAAGAGTTATTGATGCAGAAATTTAGTATAGTTTTTTCTACATGGGTATACAAATTCAAAAAATATATAAATAAGGGACAATTCCGGCTTTGCTTGTTGACAATCACCCAATATCAAGAGGCGGAATAATAATGAGAAAAATATGCGTTATCAATCAGAAAGGAGGAATAGGGAAGACAACGACAGCACTAAATCTCGCAGCAGGATTATCAAGATTTGACAGGAAAGTCCTGCTCATAGACCTTGATCCCCAGAGCAATATAGAACTTTCAATCCCTCTCGAGAACAGCCTTACAGCCTATGATTTCCTTTTTGAGGAAGTCCTTCTGTCAGAATGCGTTAACAGGGCAGGCAAGAACCTCGATATAGTAAGAGGAGATAAGGATATCGTGTATGCAGAACAGGATGTTCTTAATGAGAAGGAAGGGATGACAAGGATCAAGAACAGGCTCAATACTATAGAAGAATACGATTATGTGATCTTTGACTGCGGGCCTTCTATGTCAACAATAAACAGATGTGCTCTTCTTTATTCAAACGAGGTCCTTATACCCACTTCCTCAGATTACCTCGGATATGAGAGCCTGATAAAGATGGTCAAGACAATAGAGCATTTCTCTGACAGGTTCAGTCACGAGCTCTACGTGAGCAAGATCATACCCACTCTCTTTGATAAGAGGAACAAGATCTGCCATGCCGTATTAAGAGATATCAGGAACGAATACTACCAGTATGTCTCTGAGCCGATAAACATAAACTCTAAGCTCAAGGAAGCACCCATGAAGAAAAAGTCAATCTTCTCCTACGACAAGAACTCGGCCGGCGCAAAAGATTACATGTCCCTCGTGAAATCTGTGCTCAATGATGAACCAAAGCACAGCACGGACAGTTCTCTTGATAGTTATACGAACAAGACAAAAAAGGAAATAACGGCGGAAGATTAGAACTCTATCTTCTCTTTCTTGCCGTTGATGTTCTCTGAAACCTTCTTCAGGAATTCATCCTTATCAAGCCCGAACTTGACATGACCATCCAGGGTCCTTACGGAAACCGTACCGTTCTCTTTCTCCTTATCACCGAGAGTCAGCATCAGGTTACAATTCTCTGACTGGGCATCCCTGACCTTCTTATTCATCGATTCGCTCCTGTCATCTATGGAAACCCTCAGACCGTTAGCTTTCATCTCCTTCCTCAGCTCTTTCGCATAATCAAGATGCCTGTCAGCTATAGGCATCAGCTTAACCTGATTAGGGCTTATCCATAACGGGAACTTGCCTGCATAATGCTCTACAAGTATACCGAGGAAACGCTCGAAACTTCCGTAGATTGCCCTGTGAAGCATCACCGGTCGGTGTTTCTTGCCGTCACTTCCCTCATAGACAAGATCGAATTTCTCAGGCATCTGGAAATCCAGCTGTATAGTTCCACACTGCCAGGTCCTCCCTATAGCATCCTTCAGATGGAAATCGATCTTCGGACCATAGAATGCGCCGTCTCCCTCATTTATGCTGAAATCTTTACCTGTCTCATTTAAGGATTCCTTGAGCACAGTCTCTGCTTCGTCCCACAACTCCGGAACACCCATAGCTTTCTCAGGTTTAGTGGAAAGCTCGACGCCATACTCAAATCCGAAGGTCTTATAGATGGTATTAACCAGATCCAAAAGATCCTTGATCTCATCCTTCATCTGGTCCCTGGTACAAAAGACATGAGCATCATCCTGGGTGAAGAACCTGACCCTGAAAAGTCCCGAAAGCACACCGGAAAGCTCATGCCGGTGAACAATCCCGAACTCGCCCATCCTAATGGGAAGATCCCTGTAAGAATGCGAATTGGAATTATAGACAAGAACATGAGCCGGACAGTTCATGGGCTTGATAGCATAATCCTGCTCATCAATATTGGTGAAATACATATTCTCCCTGTAATGGTTCCAATGACCAGACTGGAGCCAGAGCTGTTTATTGAGCACCATCGGGGTCTTGATCATCTCATAATCCCTCTTCTTCATCTCATCTTCCATGTGCTCAGCAAGCTTGTTCCAGATGAACTGGCCCTTGTCATGGAAGAAGGGCATTCCCGGCGCTTCCTGATGGAATGAATAAAGATCGAGTTCCCTGCCGAGCTTCCTGTGATCCCTCTTCTCAGCTTCCTCTTTCCTCCTTATGTGTTCCTTGAGATCCTTCTTGTCCGGGAAAGCTATACCGTAAACCCTCTGGAGCTGTTCATTATCCGAACTTGCTTTCCAGTAAGCTCCGGCGATCTTGGTGAGCTTGAATGCCTTTATCATCGAAGTGTTGGGTAGATGCGGCCCTCTGCAGAAATCGATGAATTCTCCCTGTTGATATACTGTTATACTGTCACTGTCAAGCCCGCTTATCATCTCCTTCTTGAACTTATTGTCCTTGAAGACTTCAAGGGCTTCCTCTTTAGAAAGCTGCTTCCTCTTAATATCCAGTTTCTCCTTCGTGATCTTCTTCATCTCTTCCTCTATCTTCGGGAGATCATCCGGTGTTATCCTCTTTCCGAGCTCGAAATCGTAATGGAAACCTTCATCTATAGAAGGACCTATAGCTATTCTCGCTTCAGGATAGAGCCTCAGGAGAGCTTGTGCAAAAAGATGTGCAGCGCTGTGCCAGAATACATCCTTGCCTTCAGGACTGTCAAACTTGAGGAGCTCAACTTTACTGTCTTCATCTATCGGGATATTGAGGTCATGGAGCTCTCCATTCACCTTAGCTACAACAACATTCCTTGCCAAACCTTCTGATATTGATCTTGCTATCTGTAAAGGGGTTATACCCTTATCGAATTCTTTTTCTGAACCATCCGGGAAACTTATTTTCATAGATTATCACCTTGTAGGGTTTTGATTTATTGAACTGAATCTTGATCAACTGCTGCTTTTAGAATTAGCGTGTTGTCAACAGGAAAATACCTAAGAAGTACTTCTCCTTGAGGAGCTTTATCTTTTCCATCAGACAGACAGAGAGGGCAGATATTATATAAATCTTTTGTAAGGATTTTAGCAAAAAATATAAAAAGAACCATTAGCTGAGTTAACATATGCAACCTAATCAATACCAGCCGGAACAACCACAGCTTGTCTTAAGGCCCTCAACCAATTTCTGGTTCATGGCCATAAAATCATTAAAGACAATTGCCATCACTTTAATTGTAATAATTATAGCAGCGGGCGGAGGAGACCTCATATCATCCCTGTTCAATAGCGGTCCAGGTATATTCATAGGCATCCTATTAGGCGCTCTTGTAGTTTCAATAGTCATTGGTTCCGGGATAACATATCTCACCCTATCGAACACAAAATATAATTTCTACAAAGACAGGGTTGAATACTATGAGGGTTTTTGGAACCAGAACAAGTATTCTGTTATGTACAATCGTATAACCAATCTTGGTCAGACAAACAGCATATATGAACGTATTTTTGGTCTGGGCACAATACATATAAGTACAGGAGCAGGAAATACAGGTGCACTAATCAAGCATGTGAAAAACCCTGATGCAACCTATAACAAATTACAAAGCATTGTGCAAAACACAAGACCTGTACAGCAATAATTCTTTTTGGAAATTCTTATAATCTCTCTTTTCCTTGACGGAGGAGAGATAGACACGATTTTTCAAAAACTATATAAACCCTCAGCATACATTCCTATCATATGAGTCGTATCACTTTTTTAGGCACAGGAGGAGACAGTTTCACCATCGGAAAACAGACCCTCAATTCGGGAGGGATTGTCATAGAGACAGAGAAGATGCAGTTCCACCTTGACCCAGGACCTGCGTCCCTGCTGATGGCCAAATATTATGATATCAACCTCAGGAACAATGTAGGCGTTCTCATTTCTGGAGAAGACATAAACCTATGCAACGATGTTAATGCTGTCATAGATGCGATGACCCACAGGGGACTTGACCGGAAAGGTGTTCTTCTGGCTAACCGGAAAGCATATGAGAATTACGTGACTGACAAGCACAAGACATACACAGAAAGATCTATTGCCCTTGATTCAGGCCAAAGAGTAGGTCTTAATGATATCGAGATAAAGACCCTGCCAACAACTTCCGACAATATAGGTTATAAAATAATCTCTTCCGGGTTCACAATCTCATACTCTTCAGACACCGGATACAAGGAAGAATTGATAAAACACTATGCTGATTCGGATATACTCATCCTGAATGTCTTCTCCCCTGAAAAGGAGAAGGGAAGGCTTTCTACGGATGATGCCATAAAGATAGCCTCTAAAGTCAAGCCCAAGGTAGTGATAATCACCGGCTTCGGTATAAGGATGATCAAATCAGATCCTCTACATGAAGCAAGAAGGATACAGAAAGAATCAGGTGTACAGACGATAACCGCCAAAACAGGCATGAGCATAGACCCTATCTCTTATAATGTGAAGGTCAAACAGAAAAAACTAAGACAGTTCTAGACTATAAGCATCAGGATCCCATAACCGACAAGACAGCCAATGGAAATGAAGGGCATTGCCGGATAGAATCTCCCTTTTTGGCTCTTATAGAAAAGATATGAAAGAGCTGCAGCAGAAGTTATAGTTATTATAAGAGAGAGCATGATGGATCCGGATCTTGAAATCCCCGAATGTATGAAATCCTTCATAATGACACCTGAAAAGATAAGCGGGAAAGCTATGTCCCCCCCTCCGAGTATTGCCGATTTCACCTTCTCTTTCTTAGCTCCTTTTACCTTCCCAGATTTTGCTTCCGAAGAACCCATCTGAGAGAAACTCACAGGCTTTGCCTTCCCCGAATAAGGGATGGACAGGCCTGCGAACAATTTTGACTTGGACTGGAACTTCGCCATCTTCACCATATGCTTGGACTTCCAGACAGCAATCATATCATATATTGATATCAGGAGCAGGAGCATGAATGCTGAGAATACGTTAAGTACAGGAACAAAGATAGCCGCAATACCACCATACATGAAGATCTCCGTGAGATTATGCACGATGACATTAGGTTTAAGTATCTTGAAATAGGCTGCAGCAAGAGACAGTACCAGAGCTGCTATCTCATGCATGAAGGCAGAGAGAGCTATACCAAGAGTTATAACGACAGCCAGGCCGTACCAGAGCTTCCACATATTCGTCTTCTTGAATTTTATCAGCAGGAGAAGTAGACCTGTACCCAACAGAACACCGATTATTATGAAGATATAAGCTTTCGATTCACCCACTTCCGGCCTTTCTATATCATAAGGAAGTTCCTTATATTCAACCTCTCCTGTTTCAGGCGTATATTCTATGAACTGGTTGGTTATCAGAAGACCAGCCACCTGCGCTAATATGAAAGTCAATATGAGTATCGCCGTGATCCTGAATGAATGTTTCATAGAAAGAAATAAAAAACCACATATTTATCAATGTTTCCATGAAAAGACTTCATTTTGCAAAAATCAGGATCATAGAAAGGGAAGAACCTGTAGACGAGGCTATGAGACTGCTTCTGGGTTTCGATCCCAATGAAGAGAAGGACATCGAATACAACATAAAGGAGGGTGAAGACCTAAATGTCCACGAGATCTTCTTCAACAAGACCAGGCTCACGAACAAGTTCATTAAGAACCTGAAATCCAAGCTCGATAAGAAACAAAGAGATTACTTATCAGAGAATGCCGAAGAGATTGTCCACCACGAGAACCGTATGTTCCTGAGATTCGACAAAGCATCATTGATGAACAGGGAATTCAGGATCACGGATGAGGGAGAATGCTTCCATCTGAGACTTTCCATAGCCGCTTATCCGAGGAAGAAAGAGAAAGCCGTGAAGTTGATAAGAGAAATATTTAAATAAAAGTTTTTAATCCTTCCTCTTATGGCAACAAGAGTTGGTTCAGCGTGGCTATAGTATACTTATTCTGATCATCTCTATTTTGACTTATAACATGTTCTATATGACAGCTGCAGGTATCTGGTGGCATCTCCCTGCTCAGGTTTAGGCGCATTACAATAACAGGACAGATGGACGCACGGAGGTGCTTCACGATGAGCATATTTACAGACACATCAATAAACAAGAGTATAGAAGATAAGGTAGAAAAACAAGGAATAATAGATCAGCTGGGTAATCTGGCAGTGGTAGGCGATGTAGGGAAGATGGGCATAGAGAAGATAAAAGATAAGACCTATCTTATAGAAGCAGAAAACAAGAAGTATTTCATGAACCATAGAGGAGATTACAGAGAGATCTCAACAGAAAGATATAATAATATAAAGATGAAATACAAAAGCAGAATACCTTCGGGGATCTATTGCTGATCCCCATTTTTTTGGTGAAAGAAAATGATAGACCCATACGGAAGCAAACTGATCGAGGATTACAGGAAGATAATAAAGGAGTTCGGTCTGGAAGAGTTCGATGTGAATGACTTCCCTGAGGCAAACCGGCTAATGAGAAGAGGAGTTGTCTTCGCGGGCAGGGACCTCAAGAGGATAGCCGGATGCATAAAGGACAACAAACCATTCTATGTACTCAGCGGGATAATGCCCACCAATGACAGGATCCATTTCGGAACGAAACAGGTCGTAGAGAACATAAGGTATTTCCAGGAACAAGGCGGTCATGCCTACATACTGGTAGCGGATCTTGAAGCGATGGCAGCGAGAGGTGTTCCATTAGAAGAAGGGAGGAAGAGAGCGATGGATTTTCACATCCCTGCTTACATAGCCCTTGGTCTTGATCCTGAGAAAACGACCGTATACTTCCAGTCCGAGAACAAGGACGTCATACACATGGCCTACAGGCTCTCGCAGAAAATAACCACCAACGAGATAAACGCGGCTTACGGTAGTGTCAGTCCCGGAAGGATCATGAGTTCACTCACCCAGATGGGAGATATACTCTTCCCGCAGATGAAAGAGAGAATGCCCGGCATTATACCTGTAGGCATCGATCAGGAGCCTCATATAAGGTTAACCAGAGATATAGTGCAGAAGATGAAGAAAGAGAATTTCATCCTTCCATCTTCGATCTACCATAAATACACCCCTTCCCTGGACGGGGAGATGAAGATGTCAAAATCAAAACCGGAAAGCTGTATCGAGCTCCCGGAAGATGAGAAAGAAGCATGCAAGAAGATGAAGAGGGCCCTCACTGGAGGCAGGGACACATTAGAAGAACATCGCCGACTGGGTGCGGATATTGAGAAGGACATGATATTCGAGATATTCAAACAGCATCTTGTAGAGGATGATGATGAGCTCAAGAGGATCCACGACGAATACAAGTCAGGAAAGATGACTTCGGGAGAGATAAAGAAACTTGCCTGTGAGAAGATTACCTCTTTCATGAGGGATTTCAACGAGAAGCTCGAAAAGGCAAAGAAGGATATTGACAAGATAAAATTCATCAGGCAGTGAAGAGATGACAGAAGACTGCACGTACAATCAAGTGAAAACAAAAATATAAAAATAAAGGGAACAAAGGAGTATTTATGGCCGGGAAGAAAAAATCAAAAGCACTGGAACCCATCCCTAAAGAAAGCGAGGAAGACCCGAAAGTCCCTCTTTCAGGCGGATTCATGATCGCAAGCATAATAGGCCTTGTGATTTCCGTAACTTATACCCTTTCAGGAAGATTCCAGCACATATTCGCCTGGGCAGGCGAGAACGCAGGTTATACATGGGGGTTCGCTTTCATACTGCTTTTCCTGGTAATGTTCATAGCTTCTATAGTATCGATTACACCGACAGAGAAACATTTCTGATCATCTTCTGGACAAGAGATACATTACGGACAAGGCTTCTACAGTTTTGGTTATCACCGATATATTCCTCAGTACACCGTAATCGGTTATCCAGTCAAAGTGAAGATTAAGAGCATTCAGGACATTTATTATTATGTAATAAGTGGCCAAAATAACAGCTTCTATCTCATAATCATACCTGACAAAATAATACCACATGAAGATATTGAAAACTATCCACACCAATGTCACTACAATATTGGCTATATTAAGCCTGTAGAGAAGTTCTCCATGAACCCTGCCCAGGAAATACATGGAGACAGCACCATAGATTATGAACACTCCCACAACAAGAAGGAACCAACGAGGGATAGTTCTTTTTTCTGAAGCCATAAGATAAAGAGAAAGACGCTAATATATAAAAGAAACGTATTTAAATATCCTCTCAAGCACAACAGATATGATAAAGATAATATTACTCCTGCTCATATCTATAGCATATTTCTTCGCGAACTTCTATCCTTTGATCATGTTCACGCCTCTTGCAAGAGAGATTTCCATAATTATACTCATCCTCATGATGACCTCTTATGCGCTTGAAGAGAAATACTCGAACAAACTGACAGACATCTTCCACAGGATAATACTCATCTGGTCAGGCACAGTATTCATTGCTTTCTTCACAGCAATAATCGTTGACCTTACCGGATACATGAGATTGTTCTGGATCGTCCCTCTCATAACCATATACTCACTTTACAAAGGCACACAGATAAAAGTGAAAAGGAGAAATATCGGGAAGGAACACAACTTAAGGATAGCCCACCTATCCGATCTTCATCTGAGGGGCCCTCTGGCAAAGAAGAGACTTTCCAATATTATTGATAAGGTGAAGAAAGAATCTCCGGATATCATAGCGATTTCAGGAGATATTGTGGACTTTCCGGGATATATCAATAATAAGGTGATGAAAGAGTTCAACAGAATAAAAGTCCCCATCATAGCCTCTATGGGGAATCATGATTTCTATTTCGGAGAGAACAGGCTGGAAAAGCTGGTGAGGGGAAAGATAGACATCCTGAGGAACAGATCGAAGAGGATAAAAGGCATAAATTTCATAGGATTAGATGATCATGAAAGGAACAAGACACTGGAGAAACTGCCTAAACTGAAAAAGAAAGGCAAGAATATACTTCTCTATCACAGACCGATGATGAATGATGTTGATCTGACACTTTCAGGACATACCCATGGAGGACAGATCTTCCCTTTCAGCCTCCTCGTAAGGGCGGGTTTCCCAAAGATCAAAGGACTCCACAAGAGAGGGAAGAATTATCTGAACGTAAGCCAGGGCACAGGCACCTGGGGGCCACCGATGAGATTCGGGACGGATAACGAGATCAACATCATCGAGATATGAACACACCAATACTTTTCCTATTGTTTTTTCAGGGCTGACGGAGAACCTCCTCCGTGCCAGCTAACCCTCGGTCTTATTTTGATCTGGTGTATCTGCTCATTAGCATCATCGAAAAGCACAGCAGAACCTTTCTCACCTGGAAGGAAATCTATAGCTCTCTGTATACCGTCCTTATTATAACTCTGCGACAGGAGTTCAAGGGCCTTCACGTCAATCTGAGCCGTGATCCTATGCGAAAGGACAATATCCGACTGCGTCATCACATCAGTGTGTATCTTCCCGGGCTGCTGGGTAGCGAGGATAAGGCTTATACCTGGTTGCCTTCCTTCCCTCATTACCTCGATGAGAGGGCCTGTCGCAGCATTAGCATCTTCCTCGTTCCTCGGGAGGAACTCATGAGCCTCGTCAATCACAAGCCAGACAAGAGGCATGTTCTCCTTCTGCTGATTCCCCTCATCCTTTCCGCCTTCATTCCTGATGAGGCTATCTGCCTTCTTTATCATGGCATATTCTTCGCCTTTCCTGTAATTCATCCTCTGGACGAAAAGATGTTTAGAGACTATACCGACTATCAAAGCCTTCACATCCCAGCCGCCGGGCATAGTTGCATAACAGGAAACATCAAGTACGGCTATCTGGCCGGCTTTCGCAAGCTCCAGGATTCCTGTGCTCTTATCCGAGAAAACACCCCATGATTTTGCGAAATTGAACATGGCTGTGACAGCTTTCTTGACCTCTTCAGAAGAATCATCATGTTTGGTTATCTCCTGCATTATATCCTCTATAGTGAAATTCTCCTTACTCTGACGTAGGGCGCTGATAACATCACCTATAAGAATACCATGAGGAGAGTACTTATCCACCTTGAATCCCTGACACCAGTCTTCATGATCAAGCTCGGAAGCCGCGAGGGAAAAGGGAACATCTGTAGGGATACCTTGTTCCTTGTATTTATAATAGAAATCAGCAGGTGTGAATATCTTAACATCAACCCCTTTCGGGGAAAGGCCATAGCTTTCCAATACAGATCTCCTTATCTCATCATTAGGATGCTTCATCGTCCAATAGACACCCATCGTATCGAGGAGGATTATGCTCTCATTATTCCTTACATGCTCACTGAGGAGGGAAAATCCCTCAGCTATGACGCCCATGGTATAACTCTTTCCACCGCCCCTCTTACCACAGATGAACATAACATGAGCGCCGGAGATATCGAAATATATATCGTTCTTCTGAACAAGATTCTCATCAACTTCCCTGTATTTCTTTCCAAGATAAACCGCTCCGTCCTTACCGAACTTCTTGAAATCCTTGGGTGATCTTCCAGCTATTATAGGCGTCTCAAAATCCATCAGAACTCACTCTCCTCTTTCTTATTCTTAACGGCAGTAGGTGAAGATCCACCATGCCAGCTTATCCTCGGTCTCACCCTCATGGGATACATCTTCTCATTAGTATCATCAAACACGATCCCTGCTCCCTTTACCCTGGGAAGATTATCGAGCTGTTGCACAAGCCCTGCTCTCATATAACTCTGCATAAGAACCCCTAACGCATCAGTATCAATCTTTGCGGTTATCCTATGAGAAAGTACTGTATCCGACTGCGTCATCACATCAGTATGTATCTTGCCGGGCTGCTGAGTGGCAAGAATCAGGCTTATCCCGGGCTGTCTCCCTTCCCTCATTATCGTTACCAAAGCCTCTGAAGAAGCCACCTTCCTGTCATTCGGAAGGAATTCATGAGCTTCGTCAATGACAAGCCAGACGAGAGGCATATCCTGTTTATCCTTCTTCTTGGCGAAGATGTTCATCGCTTCATCAACACTATGATACTCCTCATCCTTCCTCATCTGCATCCTCTGGACAAAAAGATGCTGGGAAACTATACCGACTATCAGGGACTTTATATCCCAGCCGCCGGGCATAGTTGCATAACAGGAAACATCAAGTATAGATATCTGGCCCCCTTTGGCCAGTTCGCTCAAAGGCGTTCCCTGATCAGAGAAAATACCCCATCTCCTTGCTATCAGGAACATCGCCTCAGCAGCATCCTTCGCATTCTTCTCCCCGCGTGTATCGTTCCTTACCCTCTCTATGATATCATCTATCGTGTATTTCTTGCCCTCTCTCTTGAGATCAAGGATTATCCTGGTTATCAATACTCCCACAGGCGAGTACTTATCCTGTTTGAAAGCGAGACACCAATCATCCTGATCAAGCTCTGAAGGGTCAAGGCTGAAGGGTGCATCTGTAGGGATTCCCTTCTTCTTGAAATCATAATGGAATTTCTCAGGTGTGAATATCTTTACGGGTACACTGGAAGGTTCAAGTCCCCACTCCTTCAGAAGGTCCTCATCCTCCTTGTTGGGATACTTCATGGTCCAGTATATACCCATGGTATCAAGGAGGATTATGCTCAGGTTCTTCTTTACATCATCATCGAGAAGATGAAAACCTTCTGCTATACTTCCCATTGTATAACTCTTTCCGCCTCCTCTCTTACCACAGATGAACACTACATGAGCTGAAGCTACATCAAGGTATATATTATTGGAGAGTGAAGTGGTCCTTCCCATCTTCACGAACTGCCTGCCGAGAAGAACAAGCCCCTTCTTGCCGAATTTCTTCTTATCAGATTCAGTCCTGCCTACAGTAACATCAAACATAATAAGGACACACTGTGTGTCATTTAAAAAATTATCGAAGCGAAGCTCAGAAAAACCACAAAATTTATTAATATTCCCGGAACAGAAGAACCAGGATTATATGAAACTATTCTCCAATGATAAAAGGTGATAATCTTGACCGAAGAGAAAGAAAATAAAAAGGCCCAGCACGAAGAGCCTAAGAAGGAAGATAAATCTAAAGAAAAGATGCATAATAAAGAGCATGAAGAAAAAACAGAGAAGAAAGGACATGAGGGAAAGTCTTCAGAGCATCATAAGAAAGAGCATGAGAAAAGTAAAGAGAAGAAATCCTCAGAAGGCCACAAGAAGGAACATTCCAAGGTAGAGAAGAAAGAAGCCGGGAAAGAGGACAAGACTGCCCATAAGAAACACACAAAAAGTACATCGAAAGCAAAGAAGGAAAAGAAGAAAAATCCGGCCAGGACATGGATGATCTTACTGCTTCTCCTTGCAGCCGCTCTTCTAGCATGGAACTGGGACAATATCACTACCCAGAATGATCCCGCCGCTACTGTGAACGGAGAAGTTATATCAAAGCAGCAGCTGAACGCGCAGTATGAGAGCCTACCTGCACAGATAAAATCCAGAATGTCAAAAGCAGAACTTCTTGACAGGATGATAGACTTTGAAGTGCTCAAGCAGAAAGCGAAAGAGGAAGTTGAAGTCAGCGAGGAAGAGGCAGAAGAATTAGTTGATCTTATAAAGGGCCCTACCTCTGAGGAGAAATTCCAGGAGCAGATGAAAAACCAATACGGAAGTTATGATGCTTTCAAGCAGGAAATCAGAGACACGATGATAATACAGGAGTACGTCTCCTCTAATGTTGAAGCATTCAGGATTACTGAAAAGGATCTTCAGGATTTCTATGAAGACTACAAGAAACAGGCAGGAAAAGAGCAGCTACAGGCCAGCCACATCCTTATCTGTTATAAAGATGCTTCAGGATGCCAGCAGAACAGAACCTTGGATGAGGCGCTCAGCGTAGCCAAGGAAGTGAAATCCAAGCTCGGGGAGAAGAGTTTCTCCGAACTGGCCAGCGAGTATTCGACCGGAAGCTCAGCTGAGAAAGGGGGTAAGCTCGGCTGGTTCACAAGAGGACAGATGGTACCGAGGTTCGAGGAGGCAGCATTCTCTCTCGATGTGAACGAGACCTCTGATCCCGTAGAGACTAAGTACGGGTACCACATCATCAAAGTTACCGACAAGAGAAGCGGAAATGTCAAGGGTTTCGAAGAGATCAAGCCCCTTATGAAATTCAACCTCTTTACCCAGAAACAGAGAAGTAAGAGCCAGGAATTCATGGGCTTCGCACAGGAAAAGAGAGAAGACGCAGAAATAGAGAAGTTCCTGAATGTCACACCTGAAGATGAGGAAGTGGTAGAAGTATCATCAGAAGAGGACCTCAGAAAAGCCCTCAAGGAAAAGATGGGAGAGAAAGCAGAAGAACTTGAAGAGAAGGAGAACACAACTGCCGATACAGAAGATAACAAAACCGAAGAGACTGAACCACAAAAAAGCGAGGAAAAGAGCAGCTGTGAATTTTCACAGGATGTCGTCTTCTACTACAAGGAAGGACATGACAAGAGTGAATCCGTTAAGGAACTTGTCGGTGATGTAATGCTTGTTGAAAGAGGAGAGAGCGAAAAGCTAGATTGCCTTGAAGAATTCAGCAAGTACGCTGTCCCTCAGCTTATCTGTACCAAAACCGGAGATAAAGTTGCAGGCGACATGACTCAGGAAGAGATTGACAGCTTCAAATCAAGCTGTTGATTACTTTTTTTCTTTTCTCATTTTAATTTCCAAAACCTTTAAATAGTTTCTTCACTCTCTAGTGAATCAATGGTCAAAGAAGACCTCAACAGGATCCATAATCCTTCATTCAACCATAGTCTGGACCATCACATAGAAAAAGGGATTACAAACGTCCAGAATTATGTAAAAGGATTCTATAAAAGCCTATTTAACCGGAACGATTCTGAAGAAAATCCAGCCAATAAAGATCTCAGCAAAGTTTATAAGCCTTTGTTCAACTGTAACTGGAATCATTATATGGAGGAAGGAATCACAAGCCTTTCCTATTACACAGACCTTGTAAAGTCTATGGGCAACACACCTGAATTTGAGAAATTCGGCATGATAAACAGAGAAGAAGACTCCTTATTGATCGTAAAAAGGGAATACTGTCCAAGCGATAAGAACAATAACATGTCCCTTGAACAAGGATCCTGGAGATATCATTGTCTCAGGGTCAAAGAACCCCATGCAGAAACAGATGATAAACCAACCATTTTTTCTGAAGACCGATTAAAAGTATATAAAAATAACGAATATAAACAAAAAAACAACAGATAACCTCAGAGGCTATCAGATGTCATGATATTTATCTTTGTCGACGAATCATTGACCTTGGATTCCATCCCGACAAGGCATTCCACGTTTATCTTCTCGGCAACACTAAGCAGGCTCTTATCCACAACCCCATCAAAGACTATAGCATAGACTCCGCCATTGAGGCTCTTGATGGTTTTGCTAAGCTCCGAGAAAGGAACCTTGCCGAGTATATTGAGCTTATCATCAAGTATATAAGCCCCTCTGGTCCCAATGAGGTCATCAAGCATCGATTCAAATTTCTTCTTGGTCTCATCGGAAACAGATTTGGATTTCCCCTTCTGCTGTTCCTGCGAACCCTGTGAACTCTGAGAAGAAGATCCCTGTTGTGATCTGCTCTTCTGCTGGTTTGAAGACTGATGCTTTTTGCCGCTGCTTCTGCTCTGTTTTTGTGAAGACTGATCATCAGAGATCTCAAGCTTCATCTGCTCTGCAGAAATCTTACTTCTCAAAGCCTTATGGATCTCCTTCATCGTTATCTCCTCGACCTCTTTCCCGTCAGGAGCCTTTGCGACAAAATCAATCTCTGCAGAATTCATTATCTCCTTGATTATCAGGTTTCCACCCCTGTCTCCATCAACAAAGACAGTCAGAATCTTCTTCCTGCTGAGATCCTTGACAGTCTGGGGCACTGAAGTCCCGTTTATCGCTATCGCATTCTTTATGCCATGCTTCAGCAGATTAAGTACATCTGCTCTTCCTTCGACAACTATGATCTCGTCACTCTCATCCACTGCAGGCCCTGCAGCAAGTTTCTCCTTTCCGTATTCCTGTATCTCCATTACCCTTACAGAATGAGACACCTCATCCGCAAGTTCCTGAGAATCAGGAAGTACACTGTCAGTCATCACCCTTAGAAGCTCTTTAGCTCTCTGGATGACGAAATTCCTCTTCGTCACCCTAACATCTTCCAGTTTGTGGACTTTCACTTTCGCATCGCAGGGACCTATTCTCTGGATAACTTCAAGAGCAGCACCTACAATAGAGGTCTCAGCCTTGTCCAGTGAAGAAGGTATGACTATCATCCCTTTGGATTTACCCGACTTCGTGTCAACATTGACCTCGATCCTCCCTATCCTGCCGGATCTCTGAAGCTCCCTCAGTTCAAGATCCGAACCAAGAAGACCCTCAGTCTGACCGAATATTGCTCCAATAACATCAGGCCTGTCAATGATACCATCGATCTCAATGCTCGCGTGAATTATATATTTTGCTGATACTGGGCTTACCTTTCCCATATTTTATTACCTCCGTCTCTGTTTTCACGGCACTCTACGTCCTCCTAGAACAAGCTTCTACCAAAACTACATGCTTAAAATGGAAACTGATGAACGTGATGAATGTAAGCTTGCTTGTGAACGTGATTATGAAAATATTTTGCCCGTGACACTAACTCCCAAACTCATAGCTTGAATTTATCGTGAGCTCCGTTGAGTACTCTCGTGACGGGCTTTTCCGCACAAGAGTGGCTCCATCTCATGGTGGTTTATACAATAAACACTCGATGAAGGACCTTATTATGCGGTTGCAAAGGGGTATGTGGTATAGATTTATATAGTTTTCTGTTTTTTATTTTCTATATAGAAAAGAAATAGTTATTAATACCCTCTTCTTATGAAGGCATCATGGAACAGGATACAGGCAATATACTCCTCATCATAGGCATCGCTCTCCTGATCGCAGGTGTCCTCTTCAAAGCAGGGATAAAGTTTGGTTCTCTTCCGGGAGATATAAAAATAGAAAAAGAGAATTTCACTTTCTATTTCCCGCTATCCAGCTCCATCCTCATAAGCTTGGTCTTAACCATGCTATTCATCCTGTTCAGACACCTGTCCAAATGACAGGTTTTTTAAAAACAGAAAAACTACTGGATAATATGGCCAGAGTCACAAGAGAGAAATTCAAGACATACCAGAATGTCTTTGATGAATTCACGCAGAAGAACCTGTTCAGACTCCAGAGCCAGGGATATTTCGACGAGCTTATCGGCCCTGTAGCCTTAGGCAAGGAAGCCAATATATTCTCGGCCAGGAGAAAGGATGGGAAGCTTGTTGTAATAAAGATCTACCGGCTTGAGAATTGTGATTTCAACAAGATGTACCGTTACCTGAGAGAAGACGAAAGATATTACAATATCCGTAAGAACAAAAGACACGTGATCTTCACCTGGACCCAGAGAGAATTCAGGAACCTCCATAAAGCAAGAGAAGCAGGCATGAAAGTACCGACACCACTGCATTTCTCATACAATATCCTCGTTGAGGAATATATTGGGAAGAAAGAGCCCGCCCCCCAGCTGAAGGACTCAGAGATAGAATCACCGGAAGATTTCCTGAAGAGTATCACAGAGAACATGAAAAGATTGTATGAAGGAGGTCTTGTTCATGCGGACATATCTGCCTTCAATATACTCAACTATGAACAGAAGCCTGTATTCATTGACTTCAGCCAAAGCCTTGACACCAAAAGCCCTGCAGCGAAAGAGTACCTTGAGAGGGATATAAAGAACATCTCGAATTTTTTCTACAAGCTGGTAGATAATGAAAAGGTTGACAGTATCATGGATTCTTTGAGATAAGGGATTTCCAAAAAATATATTAATGCTCATCGTGAAATTATAGCCATGGATGAGGTCATCGAATACTTCAGGGAGAACAAGGACAATTATGACAGAGTGGCCTTAAGGAACGCACTTATTGATGCAGGGTACAGGAGAGAAGATATCCTTAAGGCTGAAAAGACAGCTTATGGGGAGGATGTCGCTGAGAATCCACCTAAATTCCCCGACCCACCTGAAGCCAAGAACAACAAGAATACAGAAAAGCCCAAAGCGGATATAAAGAAAAGGAACATACTCCTCGTTTATGTTCTTACATTCATCACCCTTTTCATATACGGCATCGTCTGGAGCGTAAAGACGAAGAACGAGATCAACAAGCTAGGCGGAAATATCCCCACAGCATGGCTGATCATAATACCCATAGCAAACCTATTCTGGCTCTACAAATATGCAGAATCATTCTCCAAGAAAGTCAAGGGAGATAATAACAATGTATTGTGGTTCCTTCTCTTCGCTCTGATAGGCATCGTGACGCCCGCAATTGTCCAGTCGGAGCTGAATAAGCATGCAAAGCAGGATTGAGCTGAAAACAGGGGAGAGAGAAGCCCTTTATGACATAACTGATGAAGTGGAAAGAGCGGTGAAAGGATCATCCATTGAAGAAGGGACTGCCAATGTCTATGTAAGAGGAGCTACCGCCGCCATCATGATCCAGGAGAACTGGGATGAGAGTGTACAGCAGGATGTCATCGGACTGATGAAAAAGCTTGTACCAAAAGGTATATGGAAACATGACCAGCAGGACGGCAACGGGGATTCCCATCTTAAATCCGGGCTTATAGGACCGAGTGAAACAATACCCGTGAAAGATAATTCTCTGGCACTCTCCCGCTGGCAGAACATCTTCTTATGCGAATTCGACGGACCGAGAGAAAAAAGGGAAGTCCTCGTGACCATAACACCAGCCTGAAAAAATTAAGTTTTTTTACAAATTTTTCTGAAAAAAAGTTAATTATATAAATCATGGCCATTTATGATATGATTGATCTTCTTCAGAAGTTTTGGATTCGCTGCGATATAATCCCCTTCATATATGCTGCATTCTCCACCCTCAAGGTTATTCATCTCTGCTCCTGCTTCTTTTGCAATGACACTTCCTGCTGCAACATCCCATGGTTTCTGTTTCAACCTTACCACTCCATCTATCCTTCCGCAAGCGAGATAGCAGAATTCCGCCGCCATGGATCCTCTTCCGAATACAGGGTCGAGATTCTCCTTATCCGAGAAGCCGAAGTATTTAACTTTAGGGAATGCAGCCAGGATCTTTTTATTTAACTTTTCAGTCTTTTTTTCTTCGCCGGGATAAGTGGAATAGGTGATTATTGACTCTAACGGATCTTCCTTGTTATTGATTGAGATTGCTTTATCGTTCAGATAGGCCCCCTTTCCCTTGATTGCGTGGAACAATTCATCCTTTTTCGGAAGATAAACAACACCAAGAACCATATTATTGTTATTCTCCAGACCGATCGAGACAGAGAATGAATCTCTGCCACCAGTATAATTATTGGTCCCATCGATCGGGTCGATGATCCATTTATACTCTGCCTGCGGATTTATCTCTCCGAATTCCTCACCTAAAAAGCCATGATCCGGAAATTCATGTTTAAGGATCTTAAGGATCAAAGATTCCGAATCTTTGTCCTGTTTTACAGAAGGATTAGAAAGATCATCCTCTCTTGCAGCAGAATTCAATTGATCCATGAGAAGCTTTCCCGCTTCCCTTGCAGCATATATTGCAGTGTCCAGATATTCATCGTTAACCATGTGTTCTAAACAAATAAACCGGTTTAAATAAGTTTGGTTGGAAAGCTTTTCCCGGAAAGACAATAATCCACAATCTTTTTAAAAGCGTGATTAATCCCTGCCTGTATGAGTGAACACTATTATACCCTGAAGATACCCAAGGACAGAGTAGCTGTGCTTATAGGGAAAGACGGGGAGACAAAGAAGGACCTGGAAGAATATACCCGTACAGATCTCGAGATTGACTCTAACGAGGGAGAAGTGACTGTCTCAGGAGAGGATCCGATAAATCTCTATACTGTAAGGGAGATCATAAAGGCCATAGGGAGAGGGTTCAACCCTGACATAGCAAAAACTCTCCTAAAACAGGACAATGTCTACGAATCCCTCTCAATCAAGGATTATGTCAAGAACAACAACCACATCCCGAGGCTCAAGGGCAGAGTGATCGGTAAGGATGGAAGATCGAGGGAGATCATAGAAGAGCTCAGCGAGGTCAATGTTTCTGTATATGGAAAGACTGTCGGTATAATAGGTCTTGCGGAGAATGTCGATATAGCGAGGAGAGCCATCGATTCCCTGCTTTCCGGAAGCCCACATTCATCCGTATACAAATGGCTGGAAAAGAAAAGAAGAGAATTCAAAAGAGAAGAGATGGAGAATCAGCTAGGAACACAAAATATATAAAGAATTCTTCAGGAAGTCGATTCGATGGCAACAAAAAATACTGCTGAAGACATGGCATCAAAACAGAGGGATATCTCTATATCTGAGTTTTTTGCCAAGAACAGACATCTATTGGGCTTTGACAGCAAAAGGAAAGCCCTCCTTACTACGATAAAAGAAGCTGTAGATAACAGCCTTGATGCATGCGAAGAAGCGAGGATCCTTCCCGAACTATCTATAGAGATAATAGAGATGGGTAATGACCGATACAGGATTATCGTCGAGGATAACGGTCCCGGCATAGTGAAAAAACAGATCCCGAACATATTTGCCAAGCTCCTTTACGGAAGTAAGTTCCATAAACTGGCCCAGTCGAGGGGACAGCAGGGTATCGGAATAAGCGCATCTGTGATGTATGCACAACTTACAACAGGCAGGCCTGTCAAGATAACCTCCAAGACTGCGCCCGATGAACCCGCAAATTACAACGAACTTCAGATAGAGACCCAGAAGAACAAACCTCAGCTCCTGAACTCACAGACTGTAGAATGGCATAAGAACCACGGCACAAGGATCGAGATGGACCTTGAAGGAAGTTATTACAAAGGCGCACAGTCCGTGGACGAATACATAAAACAGACAGCCATCACCAATCCACATGTCACCATCATCTATACTAATCCTAAAGCAGAACAGCTTATCTTCACAAGAGGCACTGAGAATCTACCTGCAGAACCCAAAGAGATAAAACCTCATCCTTATGGTGTGGAAATAGGCTTCCTCATGAAGATGATGAGATGGACCGATGCAAGAACTTTGCAGAGTTTCCTCACAAATGAATTCTCAAGGATCGGTGAAGGCACTGCCAAGACCATATGCGAGAACGCCGCCCTGCTGCCCAATACAAAACCTAAGAACATGAACAGGGACATGGCAGAACAACTTATCAACGGGATAAAGAAAACCAAGATAATCTCTCCACCTACTGACTGTATCTCCCCGATTGGAGAGGATCTTCTCCTTAAAGGGCTGAAGAAGGAGATCAATGCAGAGTTCTACACCTCGGTCAGCAGACCACCTAATGTCTACAGAGGAAATCCTTTCCAGATCGAAGCCGCTATAGCTTACGGAGGACAGCAGGAAAGCGAAGGACCTATAAACATCCTGAGATATGCAAACCGCGTTCCGCTGCTTTACCAACAAGGTGCATGCGGAGCTACAAAAGCAATAATAAACACAAGCTGGAAAAACTACGGTCTGAGCCAGAGTAACGGTTCTCTGCCACAAGGACCAATAACAATAGTCATACACATCTCATCAGTATGGGTGCCTTTTACCTCAGAGAGCAAGGAAGCCATAGCCCATTACCCGGAGATCCTGAAAGAGATGAAGCTCTGCATACAGGAATGCGGAAGAAAACTGGGAGGTTATATTAAGAAGAAAAAGAACGTAGGCAAAGAACTGAAGAAGAGGAGCTACATACAAAAATACCTACCTCATGTTGTAGAGAGCTTAGGAGAGATACTCGAGCTGTCAAAAGCCGACCAGGACAGAACAACCGAGAACCTTAAAGGCATCCTGGAAGAGAAGAGGGGCAAAGTGGATGATATGAAATTCGACCCTAACCAGAATAAAGAGTATGATGAAGACATAGCAAATATAGGGAAAGGTGATGAGGATGAGTGATATAATAAGCAAGATAAGGAACATAGCACAAAGTATCCACGAGAGCATCCTCAAGAACCAGGCCCCCAGAGTTGAAAGTCCATTAAGGAGCCTTAATAATGTAGAGTATGACCAGAAACACGGCTATTTCAGGATAAGCGGAAAGGTTAAAGAAAGGACCCTTACTGCTTCGACCATCAAGACTTTCGCCCAGACCCTCAGGATGATGGGGCTCAGCAAAGGACTTATAGAGAGCGATGACATCGCAACTAAAAGGGAAGCATATTATGTATCAAAGAATTGGGGAGATGCAAGATTCAAAGAGCAGCCTGAATCAGATACAGTCATGGATGATGTCGAAGCCACCCTTCTCGTAAACAGGGAACAGATGGGTTTCATCCCCGAAGAGAAGGGGGGTGACGTAGCCGGCGAGCTTGTTGTCGTGGATAAAGACTCTGAAACAGGAAAAGATGTCAGGATAGACTGTACAAAGATGGGCTCGGGTGCATACTCAGTACCGAGCAAGGTTGAAGAATTGAAATTCGAGACCAACGCAAAATTCATCCTGGCTATCGAGACTGCAGGTATGTTCCAGAGACTTGTCAAGCACAAGTTCTGGAGAAAGGAGAACTGCATATTGATATCTCTCGGAGGCGTTCCGACAAGAGCATGCAGGAGATTCATAAGAAGGTTGAGTGACAGCAGGAACCTGCCAGTCTATGTATTCACTGACGGGGATCCATACGGTTTCGCGAACATATACAGGACACTTAAAGTAGGATCAGGTAATGCCGCCCATATCAATGAATTCTTCTGCGTCCCCAGCGCAAAATTCTTTGGTATCACCCCGAAAGATATAATCGATTATAAGCTGCCCTCACATCCTCTGAAAGAGATGGATGTCAAAAGGCTTAAGGACGCCATAAAGAATGATCCTTTCATAAAAGACCATAAGGAATGGGTTGATGCCCTGAATCTCCTGCTGAAGATGAGGAAGAGGGCTGAACAGCAGGCTCTTGCCGCGTGGGGTCTCAATTATGTAATGGAGACTTACCTTCCGGACAAGATAAGGAACCCGAAAACCTGGCTTCCGTGACTTTCTTTATTCCATTATTCTTAGGGTTAAATATTTACACTAACTAGTTTAATTAATTAAACCATGAAAAACATAAAAGAATTATCGGGTAACAAAAAACTATCTGCGATCCTAAACTTATTCTGAAAAGAAAGCCAGGTTCTTGCTTAACTCCGCATCAGATTTTCTGAAGACCATTAATAATATCATCTCCAAACGAAATCTTTAAAAAAGAAACACCTATCCTCCCTTCTATTATTGGACCTATAGCATAGTCTGGATAATGCGACGGCCTTCTAAGCCGTAGATCGGGGGTTCGAATCCCCCTAGGTCCGTTAGTTTTTGTGGGCTTGAGCTCTAGCGAAACCCACATTGCGTATCAAATTCGAGTAACAATTTGTTCTGGATCCCCCTAGGTCCGCTTTATTTTTGCGATAGTTTTTTTAGTTAGATCTGGCTTTAGTCAGATGTTACACGGGTTGATAAGGGTGAAACCCTTATGTGGGGATTCCCCTAGGTCCGTTCCTCTCAAGTTTTTTAGAAAAACTTGACTAAAACAGTGGGAACTTTGTTCTTCTTTGAGTGGGCTTGAGCTCTAGCGAAACCCACATTGCGTATCAAATTCGAGTAACAATTTGTTCTGGATCCCACCAGGTCCGTTAGTTTTTGTGGGCTTGAGCTTCATTCTTATGCAACAGACAATTAGTTTTAAATATTAATACCTCAAAAATTAAACCGATG